>CAKNJR010000034.1 GCA_930986425.1 uncultured Clostridium sp. | reverse complement strand
TTTCTTTTGTTATAGTAAATTCAGTCAAAAGTGGAATTTACTTTTGAAACTAACCATTTTTACTAATTTATTTCATCTTCGCTAATGCAATTATTAATATCTACATGTAAGCCATTAATAATTTCACTTTTAAGATTTTTATTGCAACAAATGCATATAGTTAATAGTAGACTTTTTAAATAAGAAAACATTATAAAACCTCCTACAGCATTATTATACCATAAAAATGTTTCCGAAACAAGAAATTACTTAAATTTTCTTTACAAACCAATGTTCGTGTGATAAAATATCATAAAAATAGACATAAAAAGATAAAGAAAAAAATTTAATATATAACAAATAAATTAACGAAAGTTTGAGGAAAATCCATGATAGATTTAAAGAAAGATGTAAAATATGTAAAAGGAGTTGGACCTAATAGAGTAAAACTATTAAATAAATTAAACATATTTACATTAAAAGACTTAATTACATATTATCCAAGAGATTATGAAGATAGAAGTGCCATAACAAAATTAAGAGATGCAAAAGATGGCGAAAAATATACGATTGAAGCGGTTGCATTAACAGAAGTAAATGTAAGATACATAAATAGAAATAGAAGTTTAGAAAAGTTATTAATAAAAGATGATACAGACAACTGTGTTGTAACTTGGTTTAACCAACCATATGTAAAAGACAAGATAAAAAAAGGACAAAAATATAGATTTTATGGAAAAGTAACTATAAAAAATGGTGTAATAGAATTAAACAGTCCCACATATGACAGCATAGAAAAAAACAAAAATACAGGAAAAATAATACCTCTATATCCTTTAACAAATTCATTATCTCAAAATAATATAAGACAAATAATAGAAAATGGAATAAAACTAGTAAATAATGAATTACCAGAGGTATTACCAGAATATTTAATCAATGAATATAACTTAATGGACATAAACACAGCAACACGCGAAATCCATTTCCCACAAAACTTTCAAAATTTTAATAAAGCTAGAAAAAGATTAGTATTTGATGAGCTTTTGTCAATGCAATTAGGTTTGCTAGCATTAAAGAATGAAAATAGTGAGCAAGTCAAAGGTATAAAATATGATGAAAATGTGCAAATGTCAGATGTAATAAACAATTTACCTTTTAAATTAACAAAAGCGCAATTAAGAGTATTAGAAGATATAAACAAAGATATGGAAAATGAAAAGCCAATGAATAGACTACTTCAAGGCGATGTTGGCTCAGGAAAAACAGTAGTATCAATGGTAGCAGCATATAAAGCTGTAAAAAGTGGATATCAAGTAGCTGTTTTAGCACCAACCATGATTTTAGCAAAACAACATGTTCAAAACTATAAAAGAACACTCGAGCAATATGGTATAGTTTGTGAGGAACTAGTAGGTGGAATGACAGCCAAAAGAAAAAGAGAAGTACTAGAAAAAGTAGAAAACGGAGAAGTAGATATATTAATAGGTACTCATGCACTTCTTGAAGAAAATGTAGTATTCAAAAAACTAGGACTAGTTGTAACAGATGAGCAACACAGATTTGGTGTAAAGCAAAGAGCAAAAATAGTAGCAAAAGGAGACAACCCAGATGTACTAGTAATGACCGCAACACCAATACCTAGAACATTAGCACTTATTTTATATGGAGATTTGGACATATCAATAATAGATGAATTACCACCTAATAGAAAAAAAGTAGAAACATATGCAGTAAGTAAAAGATATGAAGAAAGAGTAAATAATTTCATAAAAGAGCAAGTGTCAAATGGAAGACAAGCATATATAGTTTGTCCTCTAGTTGAAGAAGGAGAAGATGAAAGTACAGCTAATTTAAAAGCAGTAACAGAAATTTATGAAAAATATAAAAACGAAGTATTCAAAGATTTTACAGTAGAATATTTGCATGGAAAAATGAAGTCAAAAGATAAAGACGAAATAATGACAAGATTTAAAAATGGAGAAATACAAATACTTATATCAACAACAGTAATCGAAGTTGGGGTAGACGTACCAAATGCAAGTGTAATGGTAATAGAAAATGCCGAAAGATTTGGACTAGCACAACTTCACCAATTAAGAGGAAGAGTAGGAAGAGGCGAATATGCTTCATATTGCATTCTAAAATATAATGGTGGAAGTGATATAACAAGACAAAGAATGGAAACAATGACAAAGACAGATAATGGATTTGTCATTGCAGAAAAAGATTTGGAGTTAAGAGGTTCAGGCGAATTCTTTGGAACAAAACAACATGGCCTTCCAGAATTTAAAATAGCTAACTTGTTCCAAGATATGAACGAGCTAAAAGAAGTACAAGCATTAGCAATTGAAATAATACAAAAAGACCCAAAATTGGAAAAAGAAGAAAACAAACCATTAAAGCTACTGGTAAGAGAAAACTTTACATCAAAGGCAGAGCTAACAATATAAAATTTTCAGTTGGGGACGGAACATTTTTGAAAATATTAAAGTTCGGTAGTTTAGCATAGTAACTGACATCCGGACAGAATTTATGAAATACTTGAAAATAGACAGACTCAGGTAC
>CAKNJR010000033.1 GCA_930986425.1 uncultured Clostridium sp. | reverse complement strand
ATCTTTCTCTCTTGTTATGTTCTTCCACACATTGAATAATAAAATCTTCTACTTTGCCAGTTTCCTTTATTCTTTGTGGTATATATTTATCTATTCTTTCATTGTGTATTTTTATAAATTCTTTCTGGTTAGGTTTTTCTTGTCCTAAAATTTCTTCTATTTTTTCTTCTGTTAATTTTCCCTCCTGTTCAAGTTTTTTTAATCTTATTGCTTGACTTAATGAGGGTGTCACTTCATCAAACTCAAATATATTTTGTACTACATATTGATTATCTTCACTTAAATAAGAAAGTTCTACTGCTGGTCTAAATGCAATTCTTTTTAAATCTACTTGTTCTAAAAGTTCTGGAATAAGATGTGTTAGACGAATATATCTTCTTATGTTTTCTCTACTTTCTCCAACTTCATTGCCTAATATTTCTCTCGAGGTCAACTTCTGCACCATTGGTGCCGAAGTTTCACTTTCATCAATATCAATATTTTTACCTTGGTGTCGCATTGCTTCAAGTTTTATTTTATAGGCAAACGCTTTTTCACTAGGCAATATTTCTTCTCTTTGTATATTGCTGTCTACCATGAGAATTGTTGCTTCATCATCTGATAAATCTTTAACAATAGTTCTTATTTGTTTTACTCCTGCCAACTCGCAAGCTCTTTTTCGTCTATGTCCAGAAATCATTTCATAAGTTCCATCATCTTTTGGTCTTACAATTACAGGCAATATAACTCCATATTGTTTTATACTTTTTACCATTTCTTCCATTTTATCATCGTCTTTTACTTTAAAAGGATGATTTGGAAAATCTGATATTTTACTAATATCAATTTCTTCTACCTTTTCTGCTCTTTCATAATCTCTTTGAGCTTGACTTGTAAATAGATCATCTAACTTTGGAAGTTTCATTTTTTGTTCTTGCTCTTTCATCATCTAAAACCTCCTTTGCTAATTCTTTATAACTTAAAGCTACTGGACTATTTTTATCAAACTCAAAAATACTTTTACCAGTAGAAGTTGACTTTGCCGTATTGATAGCTTTTGGAATTTCTGTATTATATATCTTTACAAATTGCCCATAGTTTTCATTTATGGTATTTCTAACTTCTTTAGATAGATTTGTTCTCTTATCTACAAGGGTTAGCAATACTCCACCTATTTTTAAATTAGGATTTATTTGTTTATGAATTCTACTTACAGTTTTTAATAAATGTCCCATTCCTTTTGCTGCTAAGTATTCTCCTTGAACTGGAATTATAATTTTATCACTACAAGCTAGGGCATTTATTGTTATCATTCCTAAACTAGGCATACAATCAATTAAGATATAATCATAATTATCTTTTATATCTCTTATTGAGTTTTTAAGTGTGAACTCTCTACTCATCGCATTTACAAGTGAAAATTCTATTGCTGATAAATCTAAATTAGCAGGAATTAAATCTATTCCCTCTTTATGATGGAGAATAGCCTTTTCAGCATTAATTTCATTATCATATATTGTATCAGACATCAAAGTAGCAATGGTATTTTGCAATTTTTCTTGGTCATAGTATCCCATACAAGTAGTTAAATCTCCTTGAGGATCTGCATCAATGAGTAAAACTTTCTTACCTTGCTTTCTTAAAGCAACACCCAAAGAAAAAGTGGTTGTAGTTTTTCCTACACCACCTTTCTGATTTGCTATTGCAATTATTTCACTCATTGATATTCTCCTTTTCTTCATTTTTTATACTATTTCTAAAACTAACAAACTGCTCATATAACTCGTGATTTTGTATATCTTCTACATATTCCTCTGCATTTTCTACAAAATCTTTAATGTTTTCATTTATAGTAATGCAAATGTCTTTATAGCTTGGTGCTTCATAAAGTTCTTCAAAAATCAAAGTCAGAGTTTCTGCTATTTCTTCTTCTAAATCTACCATATAATATAAATTTCTAGACATTTCTGGAATTTCTTGTTTAAAACAATGTTTTATTTCATCTGATGATAGCATTTGATGTAGTAATATATATAGACTATCTTCAGAAATTTGAGCAAAATGTAAAGAGTTTCTTAATCTATCTTGTGCCATTTTTATTTTTCTCATATCTTCTTCTGTTTTATTTTCTTTAAATAGAAGATTTCTTATTGTATCCATATCTGGATCCATATAATTTTCATATTTAATACAATCCTTAATTGTATTTATTAGCATCGCCTTTATTGTTTCGTGCAATGTTCTCTCATCAAGCCCTTCTAAAGCTCCCTCATTTAAAAGTTCATCTTGAACTTCGTATTTTCTTTCAAAATCATAAATTGTTTTTTTCATCTACTTTTACCTCCTTAAAATTATTTTAGAGGCAAATAAAAAGAAGTTAACTTATTTCTAAATTAACTTCTATATGTTAGATATTATTTCAATAACTACATTTCCTATTTTTATTTTGTATTTATTACAGTTATTAACTTATAAAAACTCTTTAAAAGCCTTTAAATCTATTTAAATTTTTACAGCTATTTTACAGCTACCAGAATAAATTTATTAAAATTCATTCGTTTCTATTAGATTTCACTATTCTTTTTGTATTGTCTGTAACTCTCTATTTGCAACATATTAAGAGTTTTTAGTATTTATTAAGATTTATTTTTAATTTGCTAATGTTCTATGCCAATGGTTTCAT
>CAKNJR010000032.1 GCA_930986425.1 uncultured Clostridium sp. | reverse complement strand
ATTTGCAAGATAATTTACCATTAACTAATCAAAATAGAATAAAAGGATTAATTGCCTTAAGAGAACAAGTTAGAGAATTAATAGATTTTCAATTAAAAGATCGTTCTGATGAGTATATACATATTGCTCAAAACAAGTTGAATGAACTATACGATAGATTTACTAAAGAATATGGATTGATTAATTCACGAGCTAATGAAAATGCTTTTTCAAACGATAGTAGTTTCTTCTTATTATGCTCACTTGAAAAATTAGATGGAGAAGGTAAGTTTGTTGGAAAAGCAGATATGTTCAGTAAAAGAACTATAAAAGCTAAAAGACAAATAACAAAGGTAGATACAGCAGATGAAGCACTTATTATATCTATAAAAGAAAAAGCAAAAGTTGATTTAGATTATATGCATAATCTATGTGGAATAGATATAGAAAAAATTGTAGAAAATTTACAAGGAGTTATATTTAGAGTTCCAGATAGAGGTAATCCTAATAATTGGGTAACAGCTGATGAATATTTGTCTGGTAATGTTAGAGAAAAGCTAAAAATAGCAGAAGAATTTGCAAAAGAAGATTCTAGTTTCAATATAAATGTAGAAAAATTAAAAGAGGTCATACCTAAGGATTTAGGGGCAAGTGAAATAGGTGTGAAATTAGGCTCTACATGGATTCCAGCAGAAGTAATTAGAGAATTTATTTTTGAACTACTCGAAACACCAAGATATAATAGATGGGACATTCATGTTAAATATTCAAATATAACTTCCGAATGGTACATAGAAGGAAAAAGTGAAGATAGAGATAATGTAAAAGCATATTCTACTTATGGTACAACAAGAATAAATGCATATAAAATTATAGAGCAAACACTTAATTTAAAAGATGTTAAAGTATTTGACACTATTATAGATGATGAGGGAAGAAAGCAAAGAGTATTAAACAAAAAAGAAACAGCTATTGCCTCAAATAAGCAAGACGCAATAAAAGAAGCCTTTTTAAATTGGATATGGGAAGATCCAGATAGAAGAAATAAATTAGTAAGACTTTATAATGATAAATTTAACTCAATAAGACCTCGTGAATATGATGGATCACATATAGATTTTGTAGGAATGAATCCAGAAAAGAAACTAAGACCTCATCAATTAAATGCTGTCGCTCATGTACTTTATGGAAAAAATGTCTTGTTAGCTCATGAAGTTGGAGCAGGAAAAACTTACGAAATGGTGGCAAGTGCAATGGAGTCAAAAAGATTAGGGTTATGTAATAAATCTCTTTTTGTAGTTCCTAACCATATAATAGAGCAATTTGCATCAGAATTTTTAGATTTATACCCAAGTGCAAATATTTTAGTTGCTACTAAAAAGGACTTTGAAACAAAAAATAGAAAGAAATTTTGTAGTCGAATTTCCACAGGTGGATATGATGCAATTATCATTGGACATAGTCAATTTGAAAAAATACCTATGTCAGTAGAAAGGCAAAAAACTATATTACAAGAACAAATAAATGATATAACTAATGGAATTGCTGAAGAAAAAGCTAATAAAGGAGAATACTATACAATTAAGCAATTAGAAAAAACAAAAAGATCTTTAGAAACAAGACTTGAAAAGTTAAATAAACAAGAGAGAAAAGATGATGTAGTAACCTTTGAAGAATTAGGAGTTGACAAGCTATTCGTAGATGAGGCTCATAACTACAAAAACTTATTTTTATATACTAAAATGCGTAATGTAGGTGGTATTGCTCAAACAGAGGCTCAAAAATCTACTGATTTATTTATGAAATGTAGATATTTAGATGAGATTACAAATGGAAAAGGGACAGTATTTGCGACAGGAACACCAGTTTCAAACAGTATGGCAGAGTTGTACACTATGCAAAGATATTTGCAATATGATGAATTAAAGAAGAACGGACTTGACCATTTTGATAATTGGGCTAGTACATTTGGAGAAACAGTAACAGCGATAGAATTAGCACCAGAGCGGAACTGGATATAGAGCAAAAACTAGATTTGCTAAATTTCATAATTTACCAGAGTTAATGTCAATGTTTAAAGAAATAGCTGATATTCAAACAGCTGACACTTTAAACTTACCAACACCAGCTTTTGAAAATATAAATGTAGTAGTAAGACCAAGTGAAATACAACAAGAAATGGTGCAACAATTAGGAGAAAGAGCAGAAAATATTAGAAATGGAGCAGTAGATGCAACACAAGATAATATGCTGAAAATTACTAATGAAGGAAGAAAACTTGCTTTAGACCAAAGACTTATGAATCCTTTATTACCAGATGAGGAAAGTAGTAAAGTTAATTCTTGTGCAGATAATATATATAAAATATGGAATGAAAATCAAGATAAAAAATCTACTCAGTTAGTATTTTGCGATTTATCTACTCCTAAAGATTTAAAAGGCTATGAAAAAGAAGAATTTACAGATGTATATAATGAATTAAAGAAAAAGCTAATTCAAAAGGGAATACCGCCTAATGAAATAGCTTTTATTCATGAGGCAGATACAGAAGTAAAAAAGAAAGAATTATTTAGTAAAGTAAGACAAGGAACAGTAAGAGTGCTTATGGGATCAACACAAAAGATGGGAGCAGGTACGAATGTTCAAAATAAATTAATTGCAACTCATCATTTAGATTGTGCATGGAAACCATCAGACTTAACGCAACGAAATGGTAGAATGATTAGACAGCATAATGATAATAAAAATGTATATGTTTATTACTATGTAACAGAGAAAACATTTGATAGTTATATGTACCAATTAGTAGAACAAAAGCAAAAGTTTATATCTCAAATAATGACATCAAAGACTCCAGCAAGAACAATGGAAGATATTGACGATAAGGCTCTAACTTATGGTGAAATCAAGGCACTAGCCACAGGAAATCCATTAATTTTGGAAAAAACAACACTAGATACAGAAGTTTCAAAACTAAAATTATTGAAACAAGAATTTATGAATCAAAGATATTCTTTGCAAGATAAAGTTATAAAATATTTTCCAGAGGAAATAGCAAGACTAAATAATAAAATAGCTGCAATGGAAGAAGATACAGTAAAATTAGAAGAATATACCAAACCTAATAAAGATGGATTCTCTCCTATGAAAATAGAAGGTATTATATATTCTGAAAAGCAAGACGCAGGTAAAAAATTATTAGAGTGTGTACAAAATTTAAAAAGTATGGAAGAAAAAGATATTGGAGAATATAGAGGCTTTAATATGACTGTTAGTTTTGATTCTTTTTCAAAAAATATTAAGCTTAAACTAAAAAATAAGTTTAGTTATTTGATAGATTTAGGAACTGATATAAATGGTAATATAACTAGAATAAATAATTGTTTAGAAAATATAGCTAAAGATATACCAACAGAAAGAGAAAAGCTAGATAATACAATGTTTCAATTAGAAAATGCAAAACAAGAAATACAAAAAGAATTTCCAAAAGAACAAGAATTAAAAGAAAAATTACAAAAACTAGACAAAATAAATGCAGAACTAAAAATAAATGATAATGATCATGAAATGTTAGGAGATGAGCAAGAAGAAAAAGAAGAAAAACAGACTAATAAAAAATCTCCAGAGCGTTGTTAATTTGAAATTCTTATGGTATAATTTTTTTGTAAGATAAAAATAATTAATGGGGAAATTTGTAATGTTAAAAAAGAAAGTAAAAATTGAATTATCTAATGAAGAACAAAGAATAATCTTATATGCGTTAAACGAATTAAGGACAGGATTAATACAAGAAAATAAATACACAGATGTTGTTAATGAAGCCATAGGAAAATTAAAAAATAAAATGAAAGCTGATAGATATGATCTAGGAGTTATATTAAATGCTCTAGATAGAAAAAGAAAAAAAGAACTTGCTAAAGGAAATGATACAGAACAGATGGACTATTTGATTTTAAGGTTACTTAAAATATATGAAACATTAAAATAGTAACTGATATAGGAGATTAAAAATGATAAATATTTTAGTTCACGGACTAGGTCAAACAGATAAAAGCTGGGATAGAGTAAAAGGAATATTAAATCAAGATAATATAAATGTTGAAACACCTAATCTGTTTAAAATTGCTAAAAACTATCAATTAACTTATGAAAATTTATTTACAGCATTTGTAGACTATTGTAATTCATTTAGTGATAAATTAAATTTAGTTGGTCTTTCATTAGGTGGAATACTTGCTATTGATTATGCAACATTACATCCTGAAAAAGTAAATTCTATTATCATTTGTGCAGTACCTTATGAGATACCAAAAAAATTATTTAAAATACAAAATTTTATATTTAAGTTTATGCCTAAAAGAACTTTTGACAACATTGGGATTTCAAAAGAAAATTTTATACAATTAACTAACTCTATGGCAGAATTAAATATAGAAGAAAAAATATCAAAATTAAAATGTCCTACAATAGTTGTATGTGGAGAAAAAGATTCTGCAACCATAGAAGGTGCAAAGAAATTAAATGAATATATAAAAAATAGCGAATTAAAAATAATAAAAAATGCAGGACATGAATTAAATATTGATGCACCTGATAAATTTGCAGAAATAATAAAGGAATTTTTAGTAAACAAATAGTAAGTTATAAGGGAGAAAAGATGAAAGAATATAATACTTCTGAAATGGCAAAGGAATTTAATATACACCCTAATACAGTACGATTTTATGAAGATATTGAATTTTTACCAAAAATTCCAAGAAAGGAAAATGGATATAGAACATATAATCAGATTCATTTTGAACAATTAAAACTAATAAGAATAGGCTTAAAAAGTGAATTATTACAAAACGGACTAAGAAAGCAAGTGATTGACATTATAAAAGCATCAGCCAAAGGAAAGTATAATGAAGCATTAGAACTTGCTAGAATACATTTAGAAAGTATAAATAAAGAAGAAAAAAATGCAGCAGAAGCAATAGAAATTGTAGAAAATAATTTTTTAAAAGAAATTGCAGAATATTCTAAAACATATACAAGAAAGCAAGTTGCTGATTATTTAGAATTGACAATAGATACATTAAGAAATTGGGAATTAAATGGTCTTTTAAGAATAAAAAGGAAAGAAAACGGTTATAGAATATATAATGAAGATGATATAAAAAGAATAAAAATTATTCGTTCGTTAAGGTGTGCAAATTTTTCATTATCTGCAATATTAAGGCTTTTAGGAAATCTAGATAATGAAAATAATGTAGATATAAAACATATAATTGATACACCAAAAGAGAATGAAGATATTGTTTCTGTATGTGATAAACTATTAACTTCACTAACAAATGCAAAAGATGAATGTAATAAAATGATTATTCAAATAAAAAAGATGAAAAAAATAAACCCTCCAGTTTAACACCAGACTTTGTCTTGGTGTTATTATTTTGTAGGAAAGGAGGAAAGAATATATGGAAAATGTGATTGAAGTAAAAAACTTAAAAAAATCGTTCAATAATCATCAGGTTTTAAATAATGTAAGTATTTCTGTTAAAAATGGAGAAATATTTGGGCTATTAGGTGCAAATGGAGCAGGAAAAAGTACACTAATTGATTGTATTTTAGGAACTAAAAATATAGATAGTGGTACGGTTGCTTTATTGGGAATGAATCCTATAAAAGAAAGAAAAAAGTTGTTTGAAAAGGTAGGGGTACAATTTCAAGAAACAAAATATCCAGATAAAATGCTAGTTTACGAGCTATGCGAAGAAACAGAATCACTTTATAAAGAGGCATTGAATTATAAAGAATTATTAAAAACATTTGGAATATACGAAAAGACGAATAGTCCGATTAGTGAATTATCAGGAGGACAGAAACAAAAGCTATTTATTGTTTTAGCACTTATTCCAAATCCAAAAGTAATGTTTTTAGACGAACTAACAACAGGACTAGATCCGAAAGCAAGACGAGAAGTTTGGAAAGCATTACAAAAACTGAAAAATCAAGGAATTGCTATATTTTTGGTATCACATTATATGGATGAAGTAGAAAAATTATGTGATAAAATAGCCATTTTAAAAAATGGGAAGATATGTTTTTATGGAACAGTACAAGAGGCAATAAAACAAAGTCCTTATGAAAAATTAGAAGATACATATCTTTGGTATTCAGGAGAGGAGGAATCAAATGAAGGCATTTAGCACATTTTTGAAAACAGAATTAAAATTATCATTTAGAGGGATAGATATGTTTATTTTTGCAATATGTTTGCCTGTAGTAATCTTGGTATTAATAGGAATTATAAATGGTAATAATCCAGCTTTTGAGGGAGCTGACTATACATTTTTAGACCAATCCTTTGGAGCAATATCAACAATAGCAATATGTGCAGGAGGTTTAATGGGATTGCCTTTAGTTCTATCTGGATATAGAGAACAAAAAATATTAAAGCGATTAAAAGTTACACCAGCTAGTCCAGTTATGCTTTTAGCAGTTCAATTAATTATTTATATGATATATTCTGTAATATCTTTAGCTTTGATATTTATTGTAGCAAAAGTGTTTTGGAATTTTAGTATAAAAGGAAATATACTTCAATTTTTAGGTACATATTTTTTAGTAATGTTATCAATGTTTAGTATTGGACTGATGGTAGGAGGAATTGCTAAAAATAGTAAATCAGCAGGAAGCATAGCAAGCATTTTATATTTTCCAATGCTAATTTTTTCTGGAGCAACACTTCCTTATGAAGTTATGCCAGGAATAATGCAAAAAATAGTAGATATATTACCATTAACACAAGGAATTAAAATTTTAAAGGCTTCAACGCTTGGATTACCAATAGACAATATAATATTTCCTATTATTCTTATGATTTTAATTTTTGTAGTGTGTATTGTAATATCAGTTAAATTCTTTAAATGGGAATAATAAAGTTGAGCAGGTGGTTAGTTGATAAGCACTTGCTTTTATGATAATATATTCAAAAACAAATTACATGTATACTTTTAGATGTAAATAATAGAGTTTACATCTAATTTTTTTG
>CAKNJR010000031.1 GCA_930986425.1 uncultured Clostridium sp. | reverse complement strand
CCGGACTAGTCCTACCGGACTAGTCCTACCGGACTAGTCCTACCGGACTAGTCCTTATTTTTTTTCAAAAAATAAGGCTAGTCTAAAAAAGAAAGGTAGGAAAGAAATATGAAATATATAGAAATAATACAAGAATTACAACAAAAAGAACCAAACAAAATAATAATAGTAAAATGTGGAGCATTTTTTGTGGCACTTGGAAAAGATGCTATAATGTTAAATAAGTTATTAAAACTAAAAATAACATGTCAAAAAAATAATTTATGTAAGGTAGGAATACCAGTAACAGTAATAATGAAGTATGTTGATTTAATGGAAAAGGAAGGTTATAGTTTTTCAATATATGATTACACAAAAAATAACTCACAAATAGCGAAAGTATATAATTTTGTAGGTAAAGATAATAAGGAAAAACGTAATTGCCTAGATTGCACTAAATGCAAAAGTTATAACCCTTGGCGAAGCATGAAGGAAGATGATATATATAAAATATTGGCTGAAAGGAGCAAAGGTGGAAAAGGAACTGCAATTAATACCAAAATATGAAAAATATGTTGAATATATATTAAATTTGTTGCTGAAACTTCCTAGAACAGAAAAATTTAGCATTGGAAATGAATATAAATCATCAATGTATCAAACTTTAGAAAATATTTTATATATACAAAAATTAGAAAAAAGCAGAAAATTATACTATTTAAATAGTATTGATGCAAAAATAAATTGTCAAAGAGTTTACTTAAGAATAATGAAAAACAACAGATGGATTGATGAGAAAAAGTATAAAATAGCATTTGAATTATTACTAGAAATAGGAAGAATACTCGGAGGGTTAATAAAATATTATGCCAAAGACACTAAGAAATAAATGGAATTCATGTCTTACATATGACAAGTTAATGGAAGCACATAAATTTAGTAAAAAATCTAAGGGACATAGAAAAGAAATAATATTATTTAATTTAAAAGCAGAAGAATATATACTTAACTTGCTAGATGAGTTAAAGAATAAAACATATAAACCAAGTATGTATACATCTTTTTATGTTTATGAGCCAAAACTTCGAAAAATTGAAAAAGCAAAATATATTGACAGAATAGTTAATAGGTGGCTAGTAGATAATTTTATAAAACAATTATATATACCAAAATTTATAAATACATCATATGCTTGCATAGAAGGAAGAGGTATGCACCAAGCTTGCTTAGACTTACAAAATATGATGAAACATTGTAAAAGAATATGGAATAATTATTATATACTAAAAATGGATGTTAAAAAATTCTTTAATAACATAGATAAAGAAATTTTACTAAACATTCTTAAAAGAAATATATTAGATAAAGATGTTATGAATTTAATTACACAAATTTTATATATACAAGAACGTAAAGTTAGCATAGAAATACGGTAATTACAGTTCACAGATGTTTGGAAACATATATCTGAATGAAATGGATTGGTATATAAAAAAAGAGCTACATATTAAATATTATAGTCGTTTCATGGATGATAGTATTATATTAGTAAAAACAAAGCCAGAAGCTATACAAGCATTAGAAAAAATACAAGAGTTCTTAAAGGAAAATTTACACTTAGAACTTAATAGCAAAACACAAATATTTAAAAGCTCGCAAGGGGTAAACTACTGTGGATATAAAATAAATGAGTATAGACTAAAAATAAGAGATAAAGGCAAGAAAAAATTAAAAAAGAAAATAAAATACTTAAGATATGAAATTAAAAATGGAAGAATGACTAGTAAAGATGCAAAAAGATATTTAGCAGGACATTTAGGTTACTTGAAAATAGCAAATACGAAGAATTTAGAATTAAAATTATTTGAAATATAAAGTTATTTAAACAATTATATTTAAAATTAAAGAAAATAACACATAGGGATAAACTGTAAGGCGAATTCTACTAACAACCGTATTAAACGCGGAGGCAACTACAACAATTCCGGTTCGAACAATCCAGCTTCAGACCGTAACAACAACAATCCGAACAATTCGAACAGCAACAATTCCTCTCGAGCCACACTCTAATATTATTTCAGATTATATATTCTACGGAATATATACAGTAAAATATTAGATATTAAAGAAGTTTATCCCTTCCTAATATAGGTAAACATGAATCAATAAGATTTATATTAGTAGCTAAAATAGTGAATATATAAATCTTATGCTATTTATTATCAAAGTATAAAATACTTTTAGTAGAATTACTATTAAATGAAAAATTAAATAAAATAGAAAGTTTAAGTAAAGAAAGATAGATTATGAATGAAGTTTTTGAAATAGTTAAAGTACTAAATTATAAATATAGATTTTTATTAAATAGTAAAAATAATGCAATTTGTAAAATAGAAGGTATCTTATTAAATGGCTCAATTATAAAATTAATAGCTTACGATAATTTAGCAGATAGGTTATTAAGAAAGTTGAAGATAAATGAAATATATTTATTTCAAGGAAAATTAGATTCAAATATGGAAGTTGTAATAAGTGAAGCTTATAAAATTTCTCGTTAGAAACGGACCTTTTGTAAAAACGAAATATACAAAAAGGACCGTCCCTAATGTAAAAAAATTCACAAAATTTTCACAATTCAACAAAAATACAATATTTTCTACTTTTGGTTAAAAATAATATAAATTTTTTTCTTTAAGCTATTGAAAATAATTAAAATTATTGTTATGATTAATTCGGTCTATTTTACGACAAAATTTTAGTTAATAATAAATTATTTTACATTCTAAGCATTAAAAATGCAAAACAATAAATTCCATAAGACAATCAGAAAGGAATATTAAAAATGATTGAATTTAGAAACGTTAGCAAAAAATATGACACAGGAACTGAGGCAATTCATAACATAAATTTTAAAATCAATAAAGGAGAATTTGCATTCTTAGTAGGTAGTTCAGGCTCAGGTAAATCAACAATTATTAAATTAATACTTAAAGAAGAAGAACCAACTTCAGGAAATATTATAATCAACGGAAAGGACACTACATTTTTGAAACCAAGTAGAGTGCCTTTTTTGAGAAGAAGTATGGGAATAGTTTTTCAAGACTTCAGGCTTCTTCCAGATAAAACTGTATATGAAAATGTTGCATTTGCAATGTATGTAGTAAGAGCAACACCTAAGCATATAAGAAGACAAGTACCTATGGTATTATCATTAGTTGGATTAGCAAATAAAGCTAAAGTATATCCTAATGAACTATCAGGTGGTGAGCAACAAAGAGTTGCTTTAGCTAGAGCAATAGTAAACAATCCATCAATGCTTATTGCGGACGAGCCTACTGGAAACTTAGACCCAAATACAGCATGGGATATTATGGAATTATTAAACGACATTAACTTAAGAGGTACAACAGTAGTTGTTGCAACACACGCAAAGGACATTGTTGATAAAATGAATAAAAGAGTAATAAGAATCGACAAAGGTAATATTGTAAGAGACGAAAAAGGTGGATATGATGAGGTATAGTGTTTTAAGTTATTTAATAAAAGAAGGCTTTAGAAGTACTTTCAAACAAAAGAAAATGACAAGTGCGTCAATAATTATAATGTGTGCGACAATGTTTATATTTGGCTTATTCTTTGTAATTGGTGAAAATGTAAACAGTGTTATTACACAAATAGAAAGCCAACAAGGTATTCAAATATTTATTGAAGAAGATGCAACAGATGAAGAAATTGAAACTCTTGGAAGCCAAATTAGAGCAATAAACGGAGTAAATAGAGCAACATTTGTAAGTAAAGAAGATGCTTTAAACTCAATGAAAACTACACTTGGGGATGAGAGTTTATTTGAAGGATGGGATGAAGAAAATCCATTTCCAGCTTCATACTTTGTTACACTAACAGATTTATCTCTTAATGAACAAGTTCAAAGTGAAATTTTAGCACTAGATAATGTAGATGAAATTCAAAGTCAAAATACAACAATAAACAGATTACAAAGTTTAGCAAACGGAATACAAATTACAACAATAATTATATTATTTTTGCTAATAATTATATCAATATTTATAATTTCGTACACAATAAAACTAACAGTACATGCAAGAAGAAGAGAAATATCAATTATGAAATATGTTGGTGCAACTAATAGCTTTATTAGAGGTCCATTCATAGTAGAAGGTATAATAATAGGCGTTATATCAGCAATTATTACATTGGTAGTATTAGGCGTAAGCTATAATGCAGTAATGAGCGGAATTGGAGAATCAGTATTAATTCAAGAAATTGGAATTGGATTACTAAGTTTTTCAGAAATGTTCTATTTAGTATTAGCAGTTTATCTAATACTTGGAGTTGGAATAGGTGTATTAGGAAGTACAATTTCAATGAGAAAATATTTGAAAGTATAAAAGGATAGACATAATAGCAAAAGAAAAATAAAAACATGTGTAAGTTTTAAATAATTAAAATAAATAGTGGAGGAACATATGAACAAAAAAATTATATCAATTGTTGCTATAATATCAATTCTTTTAGCATATACTAATACATGTATAGCAGCATCAATTAGTGAACTGAATGAACAAAAACAGCAAGCAGAAAATGAAAAAGACAAAGTAACAGAGCAAAGAGAAAGTGCAGAAGATGAATTAGACAATATTAATGCTCAAATAGCAAGTATTGAAAGTGAATTATTTACATTACAAACACAATTAGATGAACTAAATTCATCAATATCACAAAAAGAGCAAGAAATTACAGAAAAACAAGCAGAGCTTGACCATAAAGAAGAATTGCTAAAAACAAGAATGGTAGCAATGTATAAAGGTGGTGAAACAACATATTTAGATGTTCTACTTGGTTCAAGCAATTACATAGAAATGTACACTAAATACAATGCGATTCAAACAATAGCTGAAAAAGATACAGAATTAATAAATGAAGTATCTCAACAAAAAACAGACATAGAAAACGAAAAACAAGAATTAGAAAGCTCAAAAGCAGAAGTTGAGAACATAAAAAAGCAAACTGATGCAAAAAATGCTGAATTAAAGGCTGCAAAAGTTTCAAAACAAAATACTGTAAGTCAATTATCCGCAGAAGAACAAGAATTACAAAAGAAAATTGACGAATTTGAAGCAGCAATTGATAGAGCACAACAAGAAATAGCAAATGCAACAAATGGTACTAGTGGATATGAAGGTAGTTTTAGTGGAGGTATGTTTGAGTGGCCTATATCATATAGCTATAATAGAATAACCTCAATATTTGGAAATAGAACTGCACCAACAGCAGGAGCTTCAACAAATCACGGGGCTATTGATATCGGTGTAAGTTATGTACCAGTATATGCACCTGCAAATGGTAAAGTAATATTAGCACAATGGGTATCAGGTTATGGAAATTATATAATGATAGACCATGGTGGCGGATATTATACAGCTTTTGGACATTTATCTCAATTTACAGTATCAGTTGGAACAGTAGTATCAACAGGACAACAAATTGCAGTTTCAGGAAACACTGGTATTTCAACAGGACCACATTTACATTATGAAGTGTATATTGGTGGAAGAAGCAAAGGATATAGAGTTGACCCACTTCTTCACACAAATCATCCTAGCCTAATTTATAGTTAATATAAATAGCGGTAGAAAATTGATACATAAATAAGTAAAAAATATAATACAAGTCAGGAGGCAAAAAGATTAATGAAAAATAAGATAGTTTCAACTATTGCTTTACTAATTTTAACTACTCTTATATTATCTTCTTGCCTTTATTTTGTTAAAGCGGAAGATAATGTTGTTACAAACGAAACACAGAATAATGAGGAAAATCAAAATAATACTGTGAATACTTTATCTCTAAATGAGCAAAAAGAACAAGTTGAACAAGAACTTCAAAAAGCAGAAGAGCAATTAACATATGTACAAGATGAATTAAGTGAATCTATTGTACAACTTCAAGAAATGGACGACAAAATCAATGAATATCAAGCAAGTCTAGATGAAGTAAATAGTCAATATGAAGAATTACAAAAGAGAGTTGAAGAATCTGAAAAGCAATTAGCAGAAGCTCAAGAAAAATATGACAAAAAACTTAATCTTTTAAAAAATAGGTTAGTTGCAATATATAAAAATGGAGAAACAAGATACTTAGATGTATTAATGAATTCAAAAAGTATTATTGATTTTGTTTCTAAATATTACGTTGTTCAAAAAATTACAGAATATGATTCTAAAGCAATTGATGAATTAGAAGAAACAAAATTAGAATTAGAAAAAATAAATAATCAGCTTGAAGAAGATAAAGCGCAAATGAAACTTACTAAAGTAGAAGCTGAAAAACAGACCGTTGTATTAACAAATACGAGAACTGTTTACGAAAATCATAAAAATAGTTTATCAGAAAGTGAAAAACAACTAAATGCACAAATAGAAACTTACAAAAAACAACAGCAAGAATTAGAAAATTTAATTAGATATACTATAAGTGGTTCAACATATGAACTTAAATACTCTGGTGGAGTTATGATATGGCCGACCTTGGAATCATCATATATAACATCTCCATATGGTTCAAGACTTCATCCAATACAAGGTATAGTAAAAAATCATGATGGTATAGATATTGGAGGAAAAACAGGAGACCCCGTATATGCAGTAGCAGATGGTATAGTAATTTATTCACAGTTTAATACTGGTGGATATGGTAATATGGTAATGGTTGACCACGGATTAGATAGTAATGGTGTAAAAATAGTAACTTTATATGCTCACGGAGATAAGTTATTAAAAAGTGTAGGAGATACAGTTAAACAAGGTGATGTTATTATGGAAATGGGTTCAACTGGTAATTCAACAGGACCACACGTACACTTTGAAGTAAGAGAAAATGGAACACATGTAGACCCTAAGAAATATTTATCTTCTACAAATTAGTATTTTAGCAGTTTGTTATAAAAATAACATCTGCTAAAATAATGTTGGCTAATTAATTTTAAAGTTAAAAATATGAAGTTGAGAAGAAGGGAAAATTATGAATTCAAAAAATAAAAATTCTAGAAATTCAGTATATAAGACTATAATGACAATAGTTGCTACTGCAATTATTACCTTTGTAATAACAACTGTTTGGATATATAGTAGAGCTGGCGCTGAAAGTGCAGAAAGTGCAATTGGTAGTGCAGCAAAATCTAGTGCTTTAGCAGCAAAGCTTTCAATAATAAGAAATAAAATATATTCTGAATATGTTGGAGAAGTAAATGAAGACGATTTAATAGATGGAGCAGTTAAAGGTTATGTTTCAGGACTAAATGATGTGTATAGCGAATATCTTACAGAAGAAGAAATGTCAAGCTATACAGAAGATATAGAAGGTGAGTTCGTTGGAATAGGAGTATACATAACAAAAGATACTACAAATAATCTAATTGTAGTTTATGGAACTATTCCTAATTCTCCTGCACAAGCAGCTGGCTTAAAAACAGGAGACATAATAACAAGTGTAGATGGAGTCCAATGTGATGGAGATGACTATGACTCAATAACAAATAGTATTAGAGGCTTAGAAGGAACAAAAGTTACATTAGGAATACTTAGAGGAGAAGAAGAATTAACTTTTGAAATAGAAAGAAAAACTGTTGAAGTAGAACATGTTACATCACAAGTGTTAGAAGATAATATAGGCTACATTTATATATCAAGTTTTGAAGGAAATGTGGCAGACCAATTTAAAAAAGCATATAACGATTTAAGCTCTCAAGGAATAACATCATTAATAATAGATGTTAGAAATAATGGAGGCGGAATCGTTGACGAATCATTAGAAATAGCTGAACTTATGACAGATAAAGGTCAAACATTATTAATAGAATTAGATAAAAATGGTGATGAAAAAGTAATAAAAGCTGAAGAAGATAAAACAATTACTATGCCAATAGTATTACTTGTAAATGAATATTCAGCTAGTGCATCAGAGATATTAGCAGGTATAATGAAAGAAAATGTTGAAAATGCAATATTAATAGGCGATACTACTTATGGAAAAGGCGTTATTCAAACTTTGTATTCTTTAACAGATGGTAGTGGATTAAAAATAACAACAAATGAATATTTTACTCCAAACCATAATACAATTAATAAAATAGGAATAGAGCCAGACATAAAAGTAGATGATTATTTATACACTGGAACTTTAGACTTAGAAAATGATACACAATTACAAAGAGCAATCGAAGAATTAAAGAAATAATTAAGAACGATTAGTTACATTTGGGCAATATACTATCTCTAGGAATACCAGTAGCACATTGAGTTATAAAAAATTAATACTATCATCAATTTTTCTCAATAGAGAAATCTAATGGGAAGAATTGATGGTAGTATATTATAAATGAAAAAACAACTGAAAATCATAAAATACTGAATAAAAAAAATTTGATAATTTTTTTGAAAAAACTGTTGACAATTTATAAAAATTTTAGTATACTAAGAAGGTCGAAAGACATGGTCGCTTAGCTCAGCTGGGAGAGCATCTGCCTTACAAGCAGAGGGTCATAGGTTCGAGCCCTATAGCGACCACCACCTTTTATATGGCCCGGTAGTTCAGTTGGTTAGAACGCTAGCCTGTCACGCTAGAGGTCGACGGTTCGAGCCCGTTTCGGGTCGCCATATTAAAATAGTAAAAATCTTTGGTTTTTACTATTTAATATTATATAAGGTTTTTAGTCATTACTTTACAAGTGAATATATGAAGTCGCTTGAGTTGGCATTCGTTTTAAATGCCTCGATAGCTCAGTCGGTAGAGCAAGGGACTGAAAATCCCTGTGTCAGTGGTTCGATTCCACTTCGAGGCACCATAAAGTAACTTATAAACTTTAATGTTTATAAGTTATTTTTTTATTATATAGGAAAAATCAAACATTTAAATGAAATATGAAAAAAATAA
>CAKNJR010000030.1 GCA_930986425.1 uncultured Clostridium sp. | reverse complement strand
TTTTATTATTTTTATTTTTTTAATTATTTTTATTTTTTTAATTATTTTTATTTTTTTAATTATTTTTATTTTTAATTAATTTTTATTTATTTTTAATTATTTTTTTATTTATTTTTAATTATTTTTTTATTTATTTAATTATTTTTAATAATTTTTATTTATAATGATTTTTATTTGTTTAATTATTTTTAATTTTTAATTATTCTTTTATTATTTTTTATTTATTTTTTATTTTTTTAATTATTTTTATTATTTAATTAATTAATTATTTATTATTAAAAAAGTCAAAGTTCTGATTGCTTATTACTAAACAATACCTCGAACTTTGACTTCGACGATTATTTCTTATCTATTACTACTTTTCTTCTAGGTTCTTCACCTATACTATATGTAGTTACGTATTTGCTATCCTGTAATTCCGTATGAATTATTTTTCTTTCATATGAATTCATAGGCTCCAATATAATTTTCTTTCCATTTCTTTTAACTGTTTTTTCAAGCTTTCTAGCTAATTCTCTAAGAGTTTCTTCTCTCTTTTCTTTATAGTTTGCAATATCAAGTATTACTTTTACTCTATTTTGATTATTTCTATTACCAATAGCATTAAGTAATGTTTGCATTGCATTTATTGTTTCTCCTCTATAACCAATAAGCTCTGATGCTTTTTCTCCTGATAATTCAACATATATATTCTTATCTTTTATTTCGCAGTTAAAACTTAAATTATTAACTGTTTTAGAAAAATCATTTAAGAATTTTTCTAAATTTTCCTCACAATTATTTACCTCATCATCTGATGGTTCTTTAAATTCTTTTTCATGAAAATGCTCTTTTTCTTTACTTTCTTTAAGTGTTAATTCAACTTTTACAACCCTAGGTTCTAAAATACTGAAAAAGCTTCTTTTATCTTCATTTTCAATAATTTTGATGTCAACATCTTCTTTTCTACATTTTAATTCTTTAAGTCCTTTTTCAATAGCTTCTGTTGATGTTTTTCCTTCTGATATAATAGATTTTCCCATTATTATTTCACCTCATCTTTATCTTTAAAAAATTTATTAAGTAACAATCTTTCACATAATTGAAGTATGTTTTTTACTAACCAATATAATGATAAACCAAGAGGGGCTATTAATGCAATAGCTATTGACATAATTGGCATCATATAATTCATACTATTTGTCATTTGTTGCATACTTTCAAGCTGTTCATCCATAGTTTCATCTTTTGAACCATCTGTAAGAGCATTTTTCTGTTTTCTTCTCTTCTTGTCTTCTTTTTCCTTTTCTCTCTGCTCTTTAGTCTTATTAAGATTTGCAACTAATTTTATATTAACAAACGTTGTAATTACATATATTATAGGTATAATTAATACTTTAAAGTCTCCTAAGTTTTGCATTGGTACTTTGCTTAAGTCTAGTCCTAAGAAGTCCATATTAATGTATACGCTCTCATCTTCATCTGCTTTTTCTTCGATTATCTTTATTTCAGGATAAGATGTAGATTCTCCACTCTCTGTAATTTCCTGTTGATAATTTTCTATAACTGCAGGGTCTACCTTTAACATATAAGTAAGAGGTCTACTTACTAAATAAAATACAGATAAGAATAATATTAATTGTATAATTGAGCTAAGACATCCTGAAAAAGGACTAACTTTCTCTTTTTTGTATAATCCCATTACTTCTTGATTAAGCATTTCTGGATTATTTTTGTATTTTACCTGTAACTTTTGCATTTCCTGCTGTATTTTTGCTGATTTCTTCAATGATTTCTGTTGTTTAATAGATAAAGGCAATAAAATAAGTTGTAAAAGTACTGAAAATAAAATCATTGCCCAACCATAATTTTGTACCCACTCATATAAAAAGTTAAGTACATATCCAAAAAGATTTGCTAAAAATCCCATTATTTTGCTCCCTTCATTTTAGAGGGTCATATCCTCCCTTTGAAAAAGGATTACACTTTAATAATCTTTTTATTCCTAAAAAAATACCTTTTAAAGAGCCATACTTTTCAATTGCTTGTTTCATATATTCAGAACAGCTAGGATAATATTTGCAATGAACCCCTATACTTTGAAAAAATGGTGATATCCATTTTTGATAGAATTTTATTAAGCCAATAAAAATTTTCTTCATTTCTTTATACCTGAATTTAAAAATATTTTTTCTAAGTCTTTGTTTATTATTTGATAAGATAAATCAATTACATCGGCCTTTTTATTCCAAATAATTACTATATCATGACCACTTTTCGTGCCTTTTATTTGATTCTGATATGCCGCTCTAATCACTCTTTTAAGTCTATTTCGTATATGAGCTTTACCTATTTTAGAGCTAATTGCTATACCAAGCCTATTTTCATCAAATTTATTTTTCATAATATATACAATTATTTGATTGCCTATATAAAACTTTCCTTTATTAAAAACATTTTTAAATTCATAATTTAACTTCAATGTTTTTATTCTTTTCATAATATAATACCTTAAAAAAGGTCACAAATATCGTGACCCCCTTAATAAAGCTTACGCACTTAATTTTTTTCTTCCTTTTGCACGTCTTGCTTTTAATACATTTCTACCTTGTCTTGTAGACATTCTTTTCATAAATCCATGTTCTTTTTGAGCTTGTCTCTTTTTTGGTTGATAAGTTCTTTTCATTTATATTGCACCTCCAATTCTATGGCAAAATTAATCCTCAATCGTATTTTCTATTATACCTCAGTTTTACCAATTATGTCAATAGATTAAGCTTAAAATTTTTTTTAATTTTATATTATTTTGCTTGACTATTTATGACATTTTTTGATATTATATGTATACATTTGAAATAATATTTAATCCACAAAAGAAAAGTTATTTAAGATTCTATCCACAGTTAATGAACAAATTGTGGATATTAAATAACTTTTTTATGTTGTTAAATACTATTAATGTTTTATGAATAAGGGGCAGATTTAAATGTCAAACGAAAATTTAAACGAACTATGGAGTAAAGCAAAAGACCTCCTTAAGGAAGAAACAACAGTAATTACATATCAAACATGGATTCAACCATTAGAATTAAAAAGCGTTAGGGATAACGTTATTGTTTTAGTTGCCTCAAATTCATTTCAAAAAGATACAATTGAATCAAGATATTTAACACTTCTTGTAAATACTTTTAACTTTATTACAAATAAAAAATGTAATGTAATTATAAAATTAAAAGATGAAGAAGATGTAAACATTCCTAACAATAGTCAAATAACAAATAATAAAATGTTTATTAATTCTGGACTTAATCCAAAATATACATTTGATACTTTCGTTGTAGGAAGTAATAACAAATTTGCTCAAGCTGCTGCGCAAGGTGTATCAGATAACCCAGGTTCAAAATATAATCCATTTTTTATATATGGTGGAGTAGGGTTAGGTAAAACTCACTTAATGCATGCAATAGGAAATCAAATATTGATGAATAACCCAAATACTAATATTTTATATGTTACATCAGAAAATTTTACAAATCAACTTATTAATGCATTAAGAGACCAAGCAACAGAGAAATTTAGAGAAAAATATAGAAACATAGATGTTTTATTAATAGATGATATTCAATTTATTGCTAATAAAAAGAGTACTCAAGAAGAATTTTTTCATACTTTCAATACTCTTTATGAAGCAGGAAAGCAAATAGTATTATCTAGTGATAAGCCACCTAAAGATATAGAATTGCTAGAGGATAGATTAAAATCAAGGTTTGATTGGGGATTAATTGCCGATATATCTAATCCTGATTTTGAAACAAGACTAGCTATACTTAGAAAAAAGACACAATTAGACAATATAATTATAGATGATGAAATTTTATCTGCAATTGCAACAAGAGTCGACACAAACATTAGGGAACTAGAGGGTACGCTTAATAAATTAGTTGCTAAAGCATCATTAACCAATAGTCCTATTACTATGGAAATGACAGAAAAGGCAATTAACGACATTATTGCTAAACAAGATAAAGTTATATCATCTGAGTACATTCAAGATGTTGTAGGAAAATACTTTAGTGTTTCTCCTGCAGATTTACGAGGTTCAAAAAGATCTAATGATGTCACTTTTCCAAGACAGATTGCAATGTATTTATGCAGAAACGTTGCTCAAATGTCTTTGCCTCAAATCGGTATTGATTTCGGCAAGAGAGACCACACAACAGTAATGCATGCATGCAATAAAATTGAAAAGGAAATCAAGACCAATTCAAACACAAGATTAATTGTGGAAAGTGTGCAAAAAATACTACTTTCCGACAAATAGTTGCAACAACTGACAAAAGTAGTTATTAGTAAAATTTATGTTTGGAAAATTTATGTTTGTTCTTAAAACGTGTAATTCTTCTTACGGAATAGCCACATTGGTTATCCACAGGTATAGTGTGGAAAACCTGTGGAAAAGATGTGGATAACTAAAAATGTGGATAAGTTTTTGAATTGTGTGGATAAAATCAAAAGTTTTCCACAGAGTTATCAACACCTATTTCCGTAGGGACTCATGGGTTTGATATAGTTTTCCACACAATCCACATATACTATTACTACTACTACTATATATATTTATATTATTATTAAAAGAAGGAGAAATGAAAGATGAAACTTATTTGTGAAAAGGAAAAAATCCTTAAAGCTCTTAATTCCGTAACAAAAGCTGTCGCTATTAGAACAACAATGCCTATATTAGAAGGTATATTAATTCAAACTAATGATAATGATATTAGATTAACATGTTATGATTTAGAATTAGGAATAGAATATGTTATTAAAGATTGTAATGTACAAGAACAAGGAGCAACAGTTGTTAATGCAATAATGTTTAGTGAAATTATTAGAAAATTACCTGATACAGAAATAAAAATAGAAGTAAATGATAAAAATCTTCTAGTTATTGAATGTGAAGGTTCATTATATAAATTAGCAACAATGAATCCAGAAGATTTTCCAGAATTACCAGAAATAAATGTAGAAAATTCTATTGAAATAGAACAAAATACATTAAAAGATATGATTAGAAAAACAATATTTGCTATAAGTACAGAAGAAAACAGACCAATATTTACTGGATGTTTATTTGAAGTAAAAAGCAACAAATTAAATGTTGTTGCAGTTGATGGTTTTAGATTAGCATGGAAAAGTAAATTTTTACAAACTAAAACAAATGACTTTTCAGCAGTAATACCAGGAAGAACTTTAACAGAAATAAACAAAATATTATCTGATTCATTTGATATAGTAAAAATAGGTATAGCTAAAAATCAAGCTTTATTTGAAATAGAAAATTGTAAAATTGTTACTAGACTATTAGATGGAGAATTCTTAAATTACTCAAGTGTACTTCCATCAAAGTGGGAAACTAGAGTAAGAGTAAATAGGTCAGTTATATTAAACTGTTTTGAAAGAATTAGCTTAATTTCTGCATCAAGTATAGAAAAAGAAAAGAAATATCCTGTAAAAATTACAGTAGAAGTTGGAAAAATTACAATTTCTTGTACTAACCAAACTGGAGATGCTAAAGAAGAGTTATATGTTACAACAGAAGGTAAGGATTTAGAAGCAGGATTTAATCCAAAATATTTCTTAGATGTATTAAGGTCAGTAGATGATGAAGAAGTATTTATTGATTTTGGAACAAGCATTTCTCCATGTATAGTAAGAAGTGTAGAAGATACTGGTGATTATAAATATATGATATTACCAATACGTTTGAAAAATGAATAAAGTTATCCACATATTATGCATAACATGTGGATAAAACTGGAGATAAAATGTACATAGATAACTTAAAAATTCAAAACTTTAGAAATTATAAAGAACAAGAAATAAATTTTGAAAATAAAATAAATATTTTTTATGGAGATAATGCACAAGGGAAAACTAATATTTTAGAATCTATCTTTATTTCTAGTTTAGGAAAATCTTTTAGAACAAATAAAGATAAAGAACTTATAAAAATGGGGGAGAATTATTTAAAAATTCAAACACATTTTCAAAAAATAGATAGAGATGGAGAAATAAAAGTAGAAATTTCTGATAAAAAAAATGTTTATTTAAATGATGTAAAATTAAAAAAGCTTAGTGAGATTTTAGGAAATATTATTTTAGTAATTTTTACACCAGATGATATTAATTTATTAAAGTCAGGACCAGCTTCAAGAAGAAAGTTTTTAGATATGATGATTGGACAGTTAAGACCTGCCTATGTATTAAATTTAAATGCATATCTAAAAACTCTTGAGCAAAGAAATAATTTCTTAAAACAAAAAATGAAAAATGATGCGATGCTTGATATATGGGATGAAAAGCTTGCCGAATATGGAGAAAAAATCTATACATATAGAAAACAATTTATAGATTTAATAAAAAATAAAATAACATCAATTCATGCAGAAATAACTTCTGAAAAAATAGATATTAAATATTTTTCAGATTGCAAAACTAAAGAAGAGTTTTTACAAAAATTAAAAAAGAATAGGACAAATGACTATTATAGAGGCTATACAACAAAGGGAGTACATAGAGATGATTTTACTATATACATAAATAATGAACCTGTTAATATATATGGCTCTCAAGGACAAAATAGAACAGCGATATTATCACTTAAACTTGCAGAATTAAATGTAATATATGATGACTTAGGTGAATATCCAATACTTTTACTAGATGATTTTATGTCAGAATTAGACGAAAAAAGAATTTCTAATTTTTTAAACAACATTGAAAACATACAAGTAATAATTACATGTACAAAAAATATTGATATAAAAAATAGTATTTCCCATAAGGTTGTAAACGGTGAAATTTTGTAATATAATATTAATGCTAACATTTTTATTGAATAAAAAATAAATTTTTCTATTTAATAAAAAACAAGAATACAAAAGTTGAGTTTAAGAATAAATAAAAATAGTAATTTGGGGAGTATTATGAATTTTAAAGAAAAATTAGAAAATTATGCAAAAATAACGGAAAATGAATTAAAAAAATATGTTAGAAAAAATGACTGTTTAGAGAAAAAATTAAATGACTCAGTTGAATACAGCTTAATGGCAGGAGGAAAAAGGCTTAGACCAACATTGATTTTAGCTACATATGAACTTTTTAAAGAAGACAATAAAATATGTATGCCATATGTTGTTGCAATTGAAATGATACATAATTTTTCATTAATACATGACGATTTACCAGGTATAGATAATGATGATTTTAGACATGGAAAACCAACAAATCATAAAATGTTTAATGAAGCAACAGCAATTTTAGCAGGAGATAGTTTGCTTAATAATGCTTATTTGGTAATAAGCGAAAACTTAAAAAATAATCTAACAAAGGAAAACATTGATTGTTTTTATGAGCTTTCATATGCAGTAGACAGAATGCTTATAGGAGAATATGTAGATACTGAATATGAAGGAAAGCAAGCCTTAATCGATGAACTTGAGTATATGCATAAAAATAAAACAGGGGCATTAATAAGAGCAGCTGTTAGAATTGGCGCAATACTTGCAAAAGTAAATGAAAAAGACTTAGCAAATTTAACTAATTATGCAGAAAAAATAGGACTAGCTTTTCAAATAAGAGACGATATCCTTTCAGAAATAGGGGATGAAAAAGTTTTAGGAAAGCCTGTTGGAAATGATAGAAAAAGAAATAAATGCACATATGTAAGTAAATATGGACTAGAAAAAGCAGAGCAAGAATTAGAAAAAAATATTAAAGAAGCAATAGAAAGCCTAGAAACTTACGGCGAAAAAGCAGAATTCTTAAAAGAATTAGCAAATTACATTGGAACAAGAAATAAATAATTAATACTTATTAACTTGACAAATTCGAAAATTAAAAATAAACTTATATATAGCGAACTAAAGATTTATGCAGGAGGAAATATAATGGAAAAATATAATCATGCTTATGGAGCTAATCAAATACAAGTATTAGAAGGTCTTGAAGCCGTAAGAAAAAGACCGGGTATGTATATTGGTAGTGTTTCAAAAAGAGGTTTACATCATTTAGTATATGAAATTGTAGATAACTGCGTTGACGAAGCACTAGCAGGATATTGCACACACATTGTAGTAAAAATAGAACCAGGGAATATTATATCTGTTGAAGATAATGGTAGAGGTATACCAGTAGATATACATCCAAAAACACATATATCAGCAGCTGAAACAGTTTACACAGTACTTCATGCTGGTGGTAAATTTGGTGGAGATAGTGGATACAAAGTATCTGGTGGATTGCACGGTGTTGGTGCCTCTGTTGTAAATGCTTTATCAGAATGGACAGAAGTAACTATTCAAAGAGATGGTGGAATATATCAAATGAAATTTGAAAGAGGAAAAACTGTCGAAAAGCTTACAAAAATAGGTGACTCTAAGAAAACAGGAACAAAGGTTAGATTTTTAGCAGATAGTGAAATATTTGAAACAACAGAATATGACTATGACACACTAGAAGATAGATTTAGAGAAATAGCATTTTTAACAAAAGGACTAAACATAAGTATAGAAGATTTGAGAGAAGAAACACCTAAAAAAGCAGAATTTTGCTTTGAAGGAGGATTAAAATCTTTTGTAGAATACTTAAATCAAAATAAAGAAAAATTAAACCCGGACCCAATATATATTGAAAAAACAGTAAGTGAAGTTCCAGTTGAAATAGCTATTCAATATACAACAGCATATAATGAAAATATTTACTCTTTTGTAAATAATATTAATACAGTAGAAGGTGGAACTCACCTAGAAGGATTTAAAAGAGGCTTAACAAAAGTATTTAATGATTATGCAAGAAGTCATAATATAATAAAAGAAAAAGATTCAAATTTACAAGGTGAAGATATAAGAGAAGGTCTAACAGCTGTTATATCTGTAAAAGTAAAGGAACCACAATTTGAAGGACAAACAAAAACAAAATTAGGAAATAGCAACGTTGCAGGAATTGTACAAGCAATGGTAACAGATGTATTATCAACATATTTAGAAGAAAATCCTAATGTTGCAAAAGCTATCCTTGAAAAATGTGTTAGTGCATCAAGAGCAAGAGAAGCAGCAAGAAAAGCTAGAGAATTAGTTAGAAGAAAAAATGCACTAGAAGTTACAACTCTTCCTGGAAAATTAGCAGACTGCTCAAGTAAAGTAGCAGAAGAATGTGAAGTATATATAGTCGAGGGAGACTCTGCTGGTGGAAGTGCAAAACAAGGTAGAAATAGAAAATATCAAGCAATTTTACCATTATGGGGAAAAATGCTTAATGTTGAAAAATCTAGAGCAGATAAAATATACAATAATGAAAAATTAAAACCAGTTATACAAGCAGTTGGAGCTGGAATTGGTGCAGATTTTGATATATCTAAAATTAGATATGGTAAAGTTATAATAATGGCAGATGCCGATGTTGATGGTGCACATATTAGAACATTATTATTAACATTCTTCTTTA
>CAKNJR010000029.1 GCA_930986425.1 uncultured Clostridium sp. | reverse complement strand
AACCCATGTCTCCGCCGTGAAAGGGCGATGTCTTAACCGCTTGACCACGGGGCCAATAATAGTTATTAGGATTTAAATAATTAAATCCTAATTAAAAATGGTGAGCCATCGGGGAATCGAACCCCGGACAACTTGATTAAAAGTCAAGTGCTCTACCAACTGAGCTAATGACTCATAACTCTAGTTGCAACTAATATCTAGTTGACACATACATTATTGTACTACAAGAAAATAGTTTTGTCAACAAATTTTCAATAAAAATTTACGTAAATTTCAAAAAATTTTGATGAAAACAATATTTTCTATATTATTAATACAAAATTTAGTTATTTATGCACTTAGAAGAAAGCAATATATATGCTTTCTTCTATTATTCTTCCTCATCTTCTTCGTTTAGTTCATCAACTATATCATTTACATCAATACCATGTATCATGCAAGCTTCTTCTAAAGTTTCTCCTTGTGATGCTGGACATCCTATACAGTGCATTCCTGCTTGTAATAATAAATCAACTTTTTCAGGTGCTTTTTCTAATAGTTCGCCTATTTTTGTATCTTTATTAAACTTCATTATTTATTCTCCTTTCATATATTTTTTTAATATTTATTTAAAAAGAAAAAGTTCTTTTTTATTTTCCATAAATATTTTATCACATTTTTTCAAAAAAGTATAGACAATCTTAAAATTTTGTTATATAATTTCCATTAGTTGGAAGGAGTGTTGCCTAATAATTACTTTACTAGATTTATTTTTTATTTTCTTTATTATTAATTCTATTTTTGCCTTATACATTATTTATAGTTTTTTTCAATTTAAATTTACTCAATCTATTCAAGGCACTAAATTACAAATCAAATTAAGAAAGGATGATAATTATTAGATTTATTTTTTGTATATTATTTACTTTTTTTGTGCTAATCTTTTCATTAATTCTTTTTAAACCTATTTTATTTTCATCAGCAAGTTTATTAACCAGTAATTTAAAGATATTTAATTTTATTTTAGAAGATATTAATTTGTGGCACAATTTTAAAATTATATATGTAATATTTTTAATTTTCGATTCTATTATTATTTCAAATATTTTATATTCAAAATTTTTGTATAAACTTTTTACACCAAATAAAATTGAGAATAATAAAAATTTTTCAAATGAGCTTAGTTTACTTATTGGGAAAAATCAAGATAATCGTTTAATCTATATTCCTGAAAAAAGCCTATATCAAAATATGCTTATTACTGGTGGAATTGGAACTGGTAAAACGGCTTCTGCAATGTATCCTTTTACTAAACAATTAATCAAGTACCAATGTAACAATTTTCACGAAAAATTGGGTTTTCTCATTTTAGATGTCAAAGGTAATTATTATTCAAAAGTTAAGGAATTTGCCAAAGAATGTAATAGATTAGAAGATATTATTGTAATAGAACTTGACGGAAAATATACTTACAATCCTTTAGATAAGCCTCATTTAAAAGCTTCTATTTTAGCTAATCGAATAAAAACTATTTTACTTTTATTTTCTCCTAACAATTCAGAATCTTATTGGCTTGATAAATCAGAACAGGTTATTGAAAATTTTATCACTTTTTGCAGAATGTATAATGATAATTATGTCACTTTTGAAGAAATTCATAAACTTGTTACCGATAAAGAGTATTATTTCAAAAGACTCCATGATGTACGAAATGTCTTTTTATCTGGGAAACTCAGTGATTCTAATCTTTATGATTTACTTTCTTGTATTCGTTTTATTGAAAAAGATTTTTATAGCTTGGACGACAGAACATTTAACATTTTGAAATCTGAAATTACTAGAATTACTAATTGTTTTGTTTCTGATTATGAAGTTTTAAAAACATTTTGCCCTAGTAAAAAAGATGAAAATTTTTACGGATTCGAAGATACAATTGAAAATGGTAAGATTGTTGTACTCAATTTGAATATTGGAAAATATAAGAATTTATCTAAAATAATTGCAGCTTATTTAAAATTAGATTTTCAAACTGATGTAATTTCTCAATTATCAAGTGTTGTAAAAAGGCCTATGGTTTTTATTTCTGATGAATACCAAGAATATGTAACAAGCTCTGATGCGGAATTTTTTGCTCAAAGTAGAGAAGCCAAGTGTATTAATATAGTTGCCACACAAAGCTATACTTCGCTTCTTCATACACTAAATAATCAATATTCAGTAAAAGTTATTGTTCAAAATTTAGTAAATAAACTTTGGTTTAGGACTGATGACATATTTACAATTGAAGATGCTCAAAAGCAAATAGGAAAAGAAGATAAAGAAAAATCGTCTAGGACGATTTCCGAAAATTCAAAAGAAAGTAATTATAATTATTTGGTTAAACGTTTTTCTTCTATTGATTCTAATTTATCTGAAAGTATTAACACTTATTTTCAATTTGATTATTCATATGATTACAATTTTTTCACACAAGAATTAGAAACTTTTACTTGTTTATCTTTTTTATCTGATGGAAATAAGATTATAAAACCACAAAAAATTAATATGATACCTTATTTTATAAAGGAGGATTTTTATGAAAAAAACTAATAAAAGAAATTTATTTATTTTTATTTGTATTATTTTTATATTATATTTTATCTTTTTTTCAAGTATTTCTTATGGTGCTACTCCAAAATTAGTAAAAACTTTAACTGATGCATTCGAAGATATTGAAGATTGGATATTAAAACTTGCAACTCCTGCAGCTGCTGTTGCTGTTGGTGTTGGCCTATTCATGAAAAAATTTAGTTTTGGTGATGATGAAAAAATGCGTACTGCTAAAAAGGTTATAAGAGGTTCTTTATTTGCTTATGGCTTTGTTTTAGCAATTGATTTAATTTTATCTGCAATTGAATCTTTAATTGGATAAAATATTCTTTGTTCTTTAATTATTATTTATTTTATTAATTATAGTTTATTTTTGCTTTATTAATTATTGTTTATTACAAATAAGAAAGGACTTTTATATTGGAACAATCTGAAGTAGTTAATATTATTATAGAAACAATTAATTCAATTTTTAGTAATTTATTTTCTTCTATTGATAATAATATTTATTCATATTTGGATAATTTTACTTTTATCGATAGCTCAATTATTAATAATTCCTTTTTTGAAAAACTTCTCGGAGCAAGTGGTAAAAATGGTATATTATATTTAGCTGATGCTTTACTTTTAGCAATCATTATTTATTATGCTATTAGATATTCTTATTCTACTTTTACCGGAAGTAATGTTGAAAAGCCCACTCAATTTATTTTCAAAGTAATTATTCTAGGAATTTTAATTAATAGCTCTTATTTTCTATGTGAACAAATACTTAATATAAATTACTTGATTTCTAGTAGCATACAAGAAATTGGTGAAGATGTAATTGGTAGTAAAATAACTTTTTCTAGTTTAATTCAAAATTTAAATTCTGTTATTTCTGTTGGAGAAAATAGTTTTGATTTATTTTCTTTTGATGGAATTATAAAAGGATTTATTTCTGTTGGGTTACTAAATATCCTATTTTCTTATTCTCTTAGATATATTTTAGTACAAGTTTTTGTACTAACAACTCCATTAGTTTTACTTTCTCTTATGAACACTTCAAGTTATTGGATATTTAAATCCTGGTTTAAGGCTTTCTTTTCCCTTTTGCTCCTTCAGTCTTTTGTTTCATTGATATTGATTGTTATGCTTTCATTTGATTCTGAAAATAAATTACTTTTAATTGGTTCTATTTATGCTTTAATTAGGGCTAATACTTATATGCGAGAAATATTAGGAGGTGTTAGTGTTGATGTTTCAACAAATATTTCATCTCTAATATCTTCTTTTAAATCTTAGTTAATATTTAACATTTAATTTCTACTTTTTTATTTTTGCTTTTGTTTTGCTTTTTATTTTCTTTTTTAATTTGTTTTTTATTTTGACTATTAAATTTATTAATAAAAATAAAAGGAGGTTTTTATGAAATTTATTTTTCCGCAAAACTTTAATTTTAAAAATAAATTATTAGGAATAATTGATTATCCATCTGCAATATTTAATGTTATATATTTTCTAATATTATGGTTTTTGTGCAATTTATTTATAAATAATTTAACAATTAAAATTTTTATAATAATATTTATGTATTTACCTATTTTTTTATTAAGTGTAATTGATTTTAACCATGAAAATATTTTATATTTTCTTTGGTATATGATTAAATATCTTATTAAACCTAAGCTTTATTTATATATGTAAAAGATGGTTGCATATTTTGTCTTAAAAAGTAGTTTTATAGTTGTAAACCTATTCAAAAAATGATATAATCATTCAAAAATAGAGAGTAGTAGAAAATGCTAGGAGGTAAATATGAAGTTAGAGCAAAATGACTCATCACTTATTTTTTCAACCACTTCAATTCCTGATGTTTTTTTTACTGAGTATTTATCTCAGGCAAGTGGCGATTTTGTAAAAGTTTATTTATATTTATATTTTTTATCTAAATATAATAAAGAAGTTAAAATAAATGATTTATCTAAAAAACTGGAATTACCCCTAAAGGTTATTCAAGATGCAGTGAAATATTGGGAAGACGAAGGATTATTAATTCGTAAGAACCAAGGTTTTATTGTTGCAAATATGCAAGAAATCGAATTAAATAAGTTGTATAAACCTAAGATTACTATATCTTCAACTGACTTGGCTAAGGTTGCTGAAAATAAATATAGAGCTAAAGCAATTGATACTATTAATAATGAATTTTTCCAAGGGGTAATGTCTCCTTCTTGGTATGGAGATATTGATTTATGGTTTAAAAAGTATGCTTTTGATGAAGAAGTTATGATTGCTCTATTCAGATATTGTTTTAACAAATCTGCTTTACATAGAAGTTATGTTGCAACAGTTGCTGAAGCATGGTATAAAAACAAAATTAAAACTTTTAACGATTTAGATTTGTACTTTGAAAAAGAGCAAAAAGTTAAAACTATTCAAAATAGTATTAAAAAGAAACTTAGACTTAATAGAAATCTTACTATATATGAAGAAGCATATGTTGAAAAATGGAATATTACATATGGTTATGGTTTAGATGTTATAGATATTGCATTAAAGAAAATGGCTGGCAAATTTAACTTAAACTTTGAATATATGGATAAAATGATTAGTGATTGGCATGAAAGAGGGTTAAAAACTCCTGAAGAAATTAATAACCACTTAGAAAATCAAAAGAGTAAGCCTGTTCAAAATAGAACAACAAAAGAATCTAATTCAAATTATTCTCAAAGACAATATACTGATTTGAATAATTTTTATAGTAATATTTAATTAATAACTTTTATTAAGAAAGAGGTGATAAAAATGAATGTTAAGAATTTGCAATCTTTACTTGTTGAGTATGACCAAAAACGTTCTAGAGCAATCGCCAATGCTGAAAGTAGAAAAATAGAAATGTATTCAGAAATACCTCGGACTAGAAAAAATAGATAATGATATAAATACTATTTCTATATATGCAATAAAATCAGTTTTAACTAAAAGAGATTCTAATGCCCCTCAAAAGTTAAAAAACGATTTGAGTAATTTAAAAAAGAAAAAAATAGAGCTTTTAGAAAAATACGGAAAAACTGAGGAAGATTTAGCACCACATTTTGAATGTCCAAATTGTAAAGATACTGGATATATTCAAACAGATACTGGAGTTACTCTTTGCCCTTGTATTAAGCAAAAATTATACAATATTCAATATAATAATTCTAATATTTATGATTTAGAAAATCAGAATTTTTCTAAATTTAATATTAATTATTATTCAGATAAACCTGATACTGAAAAATATAAGTCAAAATTATCTCCGAGAGAAAATATATTAAAAATAAGAAAAATTTGTGATAAATTTATTGAAAATTTTGATGATGCTAACGAAAATAATCTACTTTTCTGTGGTAATTCTGGATTAGGTAAAACTTTTCTTTCATCTTGCATAGCAAATGAAATGATTAAAAAAGGTAAAACTGTACTTTATCAAACAGCACCTGTTATGCTTGATAGTATAATAGATTATAAATTTGGTAAAACAGATAACAATATAGTTTCAACCATTAATTCTGTTGATTTATTAATTATTGACGATTTAGGAACCGAAACTAAAAATAATTTAAAAATTACTGAATTATTTAATATAATTAATTCTAGGTTATTGAATCAAAATAATACTATTACAAAAACAATTATTTCAACGAATTTATCTTTGCAAGAATTATATAATAATTATGATGAAAGAATATTATCTAGAATTATTGGTAATTATGAAGCTTGTTACTTTTTTGGAGATGATATTAGAATAAAAAAGAAAATGGCTAGTGTATAAAAAAAATTCCATTTAGGTTTTAGTCCCTAAATGGAATTTTTTTATTGTTAGTTAAGAGAGTCATTTTTGCCATTAGTTTTCATCCAACTCTTCTGGGTCTTCATCAATTGTTTCAATGCTTACTACTTTGCCACCATCATTTGTTCTCATTAGAGTAACACCTTGAGTATTTCTTCCTAATACACTTATTTCTTTTGCTTGTATTCTAATTACTGTTCCAGTATCAGTTATCATCATTACATCTTCATCTTCATTTGCAATTCTGATTCCAACTATATTTCCTGTTTTAGAGGTTATTTTGTAGGTTATTACACCTTTTCCTCCTCTAGTTTGTACTCTATATTCATCAAGTTCTGTTCTCTTTCCGAAACCATTTTCTGTAATTGCTAGTAATGTTTCATTTTTATTTGAAACTATTGATTCCATTCCTACTACTATGTCATCTTTATCTAACCTAATTCCAATAACACCTTGTGCTGTTCTTCCAACAGGTCTTACATCTTTTTCGCTAAATGTTATGCACATACCCTTTTGAGTAACTAATACTACATTATCTTCACCATCGGTTAGTCTAACATCTATTAATTCATCATCTTCTTTTAAGTTGATTGCAAGTAAGCCTGTTTTTCTAGCTGAGTCATATTCTTTTAGTGGTGTCTTTTTAATTAATCCAGATTTTGTTGCCATAAGTAAGAATTTACCATCATCAAAATTCTTAATAGGAATTACAGCTGTTATTTTTTCTCCGGCATCTAATGATAGTAAGTTGACTATTGCTGTGCCTTTTGCTGTTCTTCCTGCTTCTGGTATTTCAAATCCTCTTAATCTATATAACTTACCTTTATTACTAAAGAATAATATTAAGTCATGTGTTGAAGCTTTGAAAATTTGTTTTACGAAGTCATCTTCTCTTGTTGTCATTCCTGTAATGCCTTTTCCACCTCTTCTTTGGCTCTTATATGTATCTTGAGGCATTCTCTTGATATATCCAAAGTGTGTTAAAGCAATTATAGAATTTTCTTCAGTGATTAAGTCTTCTTCGTTGAATTCACCTTCTGCTGCAACTATTTTTGTAAGTCTATCATCACCATATTTTTCTTTTAATTCTAAGCATTCTTCTTTTATAATATCATATACAAGTTTTTCACTTGCTAATATTTCTCTTAAATGTGCTATTAACTTCATTAATTGCTCATACTCTTCTTCTATTTTTTCTCTTTGCAAACCTTGAAGAGTTCTTAATCTCATATCTAGTATAGCTTGTGCTTGTATATCATCTAAACCAAAACGTTCCATTAATCTTTCTTTTGCATCATCATAAGATTCACGGATTATTTTAATTACTTCATCAATGTTGTCTATTGCTATTCTTAAGCCTTCTAAGATGTGAGCTCTAGCTAATGCTTTATCTAAGTCAAACTTTGTTCTTCTTAATATAACTGTTTTTCTATGGTCTATGTAATAATCTAGACATTGTCTTAAAGTAAGAATTTTAGGTTCGTTATTTACTAAAGCAAGCATAATTACGCCAAAAGAATCTTGCATTTGAGTATATTTGTATAATTGATTTAATATTACTTTTGCGTTAACATCTCTCTTTAATTCGATAACAACTCTAACTTTTTCTTCTCTATCTGATTCATCTCTTACTTCTGAGATTCCTTCAATCTTTTTATCTCTAACTAATTGGCTAATGTCAACAATTAGTTTTGCTTTATTTACTTGGTATGGAAGTGATGTAACAACTATTCTTTGTTTGTTACCACTCATTTCTTCTATTTCGGCCTCTGCTCTTAATGTTATTTTTCCTTTACCTGTTGAATAAGCTTGTTTTATTCCTTCTCTACCAAGAATTAATCCTCCTGTTGGGAAATCTGGGCCTTTTACTATTTTAAATAAATCTTCATCTGATAAGTCTTCGTCAGATTCAATTATTTTTATAACGGCATTTAATATTTCAGTTAAGTTGTGTGGTGGTATATTTGTAGCCATACCAACTGCTATACCTGATGAGCCATTAACAAGTAATGCTGGAAGTCTTGCTGGAAGTACAGTTGGTTCTTGTCTTATACCATCAAAGTTTGGCATAAAGTCTACTGTATCTTTTTCAATGTCTGTTAGCATTGTTTCTGCTATTTTTGACATTCTAGCTTCAGTATAACGATATGCAGCAGCGCCATCACCATCTATTGAGCCAAAGTTTCCATGACCATCTATTAGTGGATATCTAAGTGAGAAATCTTGAGCCATTCTAACCATTGCATCATATACTGATGAGTCACCATGTGGATGATATCTACCTAAAACGTCTCCGACGGTTGTAGCAGATTTTCTGTATGGTTTATCCGCTGTGAGACCATCTTCATACATTGTATAAAGTATTCTTCTATGAACTGGCTTCATACCATCTCTTACGTCAGGCAATGCTCTTTGTACTATAACACTCATTGCATAGTCTATGTAGGCGGTCCTCATCTCTGATTCAATGTCTCTTTCCACTATCTTGCCTTCTTTGAATTCTGGTTCTTCTTTTTTGTCCATTTGTTTACCTCTTTTCATGCTATTTTTACTGTACTTATTATACTAAAACAGGACTTAATTTGCAAGGAAAAAATGGAGATTTTTAGAACTTTCTCTTTTTAAATTTAGTTTTTAGTTTGTATTATTTGGTATGCATTTATGCATTTTATTTAATATAATAAAATACTATCAAATTTTTGCATTACCAATTAATAAAATTTAATTACTTAATTATTCTAATTCACCCCAAAATTTATATAACTCTATATTCCATATTTTTCTTTCCATTCTTAAAAGACATCTTCAGCATCTCTTACTCTACCATTTTTTATATCTTCTTCAGACTTTAATAAATGTTCTTCTATATCTTTTTCTAATAATTCTTTTTTATATTCTTCCATACTTATAGCTTCTAGATTCTTGTCTATTTTGCATACTACAATTTCTCCATATTTATTTACTGCTGTTTCTATTTCTTTTAAATCATTTACTTTTTGCATATCAACTCATGTTCTCCTTTTTTACTTATTTTCTGTGTTATTGTAAATTAGAGCTTCTCTTGTTGGCAACTATTAACAAAATAATATTTTTATGTGCTCTAGAATTTTCTATTAGTTTATGTTATAATTATACTATTAGTATACAAATTAATTATAATTGAGTTAATTTATCATTTTAATAAAATTTATTAGTAAAGGAGGTAATTATTATGGTATATGAATTCGCAAAGTATCCAGATGAAACCTTAGTAGTTTTTTCAGATATTAGAAAAAAAGATAATGGTGAAGAGTATATTCAAGTTTCTTTTGAAAGACCTACTGAAAATGGTTTTGATACAGTAGTTTTTGAACTTCCTAGTTATAGAATAGTAGAGCGTGAAGGTAATTATACTGATGAAGAAATAACAGAATTTAGAGAAACTGTTGAAAAGGGTTCTCATCTATTTTTTAAATATGCACGTGAATATCTATTTTAAAATTCTTTTTAAACTTTTCATACCACCAATTTTTGAGCCAATTCTAACTCTTCTTGAGATAAATTAAAATCTCCTCCTTTATTTTTTATTAGAATATGTATGTTTTCTATATTTCTTGCTTCTTTTATTGTATTTTCTAATGGTAAAGTTTTATCTAATTCATCTTCTAATTTATTGTATGCCTTTTCCATTCCATCAAAATCTTGATTATTATAACATTCTTTCCATTTTTCTGAATATGTATTAATTTTTTCTAGTGATGAAACTTGATTTTTAAATTCTTCTTCAATATTGTTGCTTATAGTGTCAAGTATCGCATCTTTACCACCTTTTATTACTGAGCAAATTGCGCTTGGTATTTTTCCAAATTTAGAGCAAAAATTCAATGCATAATCTAATGCGTCTGAAATTCCATCTATAATTCCTCCGCTTTTCACTGCATTTTCTGCTTGAGTTACAGTTTCAAATTTTCCAGTAAATATTCCTACTACACTTTTTCCAAAATCTACTGCTGATGAGATTGCTTCTTCTACCCCAGCCTTAAATCCATTATTTAATAATGCATCTTTTACATCTATTACTTGTTCTTCAACTAAATCTGGCAGTAAAAATCTTATACCAGCATCTAATCCTGTGTTTATTACTTTTCCAAGTGTTGAATCTAGAAATCCTTTTTGTTCTTCTAAAGTAACTTCTGAAGTTAATGCCAAGTTATTATCTAAAGAATTAGTTAGTTCCATAATATTTCTCCTTTATAATTAATTTTTTTATTTCTTCAATTTCTTTTTGTAATTTTTCTTTTTCATCCATATTTTTATTTATTGCGAAATCATAATAATCATTTAATTTTATTTTTCCTAAAATATTATATTTTCCAAATATTTCTCTCAAAATTGTTTCATCTAATGATTTATTTGTACATTTATTAAATACAATATTTATTTTTTCTTTTTCTATATTCCAATCTTTTGTATATATTTCAAGAAGTCTCTCTGATTTTCTAACTTCTAATAAATTTGCTCCAGATATAAAAATTGCTTTATTGGAATTATTTATCATTTCTCTTGTATAATCAAAAAATGCTTCTGATGAATTATCTATAATAATTAAATCATAATTATTTTTTAATTCTTCTATAATATTTTTCATTTTTTTATTACTTAATTTATAATTTGAATCTAATATAATATTCATTGCTGGCAATAAATCGATTTTTAAATTTGTATGTATTATATTTTTTTGAAAATTATTATTATTATTTATTAAATCATTTGATTTAATTTTTTTCTTTATTTTTCCTTCATAATTTTTTATTCCCATTAATGTATGAAGACTTTTATTTAGTACATCAAAGTCTATTATTATGCTTCTTTTGCTCTCCATTGTTTTGGCAAATAATATTGAGAATACACTTTTTCCAATTCCATTAGGTCCTAAAATAGAAATTACGTCTTTTTGTCTTTCATTTACAATATTTTTCATATTAAATAAATTTGCTAATGGCAATGTTTTTTTGTTAAATATTTTTTGTGATTTTTCTATTTTATTAATATTTATATTTTTTTCTGAATTATTTTCATTATTTTTATTTAAAAAATTATTATTAATTTTATTATAAATATTATTATTTTTTAAATTTATATTACTTTTATTTAAATTATTATTTATTTTATTATTTTTTGTTTTATTATTTATTATTTTTTCATTATTTATTTTATTTTTTATTTCTGAATTTTCTTTTATAGAAGTATCAATTATTAAATTATTTATTATATTTTTTTCTTTTAAATAATTATTATTTTTTTCAATTTCTTTTTTTAAAATATTTATTATTTTTTCTTCATCAAAGCTTTTATTTGATGTAAAAATAATTTTTATATTTTTATTTATTTTTTTAATTTCAGAAATTAATTCTTCTAATGGTATATTTCCGTCTAAGTCTTGATTTAAAATTACATAGTTTACCATTGAATTTGCTTCAAGAAATTCTAATACTCCTTCCTTATACTGAATATCTGTACATATTACATTATAGTTTTCTTCTATAAGTCTTTCATTTAATTTTTTATTACCTATTGCGGTTATTATCGTTTTAATTTTCATTACCTCCTATTATTTCTTTTTCAAAGTCTGCTGACTTTATTTTTGTTAATATATGTTCTTGTCCAATAAACATAAGACATTCTCCTCTTTTAAATGATTTTATTTCTATTTTTTCTTTATTTGATATATCTGTATATTTACTTAGAACTTTTATATTTTCTTCTTCTAAATTAAAAAATATTTTTATACTTGAGTTATTTAAAATACTTTTTCCATATGTTCCTTCTTCGAGACTAAATAAATCTGAAACATCTTGCGTTATAGCTACTCCACTACCACCATATTTTCTAATTGTTTTAAATATTTTGTATATAAAGCTTGCTACTTCTTTATTTGATGTTACTCCTATTAGTCTCCAAATTTCATCTAAATATATTGCTTTTTTAGTTTTTCTTTCTTTTTTAATTTTGTCCCAAAAAAGTTCTATAAAAGCATACATACCAAATTTTAAATTTTCTTCGCCAAGTTCATATATATCTGCAATAATAAGAGAGTTATTTAATTTGACATTTGTTTTTTTATTAAAAAAGCTTAAAGAGCCATTTATAAATGGGAAAATTTTTACTTTTAAATTTTGATTTAAGTTTGAGTATAAATCTCCTAAAGTTGGCATTTCTCCACTAGATTTAAATTTACCTTTTGAATATAAAGATTTATCATTGAATGTAATTCCTTTTTGATTGTAAGTTTTTATAATTGCTTTTTCTAATATTGTTTTTTCATCTTCTTTTATATTTTCAAATATTAATTTAAAAAATCCCATTAATTTTCCTATTTTTGTTGTTAAGTATCCTTTTTGTTCGTCTTCTAAACTTTCTTCACGAATATCTAATATGTTTATATATGTGTTTGAACTAGGTCCTAATTTTATTATTGTTCCACCTAAGTTATTTCCGAGATTTGTATATTCTCTATCCGGGTCTATTATATATTGTTCTAAACCAAATAAAGCATATCTAAATATCATTAATTTTGTAAAATACGATTTACCTGCTCCACTTGTTCCAAATATACACATATTTGCATTTTTATATTTATTCGTATTAAATTTATCAACAAATATTAATGAATTATTATATATATTTTCTCCAATGAAAATTCCTGTTTCATCAAATATAGCTGATGATATAAATGGATATGTTGATACTAAAGAATTGGTTAATATGTTTCTTTTGGTTATTTCTTTTACATCACTGTTATTTTGCATTAGTGGCATACATGATAAAAATGTTTGTTCTTGCCTAAAATATGATTTTTTGGTTTGTATTCCTCTACTTCTTAATAACCCCTCTAATTTATTTAGGTTATATTCTAATTCTTTAGTGTTTTCTGCAAAAGTCATTATATATGTATATAAAAAATATAATTCTTCATTGTTTATTTGCATTTCTCTTCTTATATATTTTGCATCATTGTATGTAAATGCTGCTATTTCGGCATCTTGCCTACTTTCTCCTATTTTTTCTAAGTCAACTTTTACATTTCCTATGTTATATGTTAAGTCCTTTATAACTTTATATGTATCTTGTTTTTCATAATACATTGAAATATATATATTGGTATTTGAGTCAATTAAGCTTTTAAAAATTAAATCGTCTTGCTCTCTAATATAATTTACTACTAAAAGTCCTGAATAATACATTCCGTCTATTTCAATGTATTTTGGATTAGTTAGATTAATATATGATGGACTTAAATAATCTTTTTTGCTAAATATTCCTCCTAAATAATTTTTTAAACTTATAGGCATCACCTCTTTTAATTTCTTTATTTTTTATATTTTAATTTTCATTTAAAAAAATTCTAGAATTAAAAAATGAAAATAATATATTTGTTATTTCTTTTTCTTGTGTATATTCTGTTACTAAATTTCCACATCTCGATAAAAGTTCTTTTATTTTAAAATATTTTTCTTGTAAATTTTGAATATTTATTTTTTCTAAATTATTCCCTTCTTGTGGCTCTTGATTTATTATTATAAAAAAATTTTTATTTGATGATTTTTGTTTTTCATTTAAAGAATTAATATATTCAATATATTTTTCTTTAATTTCCGGATATAAATTGTTTTGATTTAATATTTCTAAATGCTTTGTTAAATCTTCTTTTTTACTTTGAATTAAAATTTGTAGATTAAAATTACAACTTTTAATGAATCTTTTGTAAGAATTTAATATTGCCTCTTTTTCTAATTCGGATTTTAAATTATAATTTATTGGTTCAACTTTAATTATTTTTATATAGGAGGAATTTTTTAGCTTAATTATACCATTTTCCAGAATTTTTTCATAAGGCAACCAATTTTGAACAGATTTTAATTGTTCTTTTTTCATTTTCCTCCTTTCTTAAATAATATCATACATTATTTTCCATTATATGTCAACAAAAATCGTTCGACATAATCCGACAAAAAGCGACAAGTTCATTTATAATGTTCAATAAATTTTCTAGTAATTTATGAGCATTAAATTTCTTGTCGCTTTAAAAATTAATATATTTTTTTATTAATTTTATATTGAATTTATTAATATTCTAAACGTCTAAGTTCTTTACGAATTTAGCATTTTGTTCAATAAATTCTCTTCTTGGTTCTATTTGATCACCCATTAATATTGTGAATATTTGGTCTGCTTTCATTGCATCATCCATTGTAACTTTTATTAAAATTCTATTTTCTGGATTCATTGTTGTTTCCCATAATTGTTCTGGGTTCATTTCACCAAGACCTTTGTATCTTTGTATAGAAACATTGTCTCTTCCAATTTTTGCAAGTTCAGTTTCTAATTCTTCATCTGTATAGCAATATACATCTTGTATTCCTTTTTTAGATACTTTATATAGTGGTGGTTGAGCTAAATAAACGTGTCCTTGCTCTAATAGTGGTCTCATATATCTAAAGAAGAATGTTAATAATAATGTTCTAATATGTGCACCA
>CAKNJR010000028.1 GCA_930986425.1 uncultured Clostridium sp. | reverse complement strand
TACAATTAAAATCTATCTACTTTTACTAGAATAGAATTTACTTTTTTAATTTACTTTTAAAATTTTATTTGCAGTATTTTTTCAAAAACATTGTAAAAGCCTTAAACATATGATATACTAAGAGATACAATTTTACTATTATGCATTAATAATATGTGTAAAACGAGAAAGGAGTTTCGTATAAATTCTTTGTTTATACGAGAATATTCTATGAAATTTGAAAAAATAAGTGAATTTAAATTAATAGTTACTATATCTAATCAAGAGTTATTAGACAATAGTAATGGTGATTTAGATGATTTTATGGCCAATCCATCTAAAGCTAGGCAATCTTTCTTAAAAATATTAGATCAGGCTGAAGATGAAGTCGGTTTTCATGTAAATGATAGCAAAATTAGAATTGATGCAAAAAGTCTATATAATGGTGATTTTATTTTCACTATTACTAAACTTATTCCTAAAAATAAAAATATAAAAAAGGTTAAGCCACAGAAAGTACCTATAAATAAAAACGACGGTTTTCTAGCATACAGTTTTAACGATATAGAACATTTCTTTAATTTCTGTAATTTCCTAAAAAAACAAAAAATTAATAGACTAAGAGAATTTTGCAAAACTATCGAATTATATAAATATAATGATAATTATGTTTTATTATGTTCTACAATAAATCCTACATACAGATATATTGGGAAATTATATTCAGGTATTACTGAATTTGGCAATTTCCTTACTAGTCAAGAATCAATCTCTACACTAATAAAAGAAAGAGGGACTCTTATAATAGGTCATAATGCAATATATACTTGTCAAAAGAATTTTAAATAAATTAATAATCAGACACTTTTTTAATAAATTTGACACTTCTTATAGGTCAAAAAGTCACAATGCACATTTTTATCTTGAAAATGTGTATTGTGACTTTTTTTATTTGTTTTGTTTATTTTTTTGTATGTGTTTCTTATTTTTTATTTCTTATTTTTTTGTTTATCTTTTTTAATCTTTTGCTTTTAATTTTTAGTTTAGAATTTCTAGACCAGCAAACTTAGCCATAAGTCTCTTATGTCCAAATTTATCAAACTCTATATCTACCTTGATATCGCCTTCTTCACTTTCCAAGTTAGTAATAGTACCTTCCCCGAATCTCTTATGGAATACTTTTTGTCCAACTTTATATTGAGATAAATCAACTGCAGTAGATGTTTTCTTTTTATTCAAATTATTCAAGAAACTTTCTGCTGTCCTGAATTGGAAGTTTGGTTGATTTGAATTATTCTTGCCATCCAAGCTACTAGCTACACTAGTGCCAAATCCACTATCTAAGCTATCTGCCGCCACCTTATATGAAATCACTTTTGAGCCATACTTGTCCGCATAATTATTGGTTCTATTTCCATAACTCCATGAATACTTAGAGTCTTCAAATTCATCATCTTCCTCTTTTGTAGCAAATGCCTCTTCATATCCATCAAGCAAATCTGCTGGAATTTCTTTCAAAAATCTTGATGGTGGATTATAACTTGTTGAGCCAAATATTGTTCTTTTCCTTGCAAATGTTAAATATAAATAATGCTGAGCTCTAGTTATGCCAACATAGAATAACCTTCTTTCTTCTTCTATGTCTTCTGGATTATCTATTGACTTATGTCCCGGAAATACTCCATCTTCCATACCAACTAAGAATACTACTGGATATTCCAAACCTTTAGCACTATGAAGAGTCATTAATGTAACCATATCATCTGATTCTTCCAAATTATCTGTATCACTAGATAATGAAATACTTTCTAGGAATTCATTTAAAGTATTTTCAGCCGCTTCTTTTTCAAATTCCATAGCAACAGTTAAAAATTCCTCTAAGTTTTCAATTCTGCTTTCTGCTTCAACTGTATTTTCATTTTTTAAAGCTTGAGTATAACCTGTTTTATTTAATGTTTGTTTAATAAGCTCTGATACCGGTACTTCTAGCTTACGTAATTCTTCGATTACATTTATAAATTCTCTAGTATTTTGATAAATTCTAGGTATGTATTTATCCGCTTCTTTAATAACTTGATACATTGAAATTCCATTTTCTGCTGAAATCTTTTCAATGTTTTCTAAGCTAGTTTTTCCCACACCTCTTTTAGGTTCATTAATTATTCTTTCTAATGAAAGATTATCTGATGGATTTGCAATTAATCTTAAATACGCAATAATATCCTTAATTTCTTTTCTTTCATAGAATTTTAATCCCCCTACAATCTTGTATGGTATGTCTTCTCTTCTAAATACATCTTCAATTGCTCTTGATTGAGAGTTCATTCTATATAAAACTACAAAATCTGAATATTTGTAATATTCTTCTCTTCTTAAATGATTTATTTCTTGAACTATAAAACTACCTTCGTCATATTCATCCTCACCACAATATACAAAAGGAAGCTTACCTTCATCATTTTCTGTCCAAAGAACTTTTTCATATTTATTTTCATTATGCTTAATAACAGCATTTGCTGCCTTTAAAATATTTCCTGTACATCTATAATTTTGTTCTAGCTTGACAATTTTTGCACCCGGAAAATCTTTTTCAAAATTAAGTATATTAGTTATATCTGCTCCTCTAAAACGATAAATTGATTGGTCACTATCTCCAACAACAGTAATATTACCATACTTTGAAGCCAAAAGAGATACTAACATAAATTGAGATTTATTTGTGTCCTGATACTCATCAACCAATATATACTGAAATTTACTTGAATAATAATCTAATACATCAGGATTTTCTGTTAATATATTTATTGTATAATTAATAATATCATCAAAATCTATTGCATTATTTTCTCTAAGTTTTTTTTGATATAGATAGTATACTTTTGATGTTATTTCTCTCCTATAATCTCCATTTGCTCTTTCTTCATATTTTTCTGGAGTTAACATTTCATTTTTAGCATTACTTATTTCAGATAAAATTGACCTATCCGTAAATAATTTAGGGTCTATATTTAATTCCTTCATACAATTCTTGACTAATGTTCTTTGGTCTGTTGAGTCAAATATTGCGAATGAAGAATCGAAACCTATTCGTTCTATAAATTTCCTAAGTATTCGTACACAAATAGAGTGGAAAGTTCCAAGCCATATATCATTTATTGCATCACTTGCTAATCGCCCAACTCTTTCCTTCATTTCATTTGCTGCTTTATTAGTAAATGTAATAGCTAATATGTTCCATGGTTTTACCCCTTTTACTTTCATTAAATAACTAATTTTATATGTAAGCACCTTTGTTTTTCCTGAACCAGCACCTGCTATAACTAAGCATGGACCTTCAGCCTGCTCAACTGCTTCTTTTTGTCTTGGGTTTAATTCATTTAATAGTTCGTCCATTGATATATTTTCACACCTATTCGTCTGTGTGACACTCCTTTCCTATATGTCTATTTATTTTATTAATTTGTTTATCATTATCTGATTTATTTTAATAATTTTCATAAAATCTTTATGTTATGCAAACTCATTATTGTAAAACTTTTGTTCGTACTTAAAGATTTTACTATATTTTGTTTTTTTAGTCAAGAAATATTCTATTTTATTTTTAGGAAAGGGACGAGAGTAAATTGTAAAATATAGAAATTTTAAAAAACATATTATATAATAGGAATAGAAAATGAGATGCCACATAAATGTGTGTTACCTATAAGATATAGTTACACCACATAGCTTGGCAAAGCGTAATATGGTACATTTTTATTTGCTCAAAATAATAACCAAAGTTATAATTAAAGCAATTTTAGGATGTACTATATTTCGTTATTACTGTCACTGTTTTTCGTTTTATTTTTATTAGTTTTTTAGAATTCTATTAGCATTGCAAAAAGTCCAATTATAAATCCCATCATATTACCCAAAGCTGTTATTCTACCTTTGTATAATTCATTTGCCTCTGGTATAAGCTCACCAGTTACAATATAAAGCATCGCGCCAGCAGCAAAACTTAAACATACTGCAATAACTTGTTCAGATATGTTTCCTATTAATGCTCCAATTAGTGCTCCTAAGCCTGTTGCAATTCCAGATAAAATCACATACAACATTACTTTAAATGGACTCATTCCCCCATTTTTCATAGGAATAGCCATGCTTATTCCTTCTGGAACATCATGTAGGCATATTGCAATTGCAAGCGATAAACCTAGAGAAGTAGATGAATCAAACCCTGAACCTATTGCTAAACCTTCTGGAATATTATGAAGAGCGAGTCCTATGCTTACAATTATTCCTGTTTTTAATAATCCTTTATTTCTAGCAGAAATTTTATTATTTTCTTTTATTTGCTTGTTTCCGTAGTACTTATTGCTATTATCTTTTTTACTAAAAATATTTTTTACAGCATTATCACATAGAATCATTATAATTATTCCAAGTATAATACCTAAAATAGTAACATAAACTGAAGAAATTCCAATTGCTTCTGGAATTAAATCAAAACAAATAACTGCAAGCATTAGTCCTGATGCAAATGCTAATACAAAACTCAAAAATTTATTTGAATTTCTTTTCGAGAAAATCCCTATCAGACCACCTATTGTAGTTCCGATTGTTCCAAAAAATAAACCTAATATTGCAATAAACGACATATCCATAACCAATATCCTTATTTTTTAATCTACATTACATTTATATGTCCTATTTTCTTTTATATTCTTATTTTTTAATTAGTAAAATTTCATCTTTGCTACAAACTAGACTTTTGACATGAAAAAAGCCAACTCTATCAAAGTATGGCTTTCTTTATTGTTTCTATTAAATTAACAAAACTTAATTGATTCTAATTATTTGAAAATATCGTGATTAACCATTTTTTTAAGTTCATCTAATCCATTTTTCTTTATATCTGTAACATTATTTATATTATTACTAATCTTGCTTAAATCATTAATAAAATTCTCAGTTATACTATTACCGCTTATTGAATTATTATTTACTCCCTCGATTTTATTATTCGATAGATTTCTTTCATTTCTTATAAATTGATCTGATTTTCTAACATTCGAAATTGTTTTTTTAGTCTCTGTTTCATAATGATGTCTTGCATTTAAATTACGATATCTTAAAAACATTATTGCGAAGAATAAAAATCCTAATAGTAAAAATATCCAACTATAATCCGAATCTATGAATGCCATCATTAAAATTCCTAAAATTTCTAATGCTACTGAAATGCCAAGCAATTTCGGTATGTTTAATGGTATACTCCCCATTGTTTCTTTTGTTCTGGCATTAACGGCTACATAATGTAAAACACTTTTATTAGCCTTTTTTTCTTGATAACTATACAACCAAACTGGTAAATATGCCGTTTCCCATTGTTTACCTTTTACAGCTAAATCCTCTGCTTCCCATCTTACTCCTCTATCATACTCCTTAATTGTATCATTTGCTGCAAATTTTGCGACATCCCTAGATTGTTTTTCAACAAATGGCCTTAATTGGTCTACATTAACATTACGTTTTTCAGATGTATATCCCTTTAGATAATTTGCATCATATTTAACACAATTTTCTGTATCAAATGGTAATATTGCATTAATTATATTATTAGTTTTTTCATCAGATGCCTTAAGTCTTTCTGAATTAGATTCCAATGCCAAATCATTTATTGTTAAGTCAAAATCACGATTTACCTGATATAAGTCAGCATCATATCTTTTTTCTGTATTATCACCTTGTCTTACATAATATTCCCTTGTTTTTCTCTCGCCTTTTCCCGAAAGAGTTACATGTGTATTTATATCAACTAGCATATATGGAAAATATACTCCCATTATATTCTCAGTAGAATATTCTTTTTTAAATTGTGTATTTGCAAAGAACTTCCTTTTCTTTACAAATTCGTCCATTTTTTGTCTTGCTTCATCTTTTGTAACCTTAAAAGGAAGAACAACATCTGGTATGGTTCCATTAGGAATTTGTTGGTTAACAGAAAGTATATTTCTGCACCAATGACATCTCGCTTGTGTAGAATTTGCTGTATCTATTACAACCTCAGCCCCGCAACTACTACATTTAAATGTCAGTACATCCTTTGTATCTGCAACTATATCTTGAGCACCTGAGCCCATTACTTCACCTTGAAGTTTAGATATATCTTCTTCCATTCCATGAACTTTTTCTGGTTCAAATTCATATCTACAAAAATTACATCTTAATAAACCAGTCCTAGGGTTAAGTGATATATCCGTAGAACCACATTTTGGACATTTATTTTGCCCATTCTTTGATTCCAAATCTGTTTGAATTACTCTTATTTCATTTCCATCATTTTTTGGAATATGATTTACACCGCCAACACTTCCTAACGCTCCCATATAATTTGCTGTATTTGAATTATTTGGTATATTTCCTACTTGAGTATTATTCCATGAATTTTGCAAGTTTCCAATATTATTCATATCTGGCATTTAACTTACACCCCCAAAATCTTTCGTTTAGCTGCGTCATATTCTTCTTGAGTTATTAAGCCTGCATCTAACATTTTCTTTAATTGTAATAATTTTTCAAAAGAGTCTTCTTCTCCATCTCCTTTAGCAGATTGCTGTGATTGAGTAGGCTCTGTTTGTTCTTGCATTGGTTGTTGTTCTGAATTTGACTGTTGCAATGGTTGCTGTACTTGGTTTTGTTGTTGCACTGGTTGTTGTACCGGGTTTTGTTGTTGAATTGGTTGTTGAGCATACTGTGGTTGATTATACTGTGGAGTTACTGGTTGCTGTAATCCGCTCATTGCACTTCCTACATTATTCATTCCCATTCCCATAAATGCCATTGTACCAATTCCACCATTTGGATTCTCACCTGCGGACTGAAGTCCACGAGCGACAGCTTGTTGCATAAATGAATTTCCTCTTCTACCAGATAAAGCATCTGCCTTTTTTACATCACTCAATAGCTTCTTTGAATCCTCATCATATTCAATTGAAATAATTGCAACTTTTACTATTTCCAATCCTCTACTAGATTTCCATTGATAGCCAGATTCTACTGCTTGAGATAAGCTTTGTGCAAATCCTACTTGGTCTGCTTGTATTTTTGCCATACGATTGCCCTTATTAGGATCATTTGTATAAATTGCAAATGCTCCACCTAAACTACTAACTACCTCATTAAATAATTGTTCTGCTGCATCATTATTCATATCAGCAAAATCAAATATATTTGCATTAGATTGAAAATATTGAACTGGCACAAAATTTTTAATGAATAATATTGGGTCTACTATTTTTAACGTATATGTGCCTCTTGCTATTGCTCCTACTTGAGCTCCAAAATATGCATCATCCCAATATATTTCATTTTGTGTACCAAATTTATTATTAGGAATTTCTTTTAAATTAACATAATAAGCCATTTGTTGAGAAGCTGGTTGTCCTCCAAACTTGAATCTTTCCCAACTTTGTTTTACTAGAGGTGCTATAATTCCATCATCAGCAAAAATTGATTTTGAATTAATATCATCTGACCTAAAAGTATATCCTCCTGGTTCAGTAATAAAGCCGGTTATACCTCCTTCTTGCATAGTAACTAGCGCTGTTCCTTCTGGTACAATAATTCTACTTCCATTTGATATTATATTAAATGAACCTTTTGTATTTGAACCACGTCCATTATTCGTTCCCTGTGGTACTGCCGGAAAAATAGCTGCTGTCGCTGGTACATTTGGCATCGGTCCATAGAAATCCAACCATTGGTCTGCAAACGTTCCTCCTATACTTCCTGCAAATGCTTTAATAAATCCCATATTTATTCCTCCTTTTATTATTTTATATATACAGACTATATCATTACCCCTGAAAATTGTAAATACATTTTAAAATCTTTTTATGTTGAAAAAATCTATAAAAAAAACTGGTTTATTAGTAAAATCCATACTAATAAACCAGTTTATCTATTCATTTCCTTTTAATTTTTCTGCTGTATCCGCTGCTGCTAAATTATCTATCATTTCGTCTAAATCTCCATTTAAGAAATTATCCATTTGATAAATACTCATACCTATTCTATGGTCTGTAATACGTCCTTGAGGGTAATTATATGTTCTAATTTTCTCGCTTCTTTCCGCATTTCCAATCTGACTTCTTCTTTCATTTTCCAGTGCACTATCTCTTTCAGCTTTTTCCTTTTCATATAGTCTTGAGCGAAGCAATTTCATCGCATATTCTCTATTTTGAACTTGTGACCTCTCTGTTTGGCATTCAGCTACCATTCCTGTTGGAATGTGAATCAATCTTACTGCTGATGATGTTTTATTAACGTGCTGTCCACCAGCTCCTGAAGCTCTAAAAACTTCCATTTTAATATCTGCTGGATTTATTTCAATATCTACATCCTCTACTTCTGGAAGTACTGCAACAGTTGCTGTTGAAGTATGAATTCTTCCACTCGCCTCAGTTTCAGGAACTCTTTGTACTCTATGTACACCACTTTCATATTTCAATCTACTATATGCTCCCGTTCCTTTAATCATAAATGATATTTCCTTATATCCGCCTAGCCCAGTTTCGTTTTCATTTAAAACTTCTAATTTCCAATGTTTTCTGTCTGCATACATTGAATACATTCTAAATAGAGTACCTGCAAATAATGCTGCTTCTTCTCCCCCTGCACCGGCTCTAATTTCACATATTACGTTTTTATCATCATCAGGGTCTTTTGGTATTAATAATACCTTTAACTCTTCCTCAAGCTTTGGCAATAGTTCTTTATCTTTTAACATTTCTTCTTCTGCTAAATCTTTAAGTTCAGGATCTGAAAGCATTTCTTTTGCTTCTTCCAAATTTTGTTTTACTTGTTTATATTCTCTATATTTTAATACTACTGGCTCTAAATCTGCATGTTCTTTCATGTTTTTGCGCCATTCACTTTGTTTAGCAATCTCTTCTGGGTCACTAATTTTCTTTGTTAACTCCTCATATCTTTTCTCAACTTCATCTAAGTTATCAAACATAAAAATCCCTTTCCAATAAATTAATTAATTTTTTATTTATATTGTAATTATATTTACTTTATTAATTAACATTTATTTGTCATATATTATAACAAATTTTTACATCTTTATTATTATACACTAAAATAAGTAATCTTTCAAGTGTGCAATGTATAGTTTTAGTATTGTATTTGTTGGTAGTTTCTTAACCCTTATTAATAATACATCGACATACGTGAGAGCAGCTATGGCCCTTAATTTTAGCCATAGCTGCTCTCCCTTGCACAAAAACGGTTTTACTTACGTTACATATTGAGCTTCATAAGTTCTGTGATATAGTCGGCCAAAGCCAACCCCATGGTCAACTTTTGCTCAGAATCTGTTACGCTCTTCTTCAGGTTTCCACCTTCATCTGAATTTTTCCTAACAATCGCTACAAAGGCTTCCTGAAGTACGGTATCAAACTGCTCATCTCCGGGTTTATATTCCCGAACGTTAGCACCATTCGTCCAATACTGACTAACACATGTCACCTTTCCCTTTTCATCGTCAATAAAGATGTCATACCCATCTCTAAAAAGTGGTGATGTTGAATAATAAATCATTGTGTCTTTACCTCTCGAAGCTTAAAATGTGCTTTCAAACATACTAACTGCGTAGCTAATCTCACTTTGTTCTTTTGGAGATAAAACTTCATACATTTCTTCGAATTTCTCTCGGTTGGTTTCACCCAAGGCTTTTGCAGCCTCATTCTTTATACTTTTTGTAAGCTTTCCCGCATGTCCGTGTGGAACCTTCAGAAAATGTTCCACATGCACTCCACGGTGTACTGTAATATAAAGTATCCTCCCTTCTTCGACAGATATCTTATAAATGATATCTGTTGGTGTCCTAGCTTCAAACAGCAAGTTGTTGTGCATTCTTTGATTCCTCCATTCGTCATCATCAAAATACCGACCTTGCTAACTGCAATTATTATTAATATAATACTTTTAAGCTTAAAAGTAAATAGATTTCAAGTCATTAAGTGTAGACTTTTTAATAAAATAATTATATAATATTAATTATATTTATAATTTAGATATATTAACTTAAAATTTATTACATATATTTTAGGAGATTTTTATGGATAGATATAAGCAAACGAATTTAGCCGGCATTTTAGGAATTGTCGGTAATATATTTTTGTTAATCATCAAGGGTACTATTGGACTTATTACACAAAGCCAAGCTATGATAGCAGATAGTGCAAATAGTGCTGGAGATATTTTCGCATCTTTAATGACCTATATTGGTAATAAAATTGCAAGTGAACCTAAGGATGATACGCACAATATGGGGCATGGAAAAGCAGAATACATATTTTCAATGTTTATTAGCATTTCAATGATGGCAATTGCATTAAAATTATTATATGACTCAATAATGTCATTAATAAATAGCGACACTTTCGAATTTTCTTGGTTTTTAGTAATAGTTTGCGTTGTAACAATTATTATAAAACTAGCTTTATTTTTATATACCAATAAATTATCTAAAAAATTTGAAAATTTATTATTAGAAGCAAATAAAAAAGACCACAGAAATGACTGCATAATAACAACATTTACTTTAATTTCAGTATTGCTAAGCTTAGTTAATATATATTGGTTTGACAGTGTTGTAGGTATTGGAATTTCAATCTGGATTTTTTATTCTGGATTACAAATATTTATTGAAAGCTTTAATGTTCTAATGGATAAGTCTTTAAATGATGAAGATAAAAATAAAATAATTAAAGTAATTAATAAATATCCAGAAATAAAAAAATATAATCATTTAAATACTACACCAGTAGGATATAAATATTTAGTTTCAATAACTATATTTGTTGACGGTACTCTAACAACATTTGAAAGTCATTCAATTGCAGATAAATTAGAAAAAGAATTAAATGAACTGCCTTTTATTTATTTATCAATTATACATGTAAATCCAATTGAAATGAATGAAAATAAAACACCTTAAATTATATTAGGGTGTTTTATTGGTTTTAATAATAATAAATTTTCTAATTTATTAAATTAATTAAAAATGAAATTTTTTTATAATGAAATATAATTAAATTCAATATTATTTTTTTCAAGAATTTCTTTTTCTCTATTTGTGCAAGTAAATAATATAACTTGATTATCAACTTTACTCAAAAAGTCTAACGCTGCTTCTAGTCTGCTATCATCATAATATGCAAAAGCTTCATCTAGAATAATTGGAAGTTTTTCTTTACTTATTTCATCTAATATTGATAATCTAAGAGACAAATATATTTGTTCAATAGTTCCTACACTAAGTGTTTCTGCTGGTACATACCTTCCATCATCTAATTCAACTGTTATATTTTCATTTATAACAATATTTTTATATTTTCCATTAGATATTTTATCAATATTTTTTGATAAGCTTTGATTGAATTTTGGTGTAATATTTTTTTTCATTTCATCATATGCTTCATCTAAAATTTCTTTAGCTAAATTAAATTCGTCAGCTCGTTTTTCTAAATTTTCTAAATTCTCTTTTTCTATCTCCAATTTTTCTTCTAAACTTAATATATCCTCTAATTCTCTATCTATGTTAGCTTTATCTAATTTAATTTTATGTAATTGTACTTCTAATTCATTTATTTTTCTTTTATTTGTATTTTTTAATAAATCAATATTATTTTCAAATAAATTATTTATATAAACATCTGAAAAATCCGATTCATATTTTTCTATAATTTCTTCTTTTTTCATTCTAAATTCTTCATTAATTTTATCTTCAGAATTTTTTATTTCATTTTTTGTTTCTTCTGTTGATTTTTCTAAAATATCAATTTGGCCATCCAATATGTCCATTTGTTTTTTTATTTCATCATTTTCAGATTTTATTTTATTATTTTTTTCAATTTGCGCTTTTATTATTTTTTTATTTTTATTATTTATAGAAAATAATATAATTAAATAAATAGGAATAATTAAAAATATTAAAATATTAATTATTATATTTTTTATAAAAATAAAATTTAAAATATTTAATAAAATTAAAATAATTAAAATAAAAATATATTTTTTATTAATTTTATTTTTTTCGTTTATAATTTCATCAATATTTTTTATATTATTAAATAAATTATCTTTTTTATTATCTAATAATTTTATTTTTTCATTATTTTCTGAAATAACATTATTTTTTATTTTTATTTTTTCTTTTTCTAATTTATTATTAATTAATAAATCAGAAATATCATTAAATAATTCTTCTTTTTTATTTTCTTCCTCTAATTCTTCATTATAATTATTTATTTTTTCTTCAATTTCATATCTATTTGTTTTAATACTATTTTTTGTCGTTAAGTCAAGAGTGTACTTTTGCACATTATCCATTGCAATGTTAATAGGTCTTTCTTTACTATTGCTAGTTCCCACTTCACTTAGTAATCTATTATTTATATTGCTCATAGCCTTCTTATATGACACATCTTCTGCACCACTCTCCGCAAGGTTTGCAACCTTTTGTAGTAAAATGCCTTGCGTACTACTATCTACCACCACTTCCTTCTGTGCTGATAAAGCTGTTGACATAAATGTATTTTCATCTACTTTTGTCTGTTCATAGAAGAACTGATTTCCTGTCTTTTTGTCAATTTTGAATTTTTCTGAAATATCCTCTTTTTGTGAATTATAAATTATTGGATTTTTTTTATTAAAATCTCTAAATATTTCATAAGAATTATTATTATCTAATTTATATTTTAGTCTTCCTGAAAAATCATTTTCCCCCCATGGCAAATATTTATCATAATCAGACATATCTTTTCCATTTTTATTTTTTGAAATTCCATAAAAACTATTTTTTATATAATTTAATAATGTAGATTTTCCACTTTCATTTTTTCCATATATAATATTAAATTTATTTAATTCTAATTCTTTATCTTTTAAATTACCATATGAATTTATTTTAATATTTTCTATTTCCAAATTCACCACTCCCTTTTTATTTATATTTATTGTTTTAAAAATTTCTTTATATTTATTTTTTATTTCTTTATTTATAAATTTAGTTTAAATTTTTTATACTATTATAAAATAATTTTTAACTAATTTTTTCAATTATATTTTTATAAGTAAATTTTTAATCTATAAATTTAATTAAATTTTATTTTAATTAATTTATTTTAATTATTTTATTTATTAATTAATTTATTTTTTATTAATTAAAATTATTTTTTATTTTAAAATATTTATTTTTTTAATTAATTTATTTTATAAAATATTTATTAATTATTTTTCATTAATTGTTTTTTCTAAAAATTATTTTTTTTAATAATTATTTTATTTATTTTTTAGAGTTAAATATTATATTTATTCAATTTCTTAGTAAATTAATTTAATTTTTTGGGGTTGTTTATTTTTTGTCTTTTAGTCACTCGTGTATTGTTTTTATATTTTTGCTAAATTTCGTTACACTATGTAGTGCTTTTTCTTCACTATTATTGTATTCATTATGTCAATCACTTTTTTTCTTTTTTCTTCCCAGTTTTAGAATGTAATTTATAAAACAATCCTTATTTCCTTAGGAATTTTTTTATTTCTAATTTTATTCTATAATTCTAACACTTAAATTATATATTCTTCGTAGTTAAATATCAATAATAATCTTATATAATAATTATTAATTTTTGATATTTTTATAGTCTATTTGACAATTTTTGTTTTTTTAATAATTTTCGCTAATTTTTTAATTTTATTTTTTTGAATATTAATTAAATATTTATCTATTTTTATAATTAATTTATTTATTTATTTAATTTTTATTTTTTCCTAATGCTTGCTCTGCAATTTCCAAAATATTCTCATAAGTTTGTTCATCAATTAAATTATTATTTTTTCTTTCATTTAATTTTTTAATAAATATTCCTTTTAATGTTGAATTATTTTCTTTTAATTTAATTTTTATTTTTGTATTATTTTTTATTTTAATTACATTTTTATTAATTAATTTAATATTTATATTAATTGGAAAATTTCTATATCCTACTAAAATAATTTTAAATAATTTATTTTCTTCATTTATACTATTTATTTTTTCTATTAATTCTTCTTCAGATAATATATCACTAACATCTAATTCTTTTTCAACAAATTCTCTTTCATCAATTTTAATAAATTCTTTTTTTAATTCTTTATTATTTATTTCTCCTACAATCATTCCATGTTCACCTAATTCATCAAATCCCAGAGAAATAAGTGAGCCTGGATACACAACATTAGTGCTATCATCTCTTTTATGTATATGTCCTAATGCAACATAATCAAATCCTTTAGATTTTATTTCATTCAATTTCATTGGATTATATCTTGATTCTCCTAAATCACCATGAGTTATTAAAATATTTATTTTTTCTGGTTCATCTAAAACAATATCTTTTATCTGGTTATTATTCATTTCAAAATTATTAAATCCAAATCCATATATATTTGCATCTTCGTTTTCCACTTTTTCTACATCATTTGTGAATATCTTTACATTTTCATTCCATGGATATGTTGCATAAAATGAATTTTTTATATATGGGTCATGATTTCCAGGAGCTATATATATTTTTGTATTAGGTATTTCTTTAAATAAATTATTTAAAAAACTTATACTACTCTCTCTAACATATACTTCATCATATAAATCACCACTTATAAATAAATATTCTATATTATTTTCCTTTATATAATCTACAACTTTTTTTAAAGCCTTTCTCTGCTCTAGTCTTCTTTCTACACCTAAATCAGCTCTATCGCTAATTGTTTTAAATGGTGTGTCTAAATGCACATCTGCTATATGTACAAATTTCATTTTTATCACCTCTTCCACATATTTATATCATATCAAACAAATTTTCGCAATACTTTTTATAAAAATATCCCTGTTTAGAATTTTTAGTAAATTAAAAAAGTAAATTCTATTCTAGTAAAAGTAGATAGATTTTAATTGT
>CAKNJR010000027.1 GCA_930986425.1 uncultured Clostridium sp. | reverse complement strand
CATTGAAGAATGGTGTATGACGTCCACCTTCTTCTTTTGTTAGAACGTATACTTGTGCTTTGAATTTTGTATGTGGATGTATAGTTCCTGGTTTTGAAAGAACTTGACCTCTTTCTACTTCTTCTCTTTGAATACCTCTTAATAGAACACCTACGTTGTCTCCAGCTTCTGCTTGGTCAAGAGTTTTTCTGAACATTTCGATACCTGTAACAACAGTTTTCTTTCTGTCTTTTGAAAGACCTACTATTTCAACTTCGTCAGATAATTTTAATGTTCCTCTTTCAACTCTACCAGTAACAACTGTACCTCTTCCTGAAATTGTCATAACATCCTCAATTGGCATTAAGAATGGTTGGTCAACTGGTCTTTCAGGTGTTGGGATATAGCTATCAACAGCATCCATTAATTCTTTGATGCATTGATATTCTGGAGCATTTGGGTCTTTAGATGTTGACTCTAATGCTTTTAATGAAGAACCTTTTATTACTGGAATTTCATCTCCTGGGAAACCATAGCTTGTTAATAAGTCTCTAACTTCCATTTCAACTAGTTCTAGTAATTCTGGGTCATCAACCATATCACATTTATTTAAGTATACAACGATGTATTTAACACCAACTTGTCTAGCAAGTAGTATATGCTCTCTTGTTTGAGGCATTGGGCCATCAGCTGCTGAAACAACTAATATTGCTCCATCCATTTGAGCAGCACCTGTAATCATGTTCTTTACATAGTCTGCGTGTCCTGGGCAGTCAACGTGAGCATAGTGTCTGTTATCTGTTTCATACTCAACGTGAGCTGTGTTAATTGTAATTCCTCTTGCTTTTTCTTCTGGTGCACTATCGATTGCACTGTAATCTTCGAATTGTGCTTGTCCTTTTAAGCTTAGCCATTTTGTAATAGCTGCTGTTGTTGTTGTTTTACCATGGTCAACGTGTCCGATTGTACCAATGTTAACGTGTGGCTTACTTCTTACAAATTTTTCCTTAGCCATATTTAAAATCCTCCTTATTTTTATTTTATTAATTTAAAACATTAATAACTATTTAAGACTGTTGCTAAATTTAATTTTATTCATTAGTCATAATGTTTATTACTAATTGATTAAATTTAGCATTTACATTCTATATCATTTTACTAAAAAATGCAAGTCTTATTCATTTTTTATTTTAAGTTACAAGTAATTTGTAACATTATTTTCATTTAAGGGCCGTCCCCAAATGAAAAATTAGTCTTGTTTCTTTGTTCTTGAAGAAACTATTTGGTCTAAGATAGATTTTGGTACTTCTTCATAGTGAGAAGGTTCCATTGAATATGTTCCTCTACCTTGTGTTTTTGAACGTAAGTCTGTTGCATAACCAAACATTTCTGAAAGTGGAATAAATCCTCTTATTATTTGGTTACCACTTCTTGCTTCCATTCCTTCCATTCTACCACGTCTAGCATTTATATCTCCAATAACATCTCCCATATATTCTTCTGGAACTGTTATTTCAACTTTCATGATAGGCTCTAGTAAAACAGATTTTGCTTGTCTACAACCTTCTTTGAAAGCCATAGATGCTGCTACTTTGAATGCCATTTCTGAAGAGTCAACTTCGTGATATGAACCATCAACTAATGTTGCTTTGAAGTCTATAACTGGATATCCTGCTAGAACACCACTCATAGCTGCTTCTCTCATTCCTTCTTCTACTGGTTTTATATATTCTTTTGGTACAGCACCACCAACGATTTTGCTTTCAAATTGAACACCTGAACCTGGCTCTAATGGTTCCATTTCAAACCATACATCACCATATTGTCCGTGTCCACCAGATTGACGAACGAATTTACCTTGTACTCTAACCTTATTTCTAATTGTTTCTTTATAAGAAACTTGAGGTTTACCTACTGTACATTCAACTTTAAATTCTCTCTTTAATCTGTCTACGATAATGTCTAAGTGTAATTCACCCATACCTGCTATAATTGTTTGACCTGTTTCTTGGTCTGTCCATGTTTTGAATGTTGGGTCTTCTTCTGCAAGTTTTGCTAAAGCTACCCCCATTTTTTCACTATTTGCCTTATCTTTTGGCTCAATAGCAATATCTATAACTGGTTCTGGGAATTCCATTGATTCTAGTATAACTGGGTGGTCTACATCACATAATGTATCACCTGTTGATACATCTTTTAAACCAACTGCTGCTGCAATATCTCCAGCATATACTTTTTCAACATCTTGTCTATGATTTGCATGCATAAGTAGAATTCTACCGATTCTGTCCTTCTTATCCTTTGTAGCATTTAATATTGTAGAACCTGTTGTTATTGTTCCTGAGTAAACTCTAAAGAAACATAATTTTCCAACGAATGGGTCTGTCATAATTTTAAATGCTAAAGCTGAGAATGGTTCTTTATCATCAGTCTTTCTATCTACTTCATTTCCTGCTTCATCAACACCTTTGATTGGTGGAATATCTAGTGGAGATGGTAAATAGTCTACAATAGCGTTTAATAACTCTTGTACACCTTTATTTTTGTAAGATGAACCACAAGTTACTGGTACTAATGTATTAGCAATTGTTCCTTTTCTAAGACCTTTTTTGATTTCTTCCTCAGTTAGTTCTTCACCTTCTAAGTATTTCATCATTAATTCATCGTCTTGTTCAGCAACTGCTTCTACCATTTCTGCTCTATATTTTTCTGCGTCTGCCTTCATATCTTCAGGAACGTCTGTTTCTTCAATTTCTTTTCCTAAATCATCTTTGTGGATGAAAGCTCTCATTTTTATTAAGTCAACTATTCCTTGGAAATTATCTTCAGCTCCTATTGGAAGTTGAATTGGAACAGGATGACATCCTAGTCTTTCTTTCATTTGGTCAACACAGCCATAGAAATCTGCACCTGTAATATCCATTTTATTTACATATGCCATTCTAGGTACTTGATATTTATCTGCTTGTCTCCAAACAGTTTCTGATTGTGGTTGAACTCCACCTTTTGCAGCTAATACTAAAACTGCACCATCAAGAACTCTTAAAGATCTTTCAACTTCAACTGTAAAGTCAACGTGACCTGGTGTGTCGATAATGTTTATTCTATTACCTAACCAGTGACATGTTGTAGCAGCTGATGTAATTGTTATACCTCTTTCTTGCTCTTGAACCATCCAGTCCATAGTAGCAGCACCGTCGTGAACTTCACCTATTTTATGTGTTCTACCAGTATAGAAAAGTATTCTTTCTGTTGTGGTAGTTTTGCCCGCATCTATGTGGGCCATAATTCCTATATTTCTTGTTTTTTCTAAAGGAAATTCTCTTCCGTCTCCGGCCATATATTTTTCCCCTTTCTGTTAAGATTTTGTTTTAAGCAACCTGCTTAAATATTTTTATGCAATTATTAGAATTTGTAATGAGCGAAAGCTTTGTTAGCTTCTGCCATTTTATGCATATCTTCTTTCTTCTTGAATGCTCCACCATTGTTTGCGATAGCATCTAGTATTTCAGCTGCTAGTTTTTCAGACATTGTTTTTTCATTTCTTGTTCTAGCATATCTTACTAACCATCTTAAACCTAATGTTTGTCTTCTTTCAGGTCTGATTTCTAGTGGAACTTGGTATGTTGCACCACCAACTCTTCTTGCTTTAACTTCAAGAACTGGCATTACATTATTTAAAGCTTCTGTGAAAACTTCTAATGGGTCTCTTCCAGATTTTTCTTTTATAATGTCAAATGCATCATAAACTATTTTTTGTGCAACAGTTTTCTTACCATCAAGCATAACATTGTTGATTAATTTTGTAACAACTTTGCTGTTATACATTGGGTCTGGTAATACGTCTCTTTTTGCTATAAATCCTTTTCTTGGCACTATTCTTCCCTCCTTATTATTATTTGATGTAAACCTTACATCTAGGTACTCTGAAACGTGAACATCTTTTGCAATACTTGATTTTAGTTTGTATTACAATTTTGCATTTTAAATGCAAATATTGTTCCGTTTCCGCATAGTGCAATCTATGTATAATTTAAGTCCTAAATTATCAATTATTGCACCTTGCTTAATTTGGCTAATCCAAATATTTTACTAAAAAACTTTTGTGTTTCATTGAAATAAGTCATTTTCTCGATTTATTTCTTTGGTTTCTTTGCACCATATTTAGATCTAGCTTGCATTCTGTCTTTAACACCTGCTGTATCAAGTGTTCCTCTTATAATGTGGTATCTAACACCAGGTAAATCTTTTACCCTTCCACCTCTAATTAGAACAACGCTGTGTTCTTGTAGGTTGTGTCCTACACCAGGAATATAAGAAGTAACTTCATAACCATTTGAAAGTCTAACCCTTGCAACTTTTCTTAAAGCTGAATTTGGCTTTTTAGGTGTAACAGTTTTTACAACTGTGCAAACTCCTCTTTTTTGTGGAGATCTTGCTGATGTTTCTCTATTTTTCATAGAGTTGAATCCATGTTGTAAAGCTGGTGACTTTGATTTTGCTTTTGATGATTTTCTTCCTTTTCTTACTAATTGATTAATTGTTGGCACTTAAATTTCACCTCCTGATTTAAATTTTAAATATTTTGTCTGCTTAAGTGAATTAATTTTTCTATTAAATTAAGTTTTCTTATATTTCAAAGTGATATTTAATAGTTTGCTAATTCATTTTCGCAAAGCCAAAATAATACTGCTATTAAAGAGCCAATACTAGCATCTTAAATAACAGTATTATTTTACCATGATTTTTACTTAAAGTCAATGGATTTTTTATGGTTTTTTAGGGATTTTTAAATTATCTTTCGCCTTCTTGTTCTTGTTGTTGTAATTGTTTAAGCATTTCTGTATTATCTCCTTGAACTAATTCTATTTCTCCCTCTCTATTTTCTTCTAGTTTAGTTGCATCAACCCAACCATATACGTTGAATATATTATGATTTGTATCAGCAACTTGTATAGCAACCATTTCACGATTTCCATCTTCATTTAGTACTTTTTCTAAGTCTTCCATACTCATTCCTACTGATTCTGCATAATCTTCCCAAGTTTGTTCATTAGATGTAAATAATATTCCGTTGTCATCTACAATTGCTCTATTATATACCTCTACAACAGTATCTTGTGCTAATGTTCCTTTTCTTCCTTGACCTAATGAATTTTCTGCATATTCCAATCCTGCTGGAGCAAGATATTCTCTATCTGCTGAACCTGTAGTTAATTCATCTGCACTATGATATACTAATACATCATCTGCTTGTTCTTCTGCTTCTTGTTGTTCTTCTGCTTCTTGTTGTTCTAATGCTTCTTGTAACGCTTGTTGTTCTTCTGCTTTTCTTTGTGCTTCTAAATCAGCTTGTTCTTGTGCCTGTTCTTGTGCTCTTCTTTCTAATTGGTCTTTAGTATATGCATTATATGCACTGTATCCACCAATTCCAAGAACTGAAAGTGCCAAAGCTGCCGCACCAACTCTCAATAATGTTTTCTTAGGGTCTTTTAATTTTTGTTTCTTACTTGAAGGTTTGTTAAGCACTTTTCTAATAGATTTTATTGGGTGCTTAATTGATTCTAAAACTCCTTCTTTTTTACGTTTCTTTTCTTTTTGTAACTCCTGTATACGTGCACTTTCTTTTAAAGCCTCTTCTTTTTGTTTTAATATTTCAGGTGAGGCATTCATATAGAATGTATTATCTATCATTTCAGGTAATACATAATTTTTATTAAATAGCCTCATAAACCATAATTTTAATCTCTTAAACAAGCTTAATTTAGGCTGCACTGCAACTCTTTTTCCAGCCAAATCTGCTTGTATAGCTAAATCTGCTTTTGATGGTCCAAATTTTCCGTACTCTTCTTTTTGAGCCCATTTAGCCCATTCACCTAATTCTTTTGGCTTAATATCATTGCTATCGCTTTCATCCTTTGGCTCTAAATCTTCGCCTTCAATTTGTGAACGTATTTTTGCTGCAAAAGCTGCTTTATCTGCTTCACTTTTTTGAGAAATAGGTTTTCCTGTTCTATTTACAAATTCCTCTTCTGTAAGTTTTTCAAACCTAATTGCTCCATTTTCATCTAAAAGATATTTGCCATCTTTATCCATTAGAGGAATTAACCATATTCCATTTGAGCTGTAATTCTTTTCTTGTTTTCTTCTTTCTTTTTCTGCATCCATTTCAGCTTTAACTTTGTCCCATGGTTCCCATTTTCCAGTTAATTGGTTATAGTAATCTGTATCCTTAACCCCCTGTGGTATTTGATTCCAAGAATTTGTCCTCATATCAAAATATGTACTTAGGTATTTATTGCCTTTTTTTTCAAATTTAACAATATTTTCTGTATTTGGCTCATAGTTATATTCAATACCATTTTCATCTTCAAAACTTATAACAGGAGCTCTTGAAGTATCTATAACTTTCCATTTATCTGAACCCTCTATATATGTTGGTCTAGATACATTAGTAGTTGGTGGCACATTTTGTTCCTCTTGCTGAGTTGGTTTAGCTGTTTCTTGCTCTGCTTGTCTTTCGTCAGCTAATTTTCTAGCTGCTGATGCCAATGCTGAAACCGCATTATTCATTGCTGCATTTCTCTCTTCTTGCATTATAGCATCCATTCCTCTACTTCTTAGAGTATTATCATTCCAAATTTCATTAATTTCAGAATTATATGCTATATCATTACTAATTCTTCTATAAATTTTCTCTCCTTCTATAATTCCATATTGCTTAATTCTCATAGTCCTAAGTGCTTCACTTTCTTTGATTGCATTTTCCAAGAAAGCTCTTCTTCTATTTTTGTCTTCATTAGACATAGTCGTATTTGCTTCTAATTCATCTAAGTCTCTTCGATAAGATTGGACTAAATCACTCGCCAATGTTATTTCTTCATCTACAACTTTCAACATTGCATCCAATTCTTCATTGGTATAAATTCTATTTACATCTATTGTTCTAGGCATAGATATCCTCCTTTTATTTATTCATCACAGATTTATTATAACATATTTTTTTGTTTATTGCAAGATTATGTCAATTATTTACTATCTTTCTTCCTGAGTTTGAACATTAACTTCACCATCACTATTTGCTCTTTCTTGATTTTGCAATTTTTGAAGTATTTCAGTATTATCCCCTATATAAAATTCTAGCAATTTTTCTGTGCCTCTTGAGCTCTCTTGAAGTTCATCATTTCTAACCCAACCATAAGTGTTAACTATATGATGGTTCGTTCCTGCTACTTGTATTGCATCCATTTCATAAACTCCATCTTCCTGAAGCATATCACTTATTTGTTCTACACTTATACCAGAATCTTTTGAATAGTCTTCCCATGTCTTTCCATTTGCAGAAATCAATACATCCTTAGTACCATCTTCATTTTCTTTTACAATGGCTCTATTATATACTTCAACCACTGTATTTTTATCAAAAGTTCCTCTAGCTCCTTTCCCTGTTGAACTTGCAGTATACTCTATGCCTTTAGGAACAAGATATTGTTTAAGAACGGAGCCTGTAGTTAATGAATTTGCATCGTGTTCAATCAAAACATCTTCTGCTTGCTCTTGAGTTTCATTTATTTGTTCTTGAGCTTCATTTTCTTGTTCTTCTACTGAATTTCTCGCTTGAGCATTTACAAATCCATTTGATTGTTGTTTTTCTTCTTCCTTTTGTATTTCAATCACATCCTGTTGCTTAGCCTCATAAGCCTTTCTTTCTACTTGATTTTTAGTATATTCATTATATGGTACAAATCCTACTCCAGCAATAATTAATGCAGTTTCTAAAGCTATTGTTTTAATTAAAGTTTCATTTTCATCTTTCAATTTTTCTTTTTTATTTGAAGGCTTATTAGCTAATTTCCTTTTTTCCTTTTCTGCATTATCTTTCTGTTTCGCTTTTTCAATATCATCTTTTCCTAGATTTTTATCATATCCTTCTTCTGGCCTTTCCTGTCTAAGAATTTCATCTTGTGCCTTTGGCAAATAATATGTAACTTTTGAACCAGGTATTTCATAGTTTTTATTAAATAATCTTATGAACCATCTTTTTATTTTTTGAAAAAAGCTTATAGGAAGTTCTTGAACAATAGGAGTAACTTCTATCTCATCATCCTCATCTTTTAGTAAATCTATTGGTTTTTCGAAATCTTTTTTTAATCTATGAAGAGAATTTTCACCCATTTTTTCAAATTCTTCTTCTGTAACTTCTTTTATTTTAACTTTTCCATTTCTATCTCTTATATATTTGCCACTTGAATCCAATATAGGAATAAACCATTTTTTTGGTTCAACCCACTTTTTGCTCTCGAAATCATATTTTCTCCATTTTCCTGCATTACTATCATAATGTAAGCTATGGTCGTCTAAAGCCTCTTGTGGTACTTGATTCCACCTTCCGAATTTAAAATCGTAGTATGTATGAAGTATTTTTTCTCCTATTGGCTCAGTTTTTAATACTTCATTTATTTCCGGAATATACATATATGTTATCTTTGAATTTACAGAATCTGTATATATAAAAGCATCGTTATTCTTTGATTTAGTTGCTAAATTCCATTTGTTTGAACCTTCAATATTTAAATATTTATTAGGCTCTTGTGTTTTTTCATCCGCAACTTTTCTAGCAGCTGCGGAAATTGCAGAGAATGCACTATTTAGAGCTTCGCTTTTTTCTGCCACTTCATCATTCGCTTGAGTTTTTGGACTATTATCTTCACTCTCTTTCATTATGGCATCCATACCTTTGCTCATTAAAGTAGAATCATTCCAAACTCTAGTAATAATCTCTGCTGATTTCCTACCGTTCTTTTCTGTCTTTTTTGAATTTAGTACATTTGATTGCCTTTTTCTTAAATTATATAACTGCTCACTTTCTTTTATTGCTTTTTGTAAAAACTCTCTTCTAGACGATTTATCTGTATCAGGAATTGAAGTGCTGGCTTCAAGAGTTGCTAAATCGCTTCTATATGAATCTAATAATTGTCTAGCTAAACTTAACTCCTCCTCAACAACAGCTTTTAATACCTCTTTTTCTCTTTCATTTAATATTCTAATCTCTGACATAAAAATCTCCTTTTATTTTGTCATCGGTATATTTCAAAATTATGTAAATTATGCAATTTTCATCACTCTACTATAAATATAGTTTTACAATAAATAGCAATAAAATTCAATAAAAAATCTTAAATGTAATATAAATTTAATATTAGAAATGCTCTTATTTTTTTACATATCTAAATTAACTCTTTAATTTTCAGTTGTTAAATTTTTCAAAGACCTTTTACTAAGTCTTTCATATCTTTTCTTCTTATCTTTTATTTTTTCACCATCTAAAGGCAGAAGAATACCAAAGTTTGCATTCATAGGTTGAAAATTTTCTTTAGGAGTTGAAATATATTCTGATAGTGCTCCTATCATTGTCTCATTTGAAAATGTAATTTTTTCTGTATTTGTTGATTCACTTATCTCTACGTTTTCTGCTAATTCTTTAATAGAATTTTCTTCACTCAAGTTACAATAGTTATTAACCGCATTTAAACTTGCTAACATTCCAGAAGATATTGATTCAACATAGCCTTCTACACCTGTTATTTGTCCAGCAAAATATATATTTGTTTTTTTCTTCAAATTGTACGTATTATCCAGTAATTCTGGTGAATTTATAAATGTATTCCTATGCATAACTCCATATTTTACAAACTCTGCATTATTTAGCCCAGGTATCATTGAAAATACTCTTTTTTGCTCTCCATATTTTAAATTTGTTTGAAATCCTACCATGTTATACAATGTCCCATCTGAATTGTCTTGTCTAAGTTGTACAACCGCATAAGGTCTTTTTCCTGTTCTAGGGTCATCAAAGCCTACTGGTTTAAGTGGTCCAAATCTTAATGTATCAATCCCTCTTTTCGCCATAACTTCTACCGGCATACATCCTTCAAATATTTCCCCTTTTTCAAAATCATGAAGTGTTACTACTTCTGCATTTATTAATTCTTGAACAAAATTTTCATACTCTTCTTTATTCATTGGTAAATTAATATAACTATTGGTGTTTGTTCTATCTTCTTTTTTATTATCTAAAGAGCCTCTACTAATATTGGTATTTACTCTGTTGTAATTTTTAATTCTATCATGCCACTCATCTATTGTTTCGTTCTTTTTCTTTTCTTGCTCATATCTATCTCCATAAAAAGCGATGTTAAAATCTATACTATCTTTTTCTATAATAGGAGCCGCTGCATCATAAAAATGTAAATCATTTTCTCCAGTTAATTTTTTTATTCCTATGGATAATGAGTCAGATGTAAGCGGTCCAGTTGCTATTATTGTTATTGTATCCTCGTTTATTAAGTCCTCAAAAAAGATTGGAGTCGCATCTGTTTTTTCATCACCCATTGTTTTATCAAATTTACTAACTACTTCTTTATTTATTATTTCTATATTAGGATTATTTTTTAAATTTTCTGTTACTTTTTTAGCAAACTCTTCTCTATCTACTGCCAAAGCTTGTCCTGCTGGAACTGCTGTTTCATCTGCAATTTTTATAAGTAAAGAATCTAGTCTTCTTAATTCCTCTTTTAGTAAACCACAAGCATTTGTAAGTAAATTTGATTTAAAAGAATTACTACATACTATTTCAGCAAAATCTTTATTAGAATGTGCTGGTGAAAACTTTACTGGTTTCATTTCATATAGTTTTACTTTTATACCTCTTTTTGCAATTTGATAAGCCGCTTCACTTCCAGCTAATCCTGCACCAATTACATTTATATAATCTTTCAAAGCATAATCTCCTCTCTTTTTTGGTTTTCTCATAATATTTTAAAGAATTGCTTTTAACACTTTATTTAATGTTCCAAAACTTCTACTTCCTCTTTATTTAATCTAACTACACCTGGGGTTTCATTTTCTTTTAGAACATTTTCTTGCAAATCCTTTTTCTTTTTTATTCTTTCGATAAGTAGTTTTTGCAAAAATACATAGTATACAATTTCTTTATCATGTTCACTCATATTTTCATCAATATTCTCTTTGCTTAACGCTTTATAAAATTGTTTAGGAGATGATGCAAATACTGCTTCTCCATTTCTGATTACTCCATTTTCTCCAATTAGAATATCCATGCACTCAGTGAGCTTCCCATTAGAAATATCTCTATATATTCTCTTACTATCTTTTCTAAGTTCTTCTTTATTTTCTTTAGCATATTCTAATATATATGCTATTCCATTTTTTATTTTATCTCTATCTACTTGAGTATTATTATATATAAAATGGATTTCTCTTTCTTGATTTTCATTTTGCTCCAATGTATATGCCAACTTTGCTTTTTTATATAAGGTTGGGGTCACTACATGATATTCGATAGTTTTCTCAGTTCCTTCATAATCAATATCATTTTGCTCTTCTTTTAAAGAGTAATTACTCTCCTTGTCTTCTTTACTTGTTTTTTGGTCTTGTGCTCTAAAATCTTGTTTTATTTTATGTTTTTTATTTTTAATCCAATATTTTAGTTTGATTGAATTTTTAGCATATAGTAATTTTAGCCTTTGCCAAAGACTTAGTTTATTTGCATAATACATTTCGTGTTCAGTAACAATTTCAGTTTTTTCTGCTTTTCTTTTATCATCCAAAATATATCTTGAGCGTTTGAAATTATATTCAAAAACAAAATCACGTTTGCTCAAAACATATTGCAGACTAACTCTAGCCCCATAAGGTTTCACTCCTCTTACTCCACATTCTCTTGCATAGGCATTTATATATTTTCCCGTATTTTGTGTTAATTCTTCACTTTTCACTGATTGCATAAAATCTATAATTGCATGTAATATTGGTATATCTAATTCTTGTGTTTCAGTGGCCTTTTTCAACCTTTTCCTGTCTGAACGTCTAACATGTGCATCTATTGCTTTTTCTACTTTTACAAAGTCTGCATAAGGATTTTTGTAATTATCTTTGATAAATTCCGCATAGTCATATTCTTTTCCTATTCCATTCATTGTTACAAAAATTGAGCCATTTTTTATCACAATGTGTAACTCAGGTAATTTTGTCCTTTTTATCATCTTTATTCCTCTATTCTTTAGACATTTAAGAACATTTTATATTTACCTATAAAATGTTCTTATTTTCCTTTATAATATATTTCTATTCGAATAAATCCATAATTTCGTCTTTAGATAATTTGCTTATGAATGTTTCATTCATTGAAAGCATATCTTCTGCAAGTTTCGCCTTTCTTTCTTGCAAATTATATATTTTTTCTTCAATTGAATTTTTAGTAATTAATTTGTATACTTGAACATTCCTTTTTTGACCTATTCTATATGTTCTATCTGTTGCTTGATTTTCAGCAGATAAATTCCACCATGGGTCATAATGTATTACCATATCAGCGCCAATTAAGTTAAGACCTGTTCCACCAGCTTTAAGAGAAATTAAAAATACTTTTATATCGTCATTATTGTTAAATTCGTTTACTAAATCCATTCTATCTTCTACTTTTGTTTGTCCTGTCAATTTAAAATATTTTATATTCTCTTTTTCGAATTCTCTTTCTAAGTAAGTAAACATAGATGAGTAGCCTGAAAACAGTAAAATTTTGTGTCCCCCATTTATTGCATCCTTTACTATTTCCATACATTGATTTAGCTTGCTACTTTCTCCCTCATAATTTTCTATAAACAAGCCCGGATGACAACATATTTGTCTTAATCTCATAAGTAAAGCTAGTATTTTTATTTGACTATTAGCTATGCCATTTGCTTCAATTTCTTCTTTAGCCTGCTTTTTAGCACTTTGCATATATGATAAATATATTTTTAATTGTTCACCTGTCATTTCATTATTTAGCACAGTAATTGTTTTTTCAGGAAGTTCTGTAAGTACATTTTCTTTTATTCTTCTCAAAATAAATGGTTCAATCATACTTTTCAATTTTGCCATAGCCTCTTTGTCTTCATCTTTACTTATTGGTGTTTCATAAAGTATTTTAAATTTATTATATGAATATAAATATCCTGGCATTATAAAGTCAAATATTGACCATAATTCTGAAAGTGAGTTTTCTATTGGTGTACCTGTTAATGCAAATTTTGTATCTGCATTAATTTCCTTTATTACTTTTGCATTTTGTGTATTATTATTTTTAATATATTGAGCTTCATCAGCTATAATATATCTAAAATTGTAGTTTTTCTCTTTATATAAATTAATATCTCTTTTTAATAAATCATATGATGTTATAACTATGTCATAGTCAGGAATATTATTTATAATGTTTTCTCTTGCCTTTGAATCCCCACTAATAACAACAGTTTTAAGACTTGGTGTAAATTTGCTTGCCTCTTCTTTCCAGTTTAGACTAAGTGAGCTTGGGCATACAACCAAAACTGGTCTTCTTTCTTCTTCATTAGTGTTTTCAACATAAGACATTATAACTGCTAATAGTTGAATTGTTTTTCCAAGACCCATATCATCTGCTAAAATTCCACCTAATTTATATTCATCTAAAGTTTTTAACCAGTCAAATCCTACTTGTTGATATTCTCTTAAATCTGCTTTAAGTCCTTTTGGCAATACAAATTTATCTGAAATTTGCCTATTATATACATCATCTATAAGCTGTCTATAAGCTTCTCCCTTTTTAACCACAATATTTTCGTTCTTTTTAAGAATTTTGTCTAAGTACATTCCCCTATATATAGGAAGTTTTAACTCTCCACTAATTAATTCCTCATAACTTGCATTTGTACTGTCTGAAATTTTATCTAATATATCCATTGTTTCTGAATTTTCTAAGTCAACAAACTCCCCATTCTTTAGTCTATGGTATCTTTTTTTCAACTTATATTTTTTCATTATTTCAGCTATTTCTTTTCTATCTATGTCTATATTAGATAAATCTATACTAAGCAAATTATTCTCAATTTTAACACCGATTGAGTTTATTTTTGGCCTCATTATTTGCTTATTTCTAAAGTCTTCAGTTGCCAAAACTTCGAATTTTGAAATATATTCTTCTATACCTTTTTGTAAGAAATTGAATATATCATCATCTTTCACAAGTACTAGTTTATTATTTCTTTCATCATACATAAATCCAGAATTGCTGAATAAATCTAATGCTTTAGATTCTTGGGCTGCATTTCTTGGAATTTTTTTATCTACTTGCTCAAATGGGCTAAATTCAAAGTCATCATATATAAATTTTAAATCTGCTGTAATATAATTTTTCTTATTATAATCTAAGAAAACTTTAACCTTCAATTTTTTAGGTAAATATTCAGATAATTCTTCACTATCTACATTATTTATATTCACCTTATCCTTCATAAGTGGCATGATTAATGAATAAAAGTCAGCAAATTCATACTTTCTAAGAATAATTTCCTTTGTAAAATTAACTTTAAATGTGTTAAGTAATTTTATTACAGTCTTTTCAAAATCCTTTGAACATTTATACATTTTATCATCTTGCCAAAAGTATGTGAATTCTTTACCTTCTACAATAATATAATTGAAAACATCTATGTTAGTAGCAAGCGCATAATCTGTATCATTTTTATTTTTTAGTTCAAACTTTATATCAGGTTCGTTATCCACAAATTGTACGCTTTCTGTGGAATAATCGCCATATATTTCTATTGTTTTTCCTTTTAAAATTTTGAAAAATTCATCTAAACCAGTATTAGATAAAACAATATATGCCTTATCTAGTGGAGTAGTATAATATCTATCTTCTGCTTCATTTGCATATTTTATTATTTCTGCATATTTTAAAATAAAATCTAAAATTGGAAGGCTTTCTTCCTCAAAATTCTCCCTAATATGCATAAATTCTAGTTTTGCGCCATACTTATAGTTTTCGGCACTTTGCATTCTTGTATAAAATTCAGTTAAATCCTTTATTTTATACATTTGCTTATTACCTATTCTAACTTCTAATCTAAAAGTTTTTAAATTATCTTTATATATCAATCTTGGCTCAATTTTTACTTTTTCTGAATATACCAAATTTGCTTTTTCATCATTTTGCTCATCTAGGTAAAATGAGCTTATCATCTGTCTATAAATTCTATATTTTTCGTTATTTTGATTTTTACTATGAGTATTTTTTATTATATTTGTTTGATTTTTAATAATTTGAATATATGATGGGTTACTATTGAATTCTAAAGCGGTTGCTAAAATATGCTTACATGTACCATATGTTGACTCATAATCTGGGCATGTACAGTTTAAATTTTCTATTTCTCCATTTCTTACTTCTATATATGTGTGGTAGGTGTCATTTTTTCCCTTAACTTCTGCATGAATCGAAAAATTATTTGAATTTTCATAATTAACTTTTGTGATTTTAACATTGTTATTTGATTTAATATCATTTGCTTTTTCTGCTCTTTTGTCTCCCGCCGAAATCTCTAGTTCATGTAAAACCTCATCATTTACAATCATTTCATTACTCCCCACTAAAATTATGATTTTTAATATATTCTAATTATTAACTTTTTTTCTTTAGAGAATACAAGCATTTTTAAGATTTATAAAGTACAATTTTTCGTCTCTTAAACTAGTAATATATTATACTACAAAATTCAAGTTTTCACAAGGGGAGTTGTCATTTTTTTACTAGTATTTTTTACATATATACATGGCAAAGAGCCAGTCCCAGGGGACCGGCTCTTGCCGTTAGAGGATGTTCTTCGGGAGAACGATGTAGAACCTCATCGATTCGCCATACTTGCAATAAACCTGCAACCCCCCGAAAATCTCGAAAATCGCGAGTTTCTTCTTCGGATGCTTCTTGTAAAACTTGAAGCTCGCCTTCGGATAGCGCACAGAGAGCTGTGCTAGGCGTCGGTATGCCTCACTGTTTTCCTCGTGAATGTCACCCTTCCGCCTCATATACAGGAGTTTTTCCTGCAGCTCCAGACCTGTCATCGCTTTTTTCAAGATATTCTTTTTCATTGTGCTTCCTCCATTTGTATTGTTTTCAGCGTCGAATAAATTAATTATATCACATTTTTATAAATTATGCAAATTTTTTTTGTAAACTTGTAGACTTGTGTGGCAATATATGTTAAAGCACAACTGCCTCCGGAGGTAGGAAGGAGGCATTTATGAATAGTTTGATAAAATTAGTTGCTCTCATTATTGTGTATGCTATCATACATAAAGATGAAGAGAACTAATGAGGAAAAAGCTAGGAGACGCGAACTCCTAGCCTTTTTGGCTTCTATGATAATTTGATAAAATATTGCTATAATTATTATACAAATTTTTCCTATTGTTGTCAATAGCAATTTTCAAATTATTTATTTGTCATTTCTTCTTTTGCAAGAAGTTCATTCCATCTTTTATCTACTTCTTCTTGGAATTTTTCTATCATCCACTCATTTCCTGGTTTAAACATATGTTTAAATCTCTTTTGTGGTTTTAAAAATTCCTCAACTGGTAGTTTTTTAGCTGGTTTATATGTTATATGATATACACCATCTACAACTTCATACATTGGCCAGTAGCATGTTTCTACTGCTAATTTATTAAGTTGCATTAAATCCTCTGTTGGATATCCCCAGCCTCTTGGGCATGGAGCAAGTACGTTTAAGAATTTTGCTCCTTTTGTATATATAGCTTTTTCTGCTTTTTCATATAAATCTTTGAAATTCATATATGCTGCAGTTTGGGCTACATATGGTAAATGATGAGATACCATTATTTCTGTTAAATCTTTTCTTACTTGCATTTTTCCAGGAATAACTGCTCCTGCTGGTGATGTTGTTGTATCTGCAAATTGTGGTGTTGCAGATGAACGTTGAATACCTGTATTCATATATGCACCATTATCATAACATACATATGTCATATCATGACCTCTTTCCATTGCGCCTGAAAGAGCTTGAATACCTATGTCATATGTTCCACCATCTCCACCAAAGCAAATGAATTTTGTATTTTCATCTTCTGGTAATTTTCCTTGTTTTTTTAATGATTTATATGCAGCCTCTGCACCTGAAGCTGTTGCTGCTGCACATTCAAATGCAGTATGAATATATGAATCTGTCCAAGATGTGTATGGATAAATACAAGTTGAAACTTCCATACAACCTGTTGCATTAGACACAACTACATGGTCTTCTGGATGTACTGCTCTTAGTACCATTCTTGCTACTGGTGGAGCACCACAACCTGCACACATTCTATGTCCTTCTGAAAACCTTGATGGTCTATTTGCTACTACTTCTTTTACATTATACATAGTTTTTTATTTCCTTTCTATTAAATTTACGTTTTATATTCAAAATTTTCTCTATCGAATATTATTTACTTTTTAAGCCTAAAAATCTATAAGGATTGCTCATATCTTTTAGATTTTGTAAATCGCTATATACTGTTTCTATTTGACTTTCTGTTACATCTCTACCACCAATACCATAGCAATAATCTATTGTTGGTACATTCATATTTAATGTATACATAGCTGATGTAACATCTTCATATAATGGTCCACCTGTTAGATTTAAGATTGGTGTTTTATCTAGTATTGCGACTGCTTTGGCTTTAGACAAAGCTTTGGCAATTTCTTCGCCTGGGAATGGTCTAAATACTCTTATCTTTAGAAGACCTGCTTTAACACCATTTGCTCTTAATCTATCAATAACATTTTTTACAGTTCCTGCTGTTGAGTTCATACAAACAACAACATACTCTGCATCATCCATTTTATATTCTTCAAATAAGTCATATTTTCTGCCAGTTAATTTTTCAAAATCTTTTGCTACATCTAATATAACTTGTTTTGCATTTTTCATAGCTTCCCATTGTTGTCTTTTATGTTCAAATAGATATGGTTGTAAATCCATAGGTCCCATAGATATTGGATTTTTTCTATCTAATAAATAATGTTCTGGTTTATATGTTCCTACAAATTTTCTAACTTCTTCTGTTTCTATTAACTCTATATTTTCAATAGAATGAGAAGTTATAAATCCATCTTGACATACCATAAGTGGTAATAGTACATCTTTATTTTCAGCTATTCTATGAGCCATTATCATATTATCATATGCTTCTTGGTTTGTTTCTGAAAATAGCATTATCCATCCACTATCTCTTACTGCCATTGCATCTGAATGGTCACTGTGTATATTAAGTGGTCCTGAAATTGCTCTGTTTACTAGTGCCATAACTATTGGTAATCTCATACTAGAAGCAATTTGTACCATTTCCCACATATATTCTAGACCATTTGCTGATGTTGCTGTCATGGCTCTAGCTCCTGCTGCCTCAGCACCTATACAAGCACTCATTGCACTATGCTCACTTTCAACTGCGACAAATTCTGTATCAACTTCTCCATTATCTACATATGTAGAAAAATATTGTGGAATTTCTGTTGAAGGTGTTATAGGGAAAGCTGCTACAACATCTGGATTTATTTGTTTCATTGCAAATGCTGTTGCTTCATTTCCACTTAGTCTTTCTCTAATACTCATATTATTTTCCCTCCTCTTCCATTGTTATTGCTCCAAATGGGCATACTTTTGCACAAACTCCGCATCCTTTGCAAAAGTCGTAATTGAAATCTTCTCTTTTTTGTTCTTTATTTACTGGAATAGAATTCTCAGGGCAAACTGGGAAACATAATCCACATTGTTTGCATTTATCTGGATGAAATACTGGTTTCATACTTCTCCAATCACCAGTTTTAAATGTTTTAGAATTTCCAGCATCATAAATTGTTCCACCTTCGGTCATATCTTGCCAAGGTGTGTTATTATTTATTTCCATCGCATTTTTCCTTTCTAAGTGGTATTATTTCCACTTTGTTAAAATTATTGCATTTTATTCTTTTATTTTTTTGTGATTGCTAAAGTTAATGATTTTTATATTTGTTCTACACATTATTGAATCTTTTTCACTTCTTTTAAAGCTACTTCTACCGCTTGCATATTTCCTGGAATAACTTCAGGTTTTTTAGCAAATTTGTGCTTAAAAGAACTTTGCATATCTTTTATAAATTCTTCGTCAGTCATTATACCTGTAACTTTAACTATTGCTGCAAGCATTGGTGTATTTGGAAAATATCTTCCTAATGCATCTACTGAAATTTTTCTTGCGTCAATTGTATAAACACTACCATTATATCCTTTTAATAATGGTTTTATTTCATCGATTGTTTTAGTTGTGTTAATTAATATCGCTCCATCCTCTTTTAATCCAGATGTAACGTCTACTGCTGTTAATAAAGTATCATCAACAACAACAACATAATCAGGTTCATATACATTACTATGTACTCTTATTGGTGTTGTGCTTATTCTGTTGTATGCAGTCATTGGTGCTCCCATTCTTTCTGGTCCATACTCAGGGAAACCTTGAATATATTTACCAGTATTGAAGGCTGCATCTGCTAATAGTAATGAAGCTGTCTTTGCTCCTTGGCCACCTCTACCGTGCCATCTAATTTCAATTAAATCCTTCATTAATTGCCTCCTTTATTTTTTCTAATATTGCTTTGTCTTTTGTACACACTTAGTATATATTTAAAATAGTTTGTTGTCAATTGAACTGACCAAAGAATTAGTTTTTTGTAAATAAATTTTTTACGTTTTGGTCCGTCCCAATCATAAAAAATTGCGAAAAAAAAGAAGGTCCCGAAGGTCCTCCCAATGAAAAAGCTTGAAACCTTGAGTAAATTCTATATATATCATAGGATTTACTTGCAATCATTTTAGCACGCACTTTTGAATTTGTCAAGTGCATTTTAAATATTTTTATATCTAATTATTATAAACCTTAATTTTAAAACTAAATTCCATATGAAGAATGACCGGAATTTAGTTTTAATA
>CAKNJR010000026.1 GCA_930986425.1 uncultured Clostridium sp. | reverse complement strand
AAATAATATAATAAATTTATAAAAAAGTACTTGACAAAAATTAGATAGTCAAGTTTTAGTAGATTTAGGAATAGGCTATTTAACACTTGGAGAGGCAACTCCAGCTTTATCTGGCGGAGAAGCACAAAGATTGAAGCTTGCCTCAGAAATTGGCAAAATTCAAGATGAAAGCGTATTTATATTTGATGAGCCAAGTATAGGTTTGCATCCTCAAGATGTAAAAACATTATTAAATGTATTCCAAAAATTGATTGATAATGGTGCTACAATAATTGTAATTGAACATGACTTGGATGTAATTAAAAATTCTGATTATATTATAGATATGGGTCCAGAAGGCGGATACCTTGGAGGAGAGGTTGTTGCCTCGGGAACTGTGCAAGATATAAAGGAAAATAAGAAAAGCATTACGGGAAGGTATTTATAGCTGAATGCTGAATATTTAATTATTAGAAGAAAAGAGTTTAGAATATAATAATAATTTTTCGTGGGTGAATTGTATAATGAAAAAAATATTAGTTGTAGAAGATGATATGGATATACATAATTTAATAAAAAATGTATTAGAAAAAGAAAGGTATGATGTAATAAGTGCATATTCTGGAACAGAAGCATTATTATTAATTGAAAAGAAAGACATAGATTTAATATTATTAGATTTAATGATACCTGGACTAAGTGGAGAAGAAATAATTAAGAAAGTTAAGAATATACCAATTATAGTTATAAGTGCCAAAATATCATCCGAAGATAAAGTAAATGCATTATCTATAGGAGCAAATGACTATATTACTAAACCTTTTGATACAAATGAGCTTTTAGCAAGAATAAAAGTTCAATTACGCTTAAGTAAAAAAGATAATAATGTAAGTTTAAGTTATAAAGATATGATTTTAGATAAGAACTCACATACATTATATATAAAGGATAAGAATATTAATTTGACAAAAACTGAATATATAATATTAAGACAATTATTATTAAATCCAAAACAAATTATAACAAAAACTAAATTAATTCAACTACTAAATGAGAATGATAAAATAAATGTTGAAACTCAAGTATGTGATGAAAACTCTTTAAAAGTTCATATAAGCAATATAAGGAAAAAAATAAAAAAAGTTACAGAGCAGCAATATATAGAATCTGTATGGGGAATTGGTTTTAAATTGTATGACTAAAAATCTTAACTATTTTTTTACTAATCCTTAACTATTTTCTTAACTGTTTTATGATAATGTATTTCATAAGAAAGGAGAAGAAAATGGAATATATTTTAGAAGCAAAGAATATTGAGAAAAAATATGGTCATTTTAAAGCATTAGACAATCTTAATATGCACATTCCAAAAGGTGCAATATATGGGTTGATTGGAAAAAATGGAGCAGGAAAGACTACTCTAATAAGATTACTTTGTGGTTTACAAAGGCCTACGTCAGGGGAATATACTCTTTATGGTACTTTAAATAATAGTAGAAAAATTGCTGAAGAAAGAAAGAGAGTAGGAGGGATTGTAGAAACGCCATCTATTTGTTTAGATATGACGGCTGAAGATAATCTCAAAGAACAATATAAAATTATAGGTTTGCCTTCTTATGACAATTTACAAGAAATACTAGAATTGGTCAGATTAAACAATACAGGTAAGAAAACTGCTAAACATTTTTCTCTAGGAATGAAACAAAGACTGGGCTTAGCAATTAGCTTAGTTGGAAATCCGGATTTATTAATTTTAGATGAACCTATAAATGGATTAGACCCAGAAGGAATTATAGAAATTAGAGAATTAATTTTAAGACTTAATAAAGAAAAAGGAATTACTTTTCTGATTTCTAGTCATTATTTAGATGAACTGTCTAAAATTGCAACTTTTTACGGCATTATAGACAAAGGAAAAATTATTAAAGAAATTGATAAAGATGAATTAGAACAAAATTTTAGAACAAGAACACAAATTAATGTATCTAATTTAAAAGAATGTGTTAAGTATTTAGAAGAAAAAAATTTTACTTATAAAGTTATTTCTGATAGTATAATAGACATATATGAAAAAATAAATGTATCGGAACTTGTTATTGCACTCTCAAAAAGAAATTGTATAGTAAATGATTATCAAGAAAAAGGAGAGTCATTAGAAAATTACTATTTGAACTTAATAGGAGGTGCAAAAAATGATTAAATTATTGAAAGCAGGTTTTTTTAGATTAAAAAAAGATGTTATATTTTGGTTATTTATATTTTTAACTATTGGAATGGCAGGATTCACATTATTTAGATATTTATCTGTTGAAGGAGCATATTTAGATAAAATTTTAAATGAATTTATAATGTATATAGGACTTTTTATAGCAATATTTGTAAGTATTTTTGTTGGTAAAGAATATGGGCAAGGTATTATAAGAAATAAAATAATTGTTGGACATAGTAGGATTTCAATTTTTTTATCAAACCTTATAATTAGCATAGTAGTTTCGCTTTTATGCGAATTGATTTATTTAATAATAGTTTTTTTGATTGGAATACCTTTATTTGGGCAAATGCAAATGTCATTTTCTCAATTTGCAATAGTGCTATTGAATACAGCCTTAGTTATCATATCATTTTGTTCTATTTATAATTTTATAACAATGATATGTTCAGAAATAACAATATCAATAAGTATATGCATAATTCTATTTGTGGCAATGTTTGTTGCACAAGCAGCATTGGGCTTTACAGCGAATAGTAATAAATATATTTATCACACTTATAGAGATGAAAATGGTAATAGCTACATTATTAACCAAGAACCTAATCCAAATTATCCAGGAGATGAAAAAGTTAAACAAGCGAGAATGCTTTATCTTTTTGTTCCGCAAGGACAGGCTATGGAAATTGAAAGTGGCAATTTAGAATATTGGGTACAAATGACTATTAGCTCTATCATTTTAATATGTGTAGTAAATATTGTTGGAGTATGTATTTTTTCTAAAAAAGAATTAAAATAAGGGGGGAAAAGTGAATATTAGCTTATTAATAATAACAATCATATTGTTTTTGATTTGTATATTTCTTGCAGTCAAATTATATGTAATTAAACAATCAATTAAAGAAATCGAAAAATCTTTTTCCAAGATATTGAGAACAGACACTAATAATACAATAGCAATATCTTCATCAGATAAAGATATTAAAAATTTAACTATAAATTTAAATAATAATTTATCAGAGTTAAGAGGACAAAAGTTGCAATACAAAAATGGAAACCAAGAGCTAAAAAAAATAATAACTAATATTTCACATGATTTAAGGACTCCATTAACAGCTATAAAAGGTTATGTTGATTTAATTGAGCAAGAAAAATTATCTAATAATCAGAAAAAATATTTAAAAGTAATACAAAAAAAGTCAAATGAATTAACGGAACTTACGGGTCAATTGTTTGAATATACAAAGCTGATGGACATTGATGTAAAAATTAAAAAAGAAGAGTGTTGTATAAATGAAATTTTGGAAGAAACGTTGGTGAGTTATTATAGTATATTTAAGGAACAAAATATTATTCCAAACATTTCAATTTGCAGTACAAAGGTATATAAAATTGTAAATAAAATTTCAATTATAAGGGTATTTGAAAATATTTTATCAAATGTTATTAAATATAGTAATGGAGATTTAAAGGTCGAGATGCAAGAGAATGGAACAATTACTTTCTCTAATAAGGCCACTTCTTTAGATGAAACAACAGTTCAAAAGATTTTTGATAGATATTTTTCGGTAGAAAATGCAAAAGAGTCAACTGGTATAGGGTTATCGATTGCTAAACAATTAGTAGAATTAAATAATGGCAGTATAAAGGCGAAATATGTGAATGGATATTTAATTATTGAAATTAAACTTTAATATAAACCATAAGATTAGAAAATTATTTTATAGATAAGGGTAAAATAATTTTCTATTTTTTTGAAAAAACTGTTGACACGGTGTCAGAAAAATGATATATATTAATCAGACTGACACGGCGTCAGAACGAGGCACTTTTAATTCAGCGCTAAATATTAAGAAGAAGGAGAAAAAATGACAAAAGAAATAACAGACATTAGAAGAGAAGAAATAATAAAAGCTTGCAATGAACTTTACAAAAACGTAAACTTTAAAGATATAACTATAAAGCAAATTGGAGAAAAGACAACATTTTCTCGTACCTCTATCTATAATTATTTTCAAACAAAAGAAGAGATATTTTTGGCACTTTTCCAAAGAGAATATGAAATGTGGATTGATGATTTAAATAAAATGTATGATGAAAATGAAAATCAATCAAAAGAAGAATTTGCAAGTGGTTTAGCACATACCATTGAAAAAAGACCAACATTATTAAAATTGCTATCAATGAATATGTATGACATGGAAGAAAACAGTAGAATGGAAGTTTTGATAGAATTTAAAAGAGCCTATGGAGATTCAATCAAGACTGTAAAAAAATGTCTTGATAAATTTTTCAAAAATATGAATGAAAGAGAAAAACAAGAATTTCTATTTTCATTTTTCCCTTTTATGTATGGCATATATCCATATACATTTGTAACAGATAAACAAAAAGAATCAATGCAAAAAGCAGAAGTACCATTTGAATATATGACAATATATGAATTAGCTTATAAAGAAATATTAAAATTATTATAAAGGAGGAAAATAAAATGCAAAAAAATATTGGTTCAAAATTAGCATTATATCCAATGCCATTGTTAGTAATAGGGGCAATGGTAGATGGAAAGGTAAATTGGCTTTTAGCAGGACATAGTGGAATTATCAGAGGTATTCGAATACCATATTGGAGATTCTGGAGCACCAATTATAAACAATGCACCAGTTGTTATGGAATGTAAAGTAGAGGATAACTATGAAACAGATACTTTTGATAATTTTATAATGACAATTGCAAACACTTATGTCCAAGAAGAAAATTTGGACGAAAACGGAAAAATAGATTATACAAAATTTAGTCCTGTATTATTTGAGTTTCCAAAGTATACATATTTAAAAACAGGAGAGACTATTGGAAATTGCTTAAGATTAGATAAAGAATAATGTTTTTAAAAGCTGTTTTTTTAGGAACACTTTTCCAAAAACGACTAAGAAATTTTACGGGAGGTTTTTATTTATGAGTTTAACAATTAATATTTATTATACTGGAGAAAATGGAAGTGCAAGAAAATTTGCAGAAGAAATGGTATCATCAGGAGTTGTAGATAGAGTAAGAGCTGAAAAAGGTAATTTAAGATATAATTACTTTTTCCCAATGGATGACCCTGAGACAGTTTTATTAATAGATAGATGGGAAAGTGAGGAAGCCTTAGACGAACATCATAAATCTCCAATGATGAAAGAAATAGCAGAATTGAGAGAAAAATATCATCTTCATATGAAAGTTGAACAATTTGTAGAAAAATAATAGCATTGATGAAGAAGCAAAAAGTTTTTTACTTGCTTGAAATAGTAAGTTAATAAAAAATTGGATTTAAGGAGGAATTGATTATGAAAAATGTTAAGTTAAGTAATGGTATAGAGATGCCAATATTAGGATTTGGAGTTTATCAAGTACCAGATTTAGAAGAATGTGAAAAAGTAGTAAGTGAGGCAATTGAAGTAGGTTACAGATTAATAGATACTGCCCAAGCTTATGGAAATGAAGAAGCAGTAGGAAATGCAATTAGAAAATCAGGAATACCAAGAGAAGAAATTTTTGTAACTTCAAAAGTTTGGATATCAAATTCAGGAGAAGAGCAAGCTTATAAATCTATTTTAGAATCTTTAGAAAAATTACAAATGGACTATATTGATTTAATGTTAATACATCAACCATTTGGAGACTATTGTGGAACATATAGAGCAATGGAAAGAGCATACAAAGAAGGAAAATTAAAAGCAATAGGAGTATCTAATTTCTATCCTGATAGATTTATAGACATTGCAAACTTTGTAGAAATACCACCAATGGTAAACCAAGTAGAAACACACGTGTTCCAACAGCAAAAGAAAGCACATGAAGTTATGAAAGGTTACAACTGTATTCATGAATCATGGGGACCTTTTGCATAAGGAAGAAAAGATTTCTTTAATAATGAAACATTAGTAGAAATAGGAAAGAAATACAATAAAACATCAGCTCAAGTAGCCTTAAGATATTTAATTCAAAATGATGTAGTTGTTATTCCTAAAACTGTTCACAAAGATAGAATGATACAAAATTTTGATGTATTTGATTTTGAATTATCAAATGAAGATATGAAAGAAATTTCAAAATTAGATGAGCAAAGTAGTTTATTCTTCTCACATTATGAACCAGAAACAGTAGAACAATTTATGGTTTGGGGTGGAAGAAAATAAAAAAGAGGAAATAGAGTAGTTCTCTTTTTTTCTTAAGAATCAGTTATTTATTCGATTGATAAAAATATTTAATTATGATAGAATTAAGGCAAATAGTAATTTATATGGGGGATTGTTTATGGCAGCTTTAACAGTTATTCCTTTAATGGGAATGTTAGGCATATTATTTATTGGATTTAATGTAATAATTATTACATTACTAATATTAACAATAGTATTTGGAGTAATAAGATTAGTAAAAAAGAAATTCACAAAAACATTTATTGTATTGCTAATTCTAACAATTATTCTTGCGTTTATAGATTATAAAATTATAAATAATTTTGTAAACTATGATGAAATACAAAGACAAGAACAGATAAAAGAAGAAGGAGAAGAACTAATCGCTATAAAAGATTATGATTATAATAAAGTAGAGCAATACTTAAATAATGGTTGGAATCCTAACGAAACTACAAAAGCTATATATTATGCAATAAAATATAATCCAGATGAAAACAAAGAAAAAGATGAATGGAGTATATTAGAATTGTTATTAAAAAATGGGGCAAATCCAGATGTGCAAATTTATGAAGAACCACAAGGAGTAAATACACCACTTACTTATACTACAGAATGTGGATATTATGGTGCAACTAAATTATTGCTTGAAAATGGTGCTGATCCAAATTATCAAGAATCAGATATGAATAAAAACGGATTACTTGCTTTAAGATTTTATAACAATGATAAGGCAGCAGAAACATTACAATTATTATTAGATTATGGAACAGATTTAGATATTAGAACAAATGTAGGCTATGGAATAGATGAAACAGGCAGAGAAATGTTAAAAAATTTTGAAGAGGATTATGGAAAAGTTAAAGAAAATGTACCAGATTATGATGATATAGTAAGTATAATAAATAATTTGGAACTATAAAATAAGAGGTGTTTTTATGGTAGATATATTAACATTTGGAGTATCAGGAATATTAACAATTATTGCTATTTTAACTAGTATAGTATTATTCATACTAACAATAGTATTTGGAATAATAAGAGCTACTAAAAAGAAATTCAAAAAAACATTTATCACACTATTGATAGCAACAATATTATTTGTAGTTATAGATTTCTTTGCTATAAATATCCTAATACATAAATTTAATAAAATAAGCATAAATGAAAACACGGAAATAAGACAGGAAGATGGAAAAATAATTTTAACCGATAATCCTATTGAACAATTATTTATGTCAGATGAGAAAATCACACAAATTCTTTGTAATGACATAATGAATAAAATTAAAACAAAAGATTATGAAAATGTAAAAAGTATTTTCTCAAATGATATGATAAAAAATGTAACAAATTTAGATGAAGGAATAAACAAACTAATAGATATTTCAAATGAAAATATTACGGATTTTAAAGTACAAGAAAACGGAACAGAAACTCATTGGGATAGTGGAAAACATAGGAAAACATATAGGTTTAGTATTGATATAAATACTAACAACAAAGAATATAGTATTGGCTTTGAGTATGATTACCAGAATCCTTTTAATGCAGAAACTTTAGGTGTTAATAGAATGGTAATTGTAGATGAGGAAAGAAATATTTTAGTTCTAGTAGATAATGAAAATATAAATAAAGGCTATTAAAATAGTAATTTATCTTTAAAGTTAAATTATAAAATGAAAGGTTATATTGGTGGTAAAAATGAATAAAAACAAGAAAATAATTATTGCTATTTTAATTGTTTTGATTATAGTCATAGGTATAGTTGTTGCATACAAAGTAATAGAAAATAGTGTTACAAATAGGGAAGATTTTAATTTTACAGTTGAAAATATTAGCCCTAGTCCTGTGAATACTATAGATTATGAACAGAATAGCGATAATTAACTCATTTATGATAATATTGAGCAAATATAAATAGTAATTTATCGAGTAGATAAAAAATAAGAATTGACTCCAAAATCAATTCTTATTTTTATATTCACTTGTAATAATTTTAACCATTTCTTCTGGTGTTTCTTTGCAATTATTATTTAACCATTTTTTTATGATAGCATTTAGACCTGCCCTAAAAAATTCTATATGATAATCAATATATTCATTATCATAGTATTTTTTAGCCATATCTGTATCGTGCTGTGTTATAGGACTAATAGAAATATCTTCTAATTTAAAATATGTTTTGAAAAATATTTGATTTTCTTTAATATGTTTGAACATATTAAGATATCCACTAGGATTTTGACCAGAGTTATTAGAAATTTGAAATTCTGCAAATTCTTCTGCCATTCTGTTTTTAATTTTTTCTACTAAATCATAAACATCAATATAATTTGCATAAAAAGTAGAACGATTTAATTTTGCAATTTCGCAAATTGTAGATACTGATATTTCAGTTATATTTTTCTTTTGAATTAGTTGAAGGAAAGTCTTTTCTATTTTTTCTTGTGAATCTCTTTTTCTTTTATTATTAGGGGTATTCATAAATAATTTCTCCTTCCTTTAAAAATAATCATTATTCCAACAAATGTTGAAAATTGATGATTGTTTTTCATTTTTAAAGATATTATACTATATTTAGATGAGAACAACAAGTGTTGTTTTAAAGAAAGGAGTGAATTATATGGGAAAATTAAAAGATGCTAACAAAAAGATAGAAGAAACAGTAGTTGGTAGCTATAAAAAAGTAGAAGAAACTGTTGTAGGAGGATACAAAAAGGTAGAAGATAAGTTTGTTGATAAGTTTTTAAGAAAAGATGGCGAAACTATTGAAGAAGCAAAAGAAAGAGTAAAAAAAGAGCAAGAAGATTTAGCAAAGAAAAATGAAGAACTAATAAATGGAGGAAAATAAGATGAAAAAAGAAACTCTATTAGAGATCATATTAGGAACAATAGGTGGATTAGTATTTGCAATAGGTATGTGTATGTATTTATTACCAGAATGGAATATGTTTACTGCTGGAGTAATAACAACAATTATAGGATTTGTTATATTACTATGTATAATACCAGTATATAAAAGTTCACATCCAAAGAAAGCAAAAGAAAATAAACCAATAAATTGGGGAATTGTTTTAACTTGGACAGTAGGAGTAGTTGGTGCTTTAATTATGGGATTTGGAATGAGTAAAATATTAGTAGGAAATGCAAGTACATCAGATATGGTAGTTGGACTAATAACAGGTGTAGTTGGATTAGTAATATGTGTTCTTAACTATCCTGTTTATGCTTATATAAAAAGCAATAAAGAATAATGAAAGACATAATTCAAAAATTTAGAGCATTAGAAAAGAAAGACCAACTAATATTCTTTTTGATATGTTCTACAGTTAGCAACTTTTTTGTGGGTATAATAAAATTTATATTTTCGCTTACAATACCTTCATTGTGGTTTTTTATAAATGCAGGATTTAGTTTTGTATTGGCGATATGTAGATTTTTAACTATAAAAAAATATAATAAAATTAAAAAAATAAAAGATAAACATATTATAATTAAAGAAGCATATAAAAGTTATTTGCAAAATGGTATAATGTTAATATTATTAGGTATTATGTACTTTTTTGTGAGTTCATATATGTACTACAAAGGAACAAATACTAATATGCACGAATATATAACTTATTTGGTAGCATTGATAGCATTTACTTCAATAGGAACAGCAATATATGGAATGATAAAATATAAACGAAATAAAGAGCCAATAATAAAAGGAATAAAAATAACTAATTTTGCAAATGCTCTAACTTCTATGGTATTAACACAAGTAGTTTTATTAGATACTTATGCAAATGAGTATGATTCAACTTTAAATGGTTATACAGGAATGGGAGTTAGTCTAATAATTATAGGATTAGGTTTATATATGATTATTAGTATGAAAAAAGATAATAAAGTTTTATAAAGCAGGTAGTATTACTTGCTTTTTCTATTATATTTATATAAAATATATGTGCGACAAATTACAATTTTATGAGTGTATAGAATAGACAAATGCAATAAGGAGACTGACTATGAAAGATGATAAAAAAGCTCTAGTACTATTTTCGGGAGGAAAAGATTCGTTAATTGTTACTTTAAGGTTATTAGATAGTAATTATAAAGTTTATTTAGTAACTTATGAAAATGGTTGCGGGCTAAAAACAGAAAATGTAAACAATACAATAGAAAGGCTTGTAAAAAAATATGGTACTGAAAAGATAGAAAACATTGGAATCAAAAATATTTCTGGCTTTTTTAGAGAATTTATATATCCATTTTATAATTATACAAGTAGTTATATAAAAGAAAACTATGGAGATATTACAATATCACAATTTAATTGTTTAGCATGCAGATTAAGTATGTATATAGCTAGTATAATATTGTGTAATAGGTACAATATTAAAAATGTTTTTGATGGAGCTAGGAGAAGCCAGTTATTTGCGATAGAACAAAGAGAAATGTTAAATAAGTTTGAAAAATTATTTAGCGAAAATGGTATTAATATAAATTATCCATTAGAAAATGAAACTGATGACTGGAAATTAAAAAATGAATTACTATTAAGAGGGATAGTACCTAAGACATTAGAACCACAGTGTTTACTTGGCGTTCCTACTCCTTCAAATGAAAAGGAAGGTTTAGGTAAAAATGTATTGATGGCGACAGCTAATGTTTATGAAAAATATTTAAAACAAAAAGCTAAAGAAATAATTGGTAGATATAAAGATTTAAAATTAAATGGAGATTTTATATGAGCAATAGAAGTAAAAAATTTGTATTTATTCCTTTTTGCTTAATAGCACAAGCATATCAGGCTCAAGGAATAGTAAAATATGAGTGGAAGTCTTCAATAAAACCAATAGTGCAGTTATTAATAGACAATGATATTAATATAATACAAATGCCTTGTGCGGAAACGTTATTTAAAGATTCATTAATTAGAGAACCCATGGGAATAAGTAAATATAATACAAAAGAGTTTAATGAACATTGTGAAGTTTTAGCAGAAGAGGTTTCAAAACAAGTACATATGATATCTAAGAATGGATATGAAGTAATTGCAATTTTGGGAATTGAACAATCCCCATCATGTTGTGTAAATTATATTTATACAAATCATGGAATGGAAAAAAGGAAGGGTTTATTTATGGATAAACTTTGTAAAAAAATAGAAGATTTAGATGTGCCCGTTATAGGTATTAATAGGAAATATATTAATAAATCATTGAAAGAGTTAGAAAAGGTTGTAGGAAAATAGTAATGTCAACAAATAACCCCTTGAGTATTACCAGCGCAACCACCAACTATTTTAACATTCTTAATTATATTATTTTCTACATCAATTATCATTTGTCTTGAGCAAACACCTTTAGGATTATATGAATATTGCATTTTTATCACTCCTTTTAATTTTATTTTAATTAATATAACACATAGAAATAAGGATTTCAATAGCTAAAAAGTTGTTTTGGAAGATGACTTTATTTTGAAAGTAAATATAGCTATTTTAAGAAGTTAGTTGAAAAGTAACAATAATTATAGTATAATTTAAATGTAAAATTGTTGAAATGATACAAGAAGCAATTGCTAAATAAAACAAAGCAAAAGCTATTTGATTATATGTTTAAAACTATGCTAAGGAGTGATAATAATGGGTATTGTTCCTAAACCGAAAATCATTTCTCATAAAACATTGGAAATTAGAATAAATCAAAAACAAATCGCTGATGCAAACAAAAGACTTCAAAAGAAAATAGAAGCAGGCAATGACCGTCTCGCAAAAAGCGTTATTGACGCCAAAACCCAATTCTTTAAATAAGAATTATATAATCGAATAGCATAGCTTTTACAACCACTATAGAATATAATTTTCTATAGTGGTTTGTTTAAAATATTTATTGAGTCTATCCAAATAAAAGTAGATATAAGATTTTATTAATAATGGAGGAGAGCGTAAATGACTGAGGAAGAAAAAATGTTAGCAGGAGAAATATATGATGCTAACAATGATAAAGGTTTAATAGAAAAAAGAATAATTGCAAAGGAATTATGCAAGAAATATAATGAATTGCATGTAAGAGATATTATAGGCAAAAAAGAGGTAATAGAAAAATTATTGCAAAAAGAAGTAAAACAATTCACGATTGAACCAAATTTCTTTTGTGATTATGGTTTTAATATTAGTTTTGGAGAAAACTTTTATTCAAATCACAATTTAGTTATATTAGATGCTAATAAGGTTGAATTTGGAGACAATGTATTTATAGGACCTAATTGTGGATTTTATACATCAGGACATCCCATTGATTTTGAAACAAGGAATAAGGGCTTAGAATATGCAAAACCAATTAAAGTAGGAGATAATGTTTGGATTGGCGGAAATGTTTGTGTTATGCCTGGAGTGACTATTGGAAGCAATGTAGTTATTGGTGCTGGAAGCGTTGTTACAAAAGATATTCCAGACAATTGTGTAGCATATGGAAACCCATGTAAGGTTGCTAAAAGTTTATGATACATAGGATATGAATTTTAATATATAAAAAGCTGTTTTGGGAAAGTATTCCTAGAAACAGCTTTTTAAATTTTATAAAAACTATTGACAACTGTATATAAACAGTATATACTGTACATATACAGCATAACACTAAATCAATAATATTTAGATTATTAAATGAAAGGAGTGTGGCGAAAATTGGACATTATAATTAGTAATTCAGTAGATACACCTTTATACGAGCAAGTTAAAGAGCAAATAAAAAATAAAATAGTTGCCAATGAATTAAAGGCTGGAGAATTATTGCCTTCTATAAGAAGTCTGGCAAAAGATTTGAGAATAAGTGTTATTACTACTAAAAATGCTTATGATGAATTAGAAAAAGAAGGCTATGTTGAAACTATTCCGGGAAAAGGTACATATGTTGCAAACAAAAATACAGAGCTTATAAAAGAAGAGCAACTGCAAAAAGTTGAAGGATTAATAGACACAGCGGTATCCATTGCTAAAATAAGTGGAATAACAAAAGATGAGATTAAAGAAATGCTAGATATTTTATATGGAGAAGAGAATGAAGATAAGCAAAACAAATAAAAGGGAGGAAAATATAGAGATGGCTAATAAAGAAAAAGACGAAAATATTTTGGAGGTTAGAAACCTAAATAAAAATTATAAAGGTTTTAAACTAAAAGATATTAACTTAACATTACCAAAAGGAATGATAATGGGATTAATAGGAGAAAACGGAGCAGGAAAAACTACAACTATTAAATCAATATTAAATTTAACAAAAGTGGATAGTGGAGAAGTAAAAATATTTGGATTAAACATTAAAGAAGATGAAAAGAAAATAAAAGAAGACATTGGAGTTGTTTTAGATGATAGTTTCTTCTCAGAACATTTGACAGCAGAAGATATAAATCAAATAATGAAAAACATTTATGAAAACTGGGATGAAAATTTATTTAACAAATATTTAGTAGAATTCAAATTGCCATTAAAACAAGAATCTAAAGAATTTTCAAGTGGTATGAAAATGAAATTGAAAATAGCGATTGCATTATCTCATTATCCTAAACTACTAGTACTAGATGAACCAACATCAGGTTTAGACCCAGTCGCAAGAAGTGAAATATTAGATATTTTTCAGGATTTTATTAAAGATGGAGATAGCTCTATATTAGTATCTAGCCATATAACATCAGATTTAGAGCATATTGCAGATTACATTACATTTATAGATGAAGGAAAAATTTTGCTTTCAAAAACCAGAGACGAATTAATGGATAACTATGGAATTGTAAGATGTTCAAAAGAAGAGTTTGAAAAAATAGATAAAAACGATTATGAAAAATACAAAATAAATAAATACGAATATGATGTTTTAGTTGCAGATAAAAAACAATTTAAGAAAAAATATGATTTTAAAGTTATAGATAAGCCTACTTTAGACGATATAATGGTAATTTATATAAAGGGTGAAAAATAATTGATTTTATGGCTGATTGAAACAAAGAAAGGAAGAAGTTAATATGAATATAATAAAAGGTTTAATTTTAAAAGATTTATTACAATTAAAAAGTTATTGGAAAACATTAATTATTTATACAGTAATATTTATTTTGGCTGGTGCGGTTCAGGAAACCGAAAAAGGTATTAATGTGATGATTATTTTTATGCTAACATTTGGCTTTGGAATGTTTGCAATGGCTAGTTTTAATTATGATGAGCAAGCAAAAGCAGATAGTTATTTACTATCTTTCCCTTTAAGCAAAGAGCAAATTGTATTAGCTAGATATATTTTAGTAATATTGGCTACTATAATTGGAGCAATAGTGGGAGTTATATTTTGTATAGGAATTAATTTAGTAGCAAATTCCCAGCTCGTTTTCCCTGATGTGACAGAGCTAGTATATACTGCAATCGGAGGAATATTTGGAGTTAGCATAGTAGAAGCTATTCAAATACCTTGTGCGTATAAATGGGGAGCTGAAAAAGGTAGAATTTATTTGTTTATAGTTGCAGCTGCTATAATTCTTATGGTAATAGGATTACTTACAATTGCTCAAAATAGTAATTTAAATTTTCTAATTAGCGAAATTGCATACTTAATGGGTAGTTTCTTACCAATATTTTTAATAATTTTAACTGCATTGATTTATTATACATCATATAAATTTTCTTATAAAATATATGAAAATAAAGAATAAACAATAATATGTTAATCATAAGTTGGTAATAAAAAGTTATTATAAATTGATAATCCTTAGTAAAAAGAAAATTATTTTATACTGATATAGTGTGGAATAATTTTCTTTTTTATGGTATTATATGTTTGGACTAGAGAGATTTTAAAAAGTTCATAAGATGAATTAAAAACACAGGAGGAGTAATGTCACTAATAAGTATAAATAATTTAACATTTAGGTATGACGGTAGCTTGGACAATGTATTTGAAAATGTATCATTTAATATAGATACTAATTGGAAAATTGGATTAATTGGAAGAAACGGAAAAGGAAAAACGACCTTCTTAAAATTGTTACTTGGTGAATACGAATATAATGGCACAATTTCTAAAAGTGTTCAATTTGACTATTTTCCTTTTGAAGTAAGAAATAAAGATAGGATGGCAATAGAAATTGTAAATGAAATAACACCACTTACTGAAGATTGGCAGATTATTAAAGAGTTGAATTTATTAAATACAGATGCAGAAATTCTTTACAGAAATTTTAATTTGCTTAGTGGTGGAGAGCAAATGAAGATTTTATTAATAAGTTTATTTTTAAAAGGAGATAATTTCTTATTAATAGATGAGCCAACAAATCATTTGGATATAGAAACGAGAAATAATTTAACTAATTATTTAAAAAGAAAGAAAGGATTTATTGTTGTTTCTCATGATAGAGATTTTTTAGATAAAGTTGTAGACCATATTATTTCTATAAATAACACTAATATTGATATTGAGCAAGGAAATTTCTCAACGTGGCAAGAAAATAAGGACAGGCAAGACAATTTTGAACGTATGCAAAATGAAAAGCTTAAAAAGGATATAGATAGGCTTGAAATTGCATCTCAAAATACTGCAAAATGGTCGGATAAAGTTGAAAAAACGAAATATAATACTACTAATTCAGGCTCAAAAGTTGATAGAGGATATATTGGACATCAAGCTGCTAAAATGATGAAAAAGTCAAAAGTGATGGAAAAAAGAATTGAAAAAGCAATTGATGAAAAGGCGAGTTTGCTTAACAATGTAGATAGAAATGATAGCTTGAAAATTGTTACTCTAGAGAATAGAAAAAATCCATTAGTTCTAGCAGAAAAGTTGCAGATAAAATATGATGATAAAGTAATATTTAATCCAATTTCATTTGAAGTAAATGATAAAGACAGAGTTGCAATTGTTGGCAAAAATGGAGCTGGAAAATCTAGTATTTTAAATTTAATATTAGGAAATGATATTAAGTATGACGGAAATATAAAGATTGCAAATGATTTAAAAATATCTTATGTATCGCAAAGTACGGAAAATCTAACAGGAACTTTAAAAAGCATTTTGATGGATAATGATAAAGGAATTTTAAAAAGTATTTCGACGGATGACGATGTAGATGAAAGTATATTTAAGGCTATGTTGGTCAAAATGGGAGTACCTAACAAAGAATTTGATAAAGATATAAAACAGATGAGTGAGGGGCAGAAGAAAAAAGTTTTAATTGCAAAAAGTATTTCTCAAAGGGCAAATCTTTATATATGGGATGAACCTCTTAATTATATTGATATTTTAACAAGAATGCAAATAGAAGAGGCTATTTTGAAGTATAAGCCAACATTAATTTTTGTAGAGCATGATGAAACTTTCATAAAGAAAATTGCAACAAAAACAATTTATTTGGATTAATCTTAAGTATATAATTTACATTATTTTATAATCCATTAAAAATTATATTCAGATAAGTTTTACTTATCTGAAACAGGAAAAACAGGTATATCAAATTTTCTATAAAAGACATATCTCATACTGTGTTGTGTCTTGAACGGAGCGAAGGGAATGTAAATAGATGGAGAATGTAGTAATAGGATTATTAATACTATTTTTAGGGACTACATTAGGCTCAGCAATGGTATTTTTTAGGAACAATTGGTGTTGCAATAGGTTTTGAAATTATGATGGTACTAGACATTGCATTTGGATAATATTAGATATTTTGTTTGGATAATAGTCTTTACTTATTTTATACGGTTTGATATAATTAAATTACTAATACGAAATTATTTATAATTATAAGAGGGGAGAAAGTTTTATGGAAGACAACGTAATGAAAAAACAAGCTGACATGGAAGAACTACGTAAAATGTTGGATACTGTTGCAAATCAAGATAAAGATGCTATATCTAAAGGGAAAGAAGAGTTGGTGGATATAAGAAAATATAATGGAGTAACTTTTGAAACAGAACAAAATGGCCAAAAAGATACGTTGACTAAAGATATATTTGAAGTTCTTGTAACAAAAGACGGAGAGACTTGGCATGAATTTTATGATGACCAAGGAAAGTCATTGGCTAGAATACCAGATGAAAAGTATCAAAATTTTAAATCAGCAATTGAAACAGGAAAAATGGATGTAGATAAAGAATCTTTGGTATATAATATTTTATCTGAGAAATCTGAGGAACCTGAAAAGAGCTTGCTAGAATTAGAAAACGAGCAAAAGGAACAAATTGCAGAAGCTGTTGGTATGGATAAAGAAACAATACAAACACTTGGTATTATGCCTGTTGATGGAAATCAAAAGACTTTAACTTTAGATGAACAGAAAAAAAACCTACAAGAACAAATTCAAAAATTTGCAGCATTAGGAATGGAAATAGATACAAGAGAACTTGCAACATCTGATGATACAATTAAAGAAATACTTGGCTTAGATAGTGATAAACTTCTTATTGTACAAATAAATGGAGACTGGAGAGCGCTAGAAGTTTTTGATGATGGAACAATTAGCATGGCAAAGAATTTAGAAATAATTGATAATAAGCAAGCATTTAATACGGTTGGCGATGATGGTAGACATGAAAGTAGAATTCCAGAAATTGAGTTTAGAAGGAAAGATAACACAAACATATCTTTAGCGGTTGATTCAAATAATAGAGAGAACCAACCACAATTATATATAGTTGCAGGTAATAGCCGTAGTGGAGCGGAGATAGAAACTAACTATACAGTTTCTCCATATGCAGATAGCATAAATAATGAATTAGTTCAGAAAGCTCAAGAGAATCCTGATGAAGAAAGAGACCCACATGAACCAGATGAACCAGGAGACAGACAGCATTATTAGAAGAGAACAGAAGTAGATTTTCCATTTTTGGAAACTTCTAAATAAAATACACCCAAAATGTTAGATAAAAATTTAACACTTTGGGTGCATTTTATTTAAAGTCAATCTTTATAATTTTCTAATTCTTTAATTTTATCTCTAACTTCTGCTGCTTTTTCAAACTCTAAGTTTTGAGCATATTTAAGCATTTCATCAGTTAATCTATTAATTACTTCTTCAATAGTTTCGCCAGGTTTAATATCTTTTGAAACAGGTGCATCTGCCTCATAAGTTGCTTTGATAGTTTCTCTAATGGCTTTACTAATAGTTTTTGGGGTAATATTATGTTCTTTATTATATGCTTCTTGAATTTTTCTTCTTCTATTAGTTTCACTAATCGCTTTTTCCATTGAAGGAGTAAGCTCATCTGCATACATTATAACTTTTCCGTCTGTATTTCTAGCTGCACGTCCTATTGTTTGTATTAAGGAACGTTCTGAACGTAAAAAGCCTTCTTTGTCTGCATCAAGTATGGCAACTAATGAAACTTCTGGAATATCTAATCCTTCTCTTAAAAGGTTAATTCCAACTAATACATCGAATTTACCTAAACGTAAATCTCTTATAATTTCCATTCTTTCTAGAGCTTTTATATCTGAATGCATATATCTAACTTTTATATCTAATCCTTCTAAATATGAAGTTAAATCTTCTGCCATTTTTTTAGTAAGTGTAGTAACTAAAACTCTTTCATTTTTCTCAGTTCTTTCTCTTATTTGTTCTATCAAATCATCTACTTGATTTGTAACAGGTTTAACATCAATTTTAGGGTCTAAAAGGCCAGTTGGTCTTATTATTTGTTCTATAACTCTATCTTTTGAATGTTCGAGTTCATAATCTCCAGGTGTAGCACTTACAAATACTGCTTGATTAATTCTTTCTTCAAATTCATTAAATTTTAGTGGTCTATTATCAAAAGCAGAAGGCAATCTAAAGCCATAATTAACTAAAGTTTCTTTTCTAGCTCTATCACCATTATACATTGCTCTAACTTGAGGTAGAGTTGCATGAGATTCATCAACAAGAAGCAAAAAGTCCTTTGGAAAATAATCAAATAAAGTAAATGGGGGACTGCCTGCTTCTCTACCACTAATGTGCCTAGAATAGTTTTCAATACCTTGGCAAAAGCCAGTCTCTTTCATCATTTCTATATCAAAATTCGTTCTTTCCTCAATTCTTTGAGCTTCTAGTAACTTACCGTTATCTTTGAAATATTTTATTCTTTCTTCTAATTCTTCTTGAATTGTTTGAATTGCTCTTTCCATTTTATCGCTAGTTGTAACATAGTGTGAGTTAGGGAATATCATTATGTGGTTACGTGATGCTTCAACTTTTCCAGTAAGAGGGTTAATAACATCAATTTTTTCAACTTCATCGCCCCAAAAACTAACTCTAACTGCTGTTTCGCTTTCGTCAGATGGATATATTTCAACAACATCACCTTTGGCTCTAAAAGTACCTCTTTTGAAATCTAGTTCATTTCTAGTGTACTGCATATTGATTAATTTTTTTAATACAGTGTTTCTTTCAACTTGCATACCAGGCCTTAAGGATATAATCATGTGCTCGTAATCAATAGGGTCACCTAAACCATATATACATGAAACTGATGCAACTATTATTACATCTCTTGTTTCAAAAAGCGATGCAGTTGCAGAGTGTCTTAGCTTATCTATTTCATCATTTACAGATGCATCTTTTTCAATATATGTATCTGATGATGGAACATAAGCTTCAGGTTGGTAATAATCGTAATATGATACAAAGTATTCAACATTATTTTCTGGGAAGAATTCTTTAAATTCTGAATATAACTGTCCTGCTAAAGTTTTGTTATGTGCTAAAACTAAGGTAGGCTTTTGAACATTCTGTATTATATTAGCCATAGTAAATGTTTTTCCAGAGCCAGTTACTCCTAGCAAAGTCTGAAATTTCTTTCCATCTTTTATTCCATTAGATAAATATTCTATTGCCTGAGGCTGGTCGCCTGTTGGCTTATAATCTGAAACTAGCTTGAACATAATTTCTCCTTGATAAATCTTTAATTTTAACGTTAATATTATAGCAAATTTTGATGTGAAATACAACTAAATAATATAAAATGGGTTAGTTTCAAAAGTAAATTCCACTTTTGACTGAATTTACTATAACAAAAGAAA
>CAKNJR010000025.1 GCA_930986425.1 uncultured Clostridium sp. | reverse complement strand
CAAAAAAATTAGATGTAAACTCTATTATTTACATCTAAAAGTATACATGTAATTTATCTCTAATTTTTTTATTGTCCTTAAATACTTCTAATGCTTGTCTTATAGTTAGCTTCATAACATCCTTAATAGAATATTTGTTATACAATATATCATCTACATCACGAGAGTATCTTGTACCATCACAAGAACTGCAAGTCATCTCTATATCAGGTAAGAATTGAACATCCATAGATATAATTCCGGTTCCATCACAAGCTTCGCATTTTAATTTTCCAGTATTATATGAAAAATCGCTCGCTGTATAATCTTTACTCACTTTCCCATATAATTTTCTTAAATCGTCAAACACTCCTGAATAAGTTGCAACTGTACTTCTTACATTGTTTCCGATTGGAGTTGCATCTATCAAGTCTATTTTGTTTACCCAGTCAGCTTTTAATTCTTTTATATGTGATGGCATATTTTCATTATTAAGTTTTGCTTTAATTGCTGGATATAAAGATTCCAGAATCATTGTAGTTTTGCCACTTCCAGACATTCCCGTTATTGTTGTTAATCTTCCTTTTGGTATTTCTATACTAAGTGGCTTTACCGTATGAATAGAATCTGTACTTAAATTTATTTTTCCAAACCTAAAAATATCTTTTTTGTTAACTTTTTCACGTATTTTGATTTCTTCTTTATTATTCAAATATGGTCCAATTATTGAATTATTATTTTTTATAATATCTTCTATTGTACCTTTGGCAATAATTTCTCCACCTTTTGCTCCCGCTTCTGGTCCAATTTCTATCATATAGTCCGCTATCTTAAGAATTCGTGTATCATGGTCTACTAAAACAACAGAGTTGCCATCTTTAATAAGTTGCCTCATCAAATTAATTAATCCATCTACATTTGCAGGATGAAGTCCGATTGAAGGCTCATCTAAAACATATAAAACACCCGTAGTTCTATTTCTTACAGTTCTAGCAAGTTGTACCCTTTGCAATTCTCCAGTAGACAATGTGTTGCTTGCTCTATCTAATGTCAAATATCCTAGCCCTAATGAAAGTAAAGCATCAGCATTTAGCATAAATTCTTCTAATATGTTTTTTCCCATTTGTCTAACTTCATGATTTAATTCATCTATAACTTTTGGAAGCCATGAGGTTAAATCTCTAAGGCTCATCTGGCAAACCTCAGTTAAGTTTTTACCACCCAACAAAGTAGAATTAGCCCTTTTATTTATTCTAGAACCATGACATTCAGGACAAACATCTTGTTTTAAAAATTTTGAAACTCTGCTCATGCTTTTTTCATCTTTTACTTTTTTCAAAGCATTTAAAACAGTTGCCTTAGCACTATAATAAGTAAAATCCATCTCTGTAGCTATAGCTGTATCTCCATTTTTAGGTCTATAAAAAATGTGCTTTTTCTCCATTGGTCCATCATAAACGATGTCTTGCTCTTCCTTTGTTAAATCTTTAAATGGTACATCAGTCCTAACTCCCATTGCACGGCATACATCTGTCATTAAAGACCACATTAAACTATTCCATGGTGCAACTGCCCCTTCATCAATTGTCAAATCTTTATTTGGAATTAAAGAATCCATGTTTACAGTTTCTATAGTACCAATTCCACCACACTTAGGACAAGCTCCAGATGAATTAAATGCATATTCTTCCGCACCCAGTCCACTAAATCTTTCATGACATACTAGGCATTCTAGCTTTTCCTCCCTAGCGACATTCGCACTTGCTGGTAGAATATGCCCGTTAGGACAAATATAATTTCCACATCTTGAAAATAATAACCTTACAGAATTTAAAAGCTCTGTTGCAGTTCCAAACGTTGACCTTATACTAGGAACATTTGGTCTTTGATGTAATGCTAGTGCACTTGGTACATGAAGAATACTGTCGACTTTTGCTTTTTCTCCTTGCGAAATTCTTCTTCTAGTGTATGTAGATAGTGCTTCTAAATACCTTCTTGAACCTTCTGCATAAAGCACTCCCAATGCCAAAGATGATTTACCGCTTCCAGATACTCCTGATATAGCTACAATTTCATTAAGTGGAATATCTACATCTATATTTTTTAAATTATGAACTTTTGCACCTTTTATTTCTATTTTATCTACCATAATTTTAGCCTTCCTTTATCTTGTCAATCATAATCTTATAAACTTCGTCTATTGAATAATTCGTTGTATCAATCTCAATAGCATTTATTGGTTTAATAAAATTGCCACCATTAATATCTAAATCATCTCTTATTTTTAAATCTTTCCTTATAGTTTCAATATCTACAGATTTATTTTCATTCCATAACCTTTCAACTCTTGTTTCAAAATCTGAATATAAGTAAAATTTATAGTCTGCATTAGGAGCAATTCTTGTAGCAATATCTCTCCCTTCCATAACAGTATCATACTTTTTTATAAATTCCTTTTGTATTTTTCTTACTGTTTCCTTAATCTCTGGTATTGTAGCCCATTGCGTTGAGCATACAGAAATTTGCTCGCTTCTTATTTCTTTACTTACATCTTTACCATCCAGATAGGTTTTTCCGTTATCAAAATATATATCTATATCTTTTATTCTGTCTATAACTTGTAAAATATTATTTATATCTAATTTTTCGTTTATTATTTTTAGTGCAATACATCTGTAAATTGCACCTGTATTAAAATTCTGAAAATTTAACTTTTTTGAAATCATTTTTGCTAAAGTTGACTTTCCATTCACTCCTAATCCATCAATTGTTATTACCATATTTTTTTCTCCTAAAATTATTTTAATTTATATTATCATAAAAATAAGAATTACTCTATATTTTCATATAAAGTAATTCAAAAAAATGATTTTAGATTCAATATTTTATCTGTTCCTATAATATGATAGTAATTTTTTGTTCCAATATCTTTTAAATTCTAATTCAATTCATTTATTATGTTAATTGCGATTTCTTTTGCCTTTGTGCTAGATACATTTTTATTACTTGTTTCTCCTAAATATATTGAAAAATAAATTCTGCCATTTTCTTTCGTATCTGCAAAACCAGTAAACCAAGAATCCACAACAATCCCTTTATCTTTGCCCATTCCTGTTTTTCCATATATAAAAGTATCTGAAGTTTGAATTAAATCTTTTTTTAATCTCTCTAATAAGGGTTCCTAATTCATATAGCTAATCAATTACTTTTTTATTCCATGTTTTTTTATGACATTTAGGACATTTCATATATCTTGTTCTGCCAGAGTGCATTGCAAATAAAACCTGTTTATAAGTTGGAATATATTTATATTTGCAATTATCGCATTGATAATATCCTGCTTTTTGTTCAATTAAAAGACTACATCCTATTCCTATTATAAAAATCACAATGCCAACAATTATCGTTATCGTTTTCCATACAATATTCTCAATCGCAAATATTGATAAAAATATCATTAATAAAAATGATATAGTAACAATACTTCCTATTATTATTTCGGTAAATAGTAGCCTTTTATCGCTATCTTCCTTTTCTTTTTGAAATTTAATAAAATTTTCCTCTGCTACTTTATTATAATTATCCATTCTTATCATCTCCCCACTTAATAATTCATTTACACTAATATCAAGCTCATCACACAATTCAAGCATTATTGATGAATCAGGCATACCTTTGCCCGTTTCCCATTTAGATATTGCTCTATCAGTTATATTTAATTTTTCTGCAAGTTCTGCTTGTGTCATATTTTTTTCTTTTCTACAATGAGCAATAAATTTTCCAATTTTCACTTGGTCCATACTTCTTACCTCCTTTGATATTATTGTAAATTCTATATGATAAAAAGTAAACATACTAATCGTTGAGTGGAGAAAGCAACGGTTAGTAGCGTAAATAATTTGTTCTTATAATGTAATTTAAATCTTCTATTGCTTTATCTATATTCATCATTCCATTTCCAATAGGATAATAAACAGGATATACGCTATAATTCTTTCCTGCAATATTTCTTGGAAAACTTTGCTTCCTGCATTGTGATACTGATATATTTTTATTTAATACAATAGAGCTAACTTGGTTTCCAAGAGTTATAATTATATTAGGATTAATTATTTCAATCTCCTTGCATAATAAATCAAGATATTTGCTGTAAACTGAATTTGGTAATATTCTTGCATCAACTTGAGTGCATTTTCCAAGATTAGTTATGAAATATTTATGTTGTTCTACATCATCATATACTAAGTCAGCAAATTTTTCATCCCATTCCTGTGGCTTCCTTCTTTGAATTTCTTCATATATTCTTTCGTCAAGCAATCCAATTCTATAAAATAATTTCCATATATTTTTAGTTCCTATCCATGGGGACCTTCTACCTTTCCAATTAGGGCTAGACGCAATATTCCTTCCAGTTGGATTCATAAACACAAAACAAATATCTGGATTATTTGTACATCCACCATTATATATAGATGATAATTCTTTAGCTCCATATTCTTGTTGTAATTTATCATATTCTGGATTTAAATCACTTATTTTCATTCTTTAACCACCTATTTATTATCATTCTTACCATCATATTCTTTAACTCTTGTATTTACACCGTTAATTATTTTATACTCTCTATGCTTGTTCTTATTAACTTTTTCTAATATTTCAGATTCTAAATCAACATTAAGCATTTCGGATAAACCTAAAAGGTAAATAGTAACATCAGCCAATTCTTCACCAATGTCGTCTTTTTTCTTTCTCCATGCATCATAGGCTTCAGCTACCTCTCCATATGTCAAACAAAATTCTTTGTTAATATCTGTTACATTAAATCCTTTATTAAGTTTATTTTGATATATTTCTTTTTGCAATTTTTTCAAGTCTACCATGTATATTACCTCCATATATAAAATTATTTCTATTGCTTAGTTAGCTTTCTTAAATACTAAAATTGCTTTTGCTGTTCCTGTAATTGACATCGTAATTAATTCGTACCCCTCTTGTAGCATTTCATTTGCTTTTTCTTCAACTTTCTGTGCCATATCATCCGCTTTTGGTAAATAACCTATAACAACTGTTTTATACATATTTTTACCTCCTAAAATTATTGTACTTTTATATTACCATAAAAATAAGAATTACTCTATATTTTCATATAAAGTAATTCGAAAAATTGTAATTTGTAGTATTCTTCATCTTTTTACTATTTAATATTTATTATTCATAATTCTCTACTACTTCTTCTTGTGTCTGTATTACTGTTGTTTTTGAATCACTATCTGTTTCAACTTTATTAAATGTTACAAAACCTATTATCATAAGAAATACATATAATATTGCTACTATAAGAATGAATATTCCTATTGCCTTTAGAATCTTAATTGTCATTCCTGCTAATTTTTGTGAATTTGTATTATTAGGATCATTTATAACTTTTCCTTCATTTTCTTCTTTCATTAATTCATCCAATGTAATATTATATAATTCACTTATTATAATTAGTTTATCCATTTCTGGAGTTGTTTCTCCCAACTCCCATTTAGAAACAGTTTGTCTTGCTACTCCTAATTTTTCTGCAACTTGTTCTTGTGATAAGTTGTGTTGCTTTCTTAACATTATTAATTTTTCATTAAACTTCATTTTACTTCCTCCCTTATTAAAATTTTAATTGAAACTTTTTTGTTAATTAAATTTTAATAATTTTTCGCACTTTTTTCTACCATTTATAATTGGAAATTACGCACTTAAACATTACATACAATAATTTTATTACATTTTAACTAATATTTATAAAATATTGATTCATCTACTCCATATCCTACATTTGTTCTCATGTCTAAATCAGTTCCATAATCTAATAACAGCTGTAATGTTTCTGCTGCCTTATCATTATCATAAAATTTTAAAGCAAGTAATCCGTTTTTATTCAAATTCTACTTTCCAATTTTCATCTCTTGATGCTCTAATGCACATTTCAATTTGCTCTTTATTATTTTTTTCTTCTGCGAGCAATGGAAGTTCATCAATCGAAAAATATTTAATTTCAGTAGTTTCTATATTTTCTTCAAACTTTCCTCCTACTACATCACACAAAACAAATATTTTGCATACACCATAAGCATATATTGGTTTATTATGTTTATCATTTCAGCTGAAATATCTCGCAATCTCTCGTATCTTTCTTTATCATAAACATTATTTACATACTCTAGTCCATTTTGTGCAAGGCTTTGTATTTCCATTGCAAGTTTTAGCCATTTTTCCATTTTATTATCCTTTACTATTTTATTATTTCCAATCAACTATTAATATTAACTCATATAATAACATATAAGGAAAAATTATTCTATGCCTAATTAGTCACTTTTTTAAATTTATTCTTTCCAAATTGCACTACTATCTCATCATCAATTATAATTGTTTTGCCTATATCCGTAACAGATTTTCCGTTAATTTTTACTCCATTACCACTAATCATTCTTTTAGCTTCACTTTTAGAACTAGCCAATCCAATTCTAAATAGTAAATCACATATATTAATTTCGTTTTCCGATATCTGTATTTGTTCAATATTATTTGGTATATTTCCTTTTGCAATATTCATATACCTTTCTTTTACACTTTCAAATTCATTTATATCATCATACATTTTAATTAATTCTTTTGCAAAGATAATATGTGCCTCTCTTACGTCACCGCTCATTATTTTATCTATTTCATCATTTGGTAAATCCGTTGCTAATTCAAAATATTGTCTAAGAACATTATCTGGTATTTTCATACTTTTCTCAAATTTTTCAAAAGCTGTGTCAGCAAGTCCTATATAATTATCTAAAGACTTACTCATTTTTTCTTTACCATCCAAGCCTACTAATAATGGAAATGTCATTACTACTTGACTTTCTTGACCGTAGTCTCTTTGCAATTCTCTTCCAACTAATAAATTAAAAGTTTGGTCTGTACCACCTATTTCAATATCTGCTTTTAAATGCACTGAGTCATATCCTTGCATTAAAGGATATAACAATTCATGTATTGAAAGAGGTAAATTATTTTCAAATCTATTTTTAAAGTCATCTCTCTCCATTATCCTAGCTACTGTATATTTACTTGTTAATTTAATCACGTCTTCAAAGTTCATCTTAGATAACCATTCAGAATTAAATACAATTCTCGTTTTATTCTTATCTAAAATTTTTGTTGCCTGTTCAAAATAAGTTTTAGCAGATTTTCTAGTTTCTTCAAATGTTAAAGCCGGTCTTGTTTTACTTTTACCAGATGGGTCTCCTATCATTCCTGTAAAATCACCAACAACAAATACTACTTCATGCCCCATATTTTGAAAACTTTTTAATACTCTCAAAACAACACTATGTCCTATATGCAAATCCGGTCTTGATGGATCTGCTCCAAGTTTTATTGTTAATTTTCTTCCACTATTAAGTTTTTTATCTAAATCTTCTTTTGAAAATATTTGAACTGCCTTTCTTTTTATTAATTCTAATTCATTATTCATATCTACATACTCCTATCTATTTATATTTTATTGATGCAATATAGATATTTTTGTAGAAGAACCCTTGGATTATTGTTTTCATTTTAAACCTTTGGGTCATAGCATCACCTCCTCAATATGCAAAAAGAGTCAATTCTTTCCTGTTTAAAGGACGAATTGACTCGTGGTACCACCTTTATTTACAATATAAAAATTGCCTCATTTTTAACTTTTACGTAGTTACACGCTAATTACTATAAGAAATGTAATTCAAATTTCATATACTGATAATTTCCACCAAACATTATCTCTCTATTAGTTACTATAAAATTCTACTTCGTTTCTTTTTAAACATAATTAGATAAACTTATTTATATAATATCATCATTAATTATTATTGTCAAATCGTAATTATATGATGCACCTTTCTTTTATGATATAAATGTATTCAATAAATGTGAAGAAAACAACAGTTTACTTGTCACATTAGAATGTTGGAAAGATGTTCATCCTGCATTTAAAACAATTCCTCTTTCTTCTGGTGAAACATTGCCTTATGGCATATTATATTCAAAAAATCCAACCAAAGATGCAGTAGAATTTTTAAATATTATAAAGAAAGCTATATAACATTATTAAAAATTTATATATTTTATAGTATAAATTAATATCCTTTACTAATATTAACATCTGAAATTTTTCCATTATCATTTACTGTAAACCTAATAGATATTTTTTCTTTTTCATCAGTACCTTCCATGAAAAATCTGTACTCTCCGCTTCCTAAGCTTTCATAAACATCTTTCCAATTGCATGATATTCTTGTAGTATTTTCATCAAGTTGTTCAATATTCACTACATTTTTTAAATCGCTATCTGAAACTTTTGTAAGCTCCTGCCACTCATCACCAGTATATGCCCCCAAAACCATATTATCAGTTGGTTCTGTTTGGATTGCTGGCTTGCTTGGTTTTATAGCAATATTTTTCTGAAGAGCAAAGTTATTAGTAAAATTATATTTTATATAATTGTCATCCGTTACAGTTGTAGTAATTTCTTCAGTCGTTAAATTATCAATAGATACATCTACATTATCAAAATTAGTATAAAACTTTTTTAACACATCAGCTGTTACCAACTCATTATATTCATTGCCTGTAATTTCTATTTTTCCAACACTGCCTAAATAATTAATTCCATTCATTCCTCCAATTAGACTTTTACCGTTAAAATATATTAATATTTCCTGACCTGGCTCGAATCCAATATTTCCTTCATCTGAAAAATATACCTCATATAATAGCTCATTATTTTCACTATCTATTACGCATAAACTATTTTTATTTACTCCTACTATAATTGCTTTCTTAATAGCAATCATATCTCTGTTTTCAAAATTTTCTTTAAGTGATTCATTAGTTTCTTTTATTTTAACATTTTTAACATTATAAATTGATTTAGATGGATATCCCTCAAAAATCTCAGCAATATCAGGAATAGAATCCGGAAGTATACTTATAATTTGTATATCATCGCCAAGTTTTAAATCAGAAATATCTATTTTATTTCCATTATCATCTTTGATATTTGCATCTTCTGCATTAAATGAATAAAATTGCCAATCTGGTATTGCTACCTTTATATTATCATCATTTATTTCTAAAACTTTACTGTAATAATTTGTATTCTCACAATAATAATAAGTATAATCATTCTCAATAAACAAATAAATATAATCTCCTACTTTTACATTAGATTTATCTATTTCTTCTAAATTTAGATTCTTCAAGATTACATCATCCAACTTATATTCTTGCTCACATACTTTCTCAACTGCTGTTCTAACAATACGATTATCTTCAACGCCTACAACTGTAGAATTACTTACTATGAGCATTATTTTTAGAAATAATGCTAAGCAAACTATTGCTATTATTGATATAACTATTAAAATACCTATTAATACTTTCGTTCTTTTCTTCATTTTTTATCCCCCATTTTTTAATTTTTATATATGCCTTTCACTTATGATTCCACTCTTATATGCTTCTAGCAACTTTTCTAAATCAGCAATTTGATTTCTTAACTCCTTGCCTTTATCTGTATCATTTATCCTTTTTCTTTCAACCTTTTCAACTAATTGTTTTTCAGAATGTAAGTCAGTTTCATTTATAATAGCATTTTCCTTTGAAGTAAAAGGTTCATGTGCAACTAAAGTTAATCCATACGAGCTATATCTTAAAGTATATCCAGCGATTCCAGTTGTTTTTTGATATGCCTTAGATAATCCTCCATCTATTATGAAAAGTTTTCCATTAGCTTTGATTGGGCTTTCTCCCTCTTTAAATTTTACTGGTATATGCCCACAAATTATATGTCCTTTACTTGGGTCTATTCCAAATTCTTTCAGTACTTTAATTGAAATGCTCTCATCATTTTCAAAATCGTAAAATGGATTTTTTATTTCTTCCCAAGTTTCTTTCTCTTCTAAATAATATCTTTCAAATGTTTTCATTTTATCTTTGCAAAATATTGGCGAATTCTTGCCACACCATAAATACCATAAAAAGTCTTTACCATTTTCTCTTTTCTCAGAGCCTTCTTCTTCAAAATATCCTTCCCTTGCAACTTTTTCTATATAATCTAAAAATTCTTTTCCTTTTAATTCCCTGCCATTAACATTTGTTGTTACAAATTCTCCATCAGTGTTCATTGGCACACATCCATGTATTAAAAGATTATCATTAAATATTTTATAGATATTGCCTTTTGAATATAAAAATTGTATATGCCTTTGTAATTTTTCGCTATTTTTAAATGATTTTACTAATTTTCTAACTACTTCTTCCTCTTTTGGGCTTAATTCATAAGGATTGTCAGTATAAATCGTTGGGAAATAATTTTCTATCAAATTATAAGTTTTCCCATTTATATTAATTCTTCCCTTTTTGTAATTTATTTTATCTAATAGAAGTCTATCGCCCATTTCATATTCGGGATGTCTCTTTATAATTTTTCCTTCAAGTTTAAATTGAATAATTGCAGCTGCTTGCTGAGTTTTCTCCATAACAATTTTATCAAATTGACTATTTTTTTCATCAATGTTTTTAGGTTTAAAAACAGGTGATTCTCTTCCTCCGTATTCTTCCATAGCAAATTCTGTTATAGTTCTAATATTTATTCCATAGCCTTCTTCTAAAATATCTAAATTATTATATCTAGCACATATTCTAATAACATTAAAAATACATGCTTCACTTCCAGCAGCTGCTCCCATCCATATGATGTCATGGTTTCCCCACTGTATATCTATTGAATGATATTTCATAAGTTCATCAATAATTATATGTGGACCAGGACCTCTATCATATATATCGCCTATTATGTGCATATGGTCTACTGCCAATTGTTGAATCAAACCTGATGCCGCGATTATAAAAGCATCTGCTCTTCCCAAACTAATTATGCTGTCTATTATTTTGTCATAATAACTACCTTTATCGTAAACATCTTGATTAGAATGTAAAAGCTCATCAATTATATATTGATAATCTTTTGGTATTGCTTTTCTAACTTTTGACCTACTATATTTAGAGCCAACCACCTTGCAAATTTTGATTAGTCTGAATAAAGTTATTCTATAAAATTCATCCATATTATCAGTTTCTTTTTTTATTAGTTCCAACTTTTCTTTTGGATAATATATTAATGTTGCAAGTTTTCTTCTTTCTTCTTGAGTCATATCATTTTTAAATGTCTCATCAATTTTTGTTTTAATAACTCCAGAAGCATTTTTTAAAATATGTAAAAATGATTCATATTCTCCATGTAAATCGCTCAAAAAATGTTCCGTACCTTTTGGCAAATTTAATATCGCTTCCAAATTAATTATTTCCGTGCATACACTCTGTATTGTTGGAAATTTCTCTGCTAAGATTCCTAAATATTTTTGTTCACATTCGTCAAATTCATTCATTATACTATCTCGTGCAATCAATTATATAGAAATATTAATCTATTTTATTGATTATCCCTTTCTTTATTAAATTCTTAATGTAATTCGTCTTAATGCGATTTAATCTTTATTAATGCACTTTGATTTTGTTTAAATCGATTCAATCTTGTTTAATGCACTTTAACTATATCTAATTTATATCATTTTATATAAAAAATTACAATACCACGAAAGAAATCTAGCATGACCTAAAAAAACTAGCACACCCCGAAAGGAATCTGGCATGCTCGCATTTATATTGCAATAAATTAGTAATTTTTTTAAGCAAATAAATATATGTAATATATATCATTTTCACATTTTTTTTATCCAACTTTTCGTGAGTTCAGATAAGTAATACTTATTCGAAAGTTTGAAATTCAAGATAAAAAAAAATCCAAAAAGATATATATACCCCTTTATAAATTTATTATTAGATTCCTTTATAGCTATCTTGGATACCAATTTTTTGAGCAACTTTCATATAAAATATACTTTTCAATATTTTTGCATACTCTTTTTTATTTTTATTTCGAGAATTTTTATTCCAAATTACATAGTAACTTTTTTGTAACTCTTTCCCATTTTGAATAAATAAAATTTTCCTCATTCCTTCAAAATTTTCTTGTGCTTTGGTATAAGTCGGGAATAAATCTAATAACAGATAGCTACAATCATAGCTCATTGAGCGAATTGCATCATATATACTATCTTCAAAAATAAATTTACCATAATATTTCAGTTCAAAGCGATAATATCCTAGTTCTTGTACTTGCTGTTTTCTATTTGCAATGATAATACATGGATATTTTCGTAAATCTTCGAAAGAAATTTTTTTCCTTCTTCGAAAAGGAAAATTTTCTGGTACTATTGCATAACAAGTAGTATTGCATAAAAAGCACTTATTGTATTCCTCTGGTAAATCTCCTCTATCATCAGTAAAAATCAAATCTAATTCATCTTTTTTTAATAGTTCAAGCAATTCTTTATGATTACCTGCTCTACCATACACATTAATTTTAGGATGAATTTTCGAAAATTTGATAAGAGCCTCATGAATCTCCTTTCCATAGAAAGTTTTTTCATATCCTACACTTAATGTTGGCTTTTTATAATTTGCTACTTTTGCAGTATATTTTTTGAGCTTACTTAATTCTTTTTCCATTAATAAGCTTTTTTCATAAAAATATTTACCTCCTCTTGTAATTGTAAAACCTCTATTTCTCCTTTGAAAAAGTTTCACTCCCAATTCATCTTCTAACGATTTAATTGCTTGTGAAATTGCTGATTGAGATATATTGTTTTCTTTTGCTGCTTCTTTAAAGCTATTATTATTTACTACTGATATAAAATATTTCATCTGGTTTAATAACATTTTTATTTAGAATCTCCTTTCTTTTACTATATTAATTATTTACTTAATTATTAAAATAATATATAATAATTCAAATAATACATTTCATATGGTAATTTCAAAGTCTTTTATAAAAATTTCTATACATAAGTTATAACAATTTTCGAGACATTTTTTGTTTTTAGAAAAATTAAATTGGAGGATTTTAAAATGGATAATATAAAAAAAATAACTATTTTTGGTGGCCCTGGTACAGGGAAAAGTACTCTTGCTAATAATTTGGGACATACTTTAAATTTACCTATTTACCATTTAGACTCTATTTGTCACTTAGATAACTGGGTTAGAAGAGATAAAAGTGAAAGAAATAAAATGATATTAGATATTATAAATCAACTTGAGTGGGTTATCGATGGAACTTACAATGATACATTAAAACAAAGATTAGAAACTTCTGATTTAGTAATATTCTTGGATTTTTCTCCTGTTGATAGAATTAACGGTATTTTTTCAAGATATATTAAATATAGAGGTAAAGAACGTCCTGATATTCCTGGATGCACTGAAAAATTAGATGTAGAATTCATAAAATATGCAATTAATTGGTATCAGTCTACTGGTGGCAGAGCAGTTGAAATATTGAACTCTTGTCATCCTGAAAATTTAAAGATTTTCAAAAATCGTGAAGAAGTAAATTCATGGTTTTATAATACATTCCATAAAAAAATGGTTATTTCTTTGGACTAATTGTTAATTTATTAAAATTTTGAATTCATTAAGATTTTTAATTTATTTAAATTCATTAAGACTTTTAGTTTACTTGAATTCATTAAGACTAGAAATTTAAAAGACTCTCCCCCGAGCAAGGCAAGGCTGCCTCACTCGGGGGAAATGTTTTTGTTTAGAGCTCAACCGTTTGTTCTTCGCTATCTGAGAGCCAGTCGGCTCAGAATGTTAGCGATTTTCTCCACCAGTTCACTCTGCACCTGAGCTTGAAGCTCAACGCTGCATTTTGCTGGAGACATCTTAATTGCCTTGGCTACCTCCTCGACATTTCTCCTACATGTCATGACATCATCGCTGATGTAAATGACCAATCGGACTTGCTGGCAGTCATCACCATTTAAAATGGCAACCGCCCGCTTCTTTCTGTCATTATCCGCAGAGAGATGGATTTTCTCCAAGTCAACCCCAGGAAGAATATCCGCGAATCCCTCGATAGTGACAGCTCTCCCTTTTTTGTCGAACAGAAAGCGTTCAACCGCTTTCCTGTCAGACGACGTCATCAACTGACAACAATGCCGCCCAACACTTCCTAAATAATTCTGGCTTAACATCCGGTTTACCTCCTTTTTTCTGCCAGTATGGTAATATTAATTATACTACACTTTATTTTCTTTGTAAATCTTTTTTGAAAAATTTATTCCATTTTTTGGTTATTTCTACTAAAAAAAACTCCAGCAGAAACATTCTAAAGTTTTCTGCCGGAGAAGGTTTTCAGTTTGTTGCAATGTCTACAATTGTTCCTATTGCGGATTGGAGCAGATACTGCTCTTCTGTTTTTGGAATGAGCTCACATGTCATCACAAGTCCATCTGCTAGTGTTTTCGCGAGTTCTTGTTCAGTCATGTTAGCCAACTCTTCGCTCTGAGGGATTTCGATTTTCATTTCACCTTCCTTTTTTTCGCCGATACTGTTTTGGCAAGTAATCACGACTTTTTTGATTTCGCCGCCTTGAAAATTGATTTCCTTAACGACCCAGTCCTTAGTTTCGTTTCTTTGTATGAAACTGAGTGAAAACGAACATCTTACCCCTGGCTGGAACAGAAAGGCTTTTACAGCCTTGTCAGTCGAGGCAGAGAATCTTACCCGTGACATCTTTTCCTCCTTTTTCAGTTGAAATCTTGGCTACATTATAGCATCAATCCATTAATAAGTAAACTATTACAAACTTTTATTTAAATTTTGTCCTAGCCAATTTTTAGTTATTTGCTTTTATTTTTAAAAATTATATTTATTTTTTCTACTAACTCTGCGTTGCTTTTCGTAGACATCATTTGAGCAAGTAACTGTTCTGTAACTTCTGCTTGTGACATGGTTGACATTGCTTTTCTTAATGAGTAAACCGCTGTTAATTCATCATGTGTTAATAATAAATCTTCTCTTCTTGTTCCTGACTTATTGATATCAATAGCTGGGAATATTCTCTTTTCAGATAATGACCTATCTAAAACCACTTCCATATTACCTGTACCTTTAAATTCTTCGAAAACTACTTCATCCATTCTACTTCCTGTGTCTACTAATGCAGTAGCAAGGATTGTTAAACTTCCGCCGTTTTCTATTTTTCTAGCAGCGCCAAAGAATTTTTTAGGTTTATGAAGAGCTGCTGGGTCTAAACCTCCAGATAATGTTCTTCCTGAAGAAGGTATTGTTAAGTTATATGCTCTTGCAAGTCTTGTAATACTATCTAAAAGAATGACAACATCTTTCTTTTGCTCAATTAGTCTTTTTGCTCTTTCTAAAACCATTTCTGCAACTTTTGCATGATGTTCAGGCAATTCATCAAATGTAGAATAGATTACATCACCTTTTATAGACCTTTTCATATCTGTTACTTCTTCTGGTCTTTCATCAATAAGTAAAACTATTAATTCAATCTCTGGATTGTTAGTTGTAATACTATTGGCTATCTTCTTTAATAATGTAGTTTTACCAACTTTAGGTGGAGCAACAATCATACCTCTTTGTCCTTTTCCGATAGGACAAATTAAATCAATCATTCTCATTGCATATTCATTTGATGTTGTTTCCATTTTTATTTTTTCATATGGATAAATTGGAATTAAATCATCAAATTTCTTTCTTCTATATGCTAATTCTGGTGCTTCACCATTTACTTCACCTACATAAATAAGTGCTGGGAATTTTTCGCCTTCTTTAGGCATTCTAGTAATTCCTTTGATTTTGTCACCATTATCTAGTCTAAATCTTCTAATTTGAACAGGTGATATGTATATATCATCAGGTGTTGATAAATAGTTCTTACCTCTTAAAAATCCATATCCATCTGGTAAAATTTCTAGAATTCCTTCGGCTATTTTATCATCTGGACTTGTTAATTTATACCCATCTACATATCTAACTTCTGCTTCATTTATTTCGCTCTTAGAATCTTCGTTAGTTTTATCATCATCATAATCTTCATATATATCTTCTTCATTACTGTATGCTTTTTCACTTCTATAATTTTCAGTATCACTTTCATGAGTTCCAACATCGGCCTTTTCAATATTTACGCTGTCACTACCATTTTCAACATCCATAGTTCTATCATTTTCTTCTAAAATACTAATCAACTCTTCTCTTTTTAATTTCGAAACGTTTTTTACCCCCTTATCTTTTGCTAATTGTCTTAACTCGACAAGAGTACAATTTTCTAAGTACATATCTTTTTTCTCCTTAATAAATGATTTATAGATTTAACTAAAGACTAAAATATTTATCTTAATTATTGATTTAATATTTTGATTTAATATTTTGGGAATTTTAAATTTTAAGAAAATTGCAAACCTAAACATTTGCAAGTATTAATAATTAAAATAATTTGAAATCTACATTTCTATTATAACACATAAAATAAAAAAAGTAAACCAAGTTTTGGAAAAAACTTGGCAAATTTTAATTTAATTTGTTTAATAAATTTATTTTGTTATATCAATATACACTCTTTCATTTGGCAAATACATATCAAGAGCTTCTCTAGCTTGCTCTTCAATATATTCTGTTGAGTTTAAATTTTGAATTTTTTCATTTAATTCTGCTTGTGTTTCTTTTGCAGATTGAATTTGACTTTCATACTCTTTGCTTTCAGCTACATAAGAGTTTAAAGTGATTTGTTGTGTAATAAAAACATGCACAACATATATTGTTAATAATAAAATTAATACATATTTAAGAAATTTTTTCATAAGTATTCCTATTCATTTAAAATATATTGATATTTGAAATATCTACTTTAATTATTCTACAAAAAAGTCTAAATTCCTTCATTTTATTTCTAATTTCTTTGCTTTTTTCCTATTTTCCTTTACCATTTTTCTATCCTTGCCTATTTTTTTAATATTTTTTTCGACATTTTTGAAATTAATACATACAATATAACTTATTTTTCGATTAATTTTAAGAAAAATTTTTAGCGGAATCATAAGTAAAGTTATTATTTTCACGAATACCTTTTTTAAAATTGTTAAAATAGAAACAGATATTTTCATAAAATATTTACTTATTAGTAAATAATATATAGTTCCTCCACTGCAAATGGCCACAAACATAAAAAGTCTTATTTCTCCATTTCCAAATATAAAAATCATATAAATTAGAAATATTGCAACAATTAGCCAAAATATAACATCCTCAATAAGTGTAACAAAATCTGCTGTTTTTACAGTTTTTCTTAATGCCCTAAAAATATCATATACCAAGCATATAAATATTCCAGAGAGCAAATATATCATAAAAATTCCAGCTTGATTTAATAAAGTATCATTCATTAATTTTCACCTTTATCTTGCTTATTTAAAAATTTTTCCAAGTAAACTACTATTTTTCTTCTCTTCTTTTTCACTATATGATAAGTTAGAAATATTGCCTTCTATTATGATATCTTGTGTATCAATGCTTAGCTTATTAATTCTTAAATCTTCACCTTTTACAGTTAACATTCCTAGTTCTGTTTCTACAATAACTATTTGGTCATCAAAGCTTAACACATCTATTACTCCAGAAATTGTAAGCTTTTCTCTATTCTCTAAAATCAAATTTTGCAAAGTATTCATATTTTCTTTATATGTTGTCTTACGTTCCTCTTGAATCATATTTTACCTCCTTAAACTTGTCTTTTTTTCATATTTAATTATATTCACTAAAATTCAAATTATGACTTAAATATACTTTAAATGGCTTTACAGTTTGCAGATAGCATATAGAAGTTTATTTTACAAATCTTATGTGAAATCCTACCTTTTTATTCAAAAAAAATCCTCAAATATTAGTTTTCCTAATATTCAAGGATTTTTCCTGTATTTCAAGATACAATTATTAAAATTATAAAATTTTAATTAATGTAATCGATTAATGCATTATGAAGCTCATTTAAGTATTTTGTTTCTATAATTTTATTAAATAAAATTGAAATCTTACATGCTGAAACATCAAATTCATATATATCATCTTTTATAACTTCAAAATTTTTGTTTATAATATTTAATATTTCTAAATGGTTTGAAATACCAGAACCTACAATAGAAATTTTCGTTACAGATTTTATGCTAATGTTTCCACTTATTTTGTCTAGCATTTTTTCTAACTTAGCTCTATTTTCTTTAGTAATGGTGAAAATTAATTTTTTGTCTTCAAAACTGAATTTTCCTACTTTAATATTGTTTTTTACGATTTTTTCTAATAGTTCATATGGTTTATCATAATTTTCAATCTCGACAATTAAAATATTGTCATTTTTAATAATGCTTTTAATTAGCGTTTGCTCCATATTCTCGCAAATTTCTGTCCCTTTATTTTTATTAAATGTACATGCAGCTATAATTGGCATATTATATTTTTCAGCTAACTCCACACATCTGTCATGAAGTACTTTAGCACCTTCTCCAGAAATATATGACATCTCTTCATATGAAATAGAATTTAACTTATGCGCTAATTTTACTTCTCTAGGGTCAGCAGTGTATACTCCATCTACATCAGAGAAAATATAGCAATGTGCTGCATGTATTGCTGCAGCAATAGCAACAGCAGTTGTATCAGAGCCTCCTCTACCAAGTGTTGTAATATTTTGCTTTTCGTCAATTCCTTGAAAGCCTGTTACAATTACTATGTTTCCTTTTTTAAGTTCGTTATTTATTCTTGTGGTGTCTATGTTTATAATTTTAGATGATTGGTAATCTGAATTTGTTAATATTCCAGCCTGCCAACCAGTTAAAGAAACTGCTTTATGTCCTAGCATTGTAAGCAAAATTGCCAATTTTGAAGCAGATACTTGCTCTCCAGTACTAAGCAATGCATCCATTTCTCTTTCATTTGGTACTGCACTTAATTCTTTAGCCTCTTTTATGAGATTATCTGTTGTTTTGCCTTGAGCAGAAACCACACATATAATATTGTTACCTTCGTTTTTTAGTTCAATTATTTTATTAGCAACAATATTCAAGTTTATGTTATCAGATACAGAGCTTCCTCCAAATTTTAATACTATTGTATCCATTTAGTTTCCTCTTACTTTACTAATATAAATAGAGAATTTAATTATAAATTTTCTATTTTGCTTAATTAATTTAAGCTTATACTTTATTATATGTTATTTCTTTTGTTTATGTTATCTTATATATTTAATTAATAAAATAAAGCACTAATGCAACAATAAATACTATAACAAGAATAATTCCTATAACAATTCCAATTGCTTTCCAAAACATTTTTCTTTCTTTGTTTTCTTTTTCTTCTTCCTCATCAGCAGCTTGCAATACTTTAATTTCAAAAGTTTTGAAAAAGTTCATTACTTCTTTTTTGTTTAGCATAATTGTAGGGAAAGAATATATATTCATTTTTTCACTATCAACATATTCTGTAATTTCTAATGAATAATATGATATTGGTATAAAAAGAATTCTTTTTACTTTCTTTTTTAGGTATATTCCAATTAGTTTATTATATGGAATATAGTTTTGCTGAAAATTAACTTTAAACTTTACGCCATCTTCTTCTAATTTAATTTCATAAGTACCATAAATTACTGCAAAAACACATAAAGCTAATAGTAATAGTACTGCTAAAAACATAATGGATAAACTTTGCCAAAATGTTAATGTTAAAACAATTAATATTATTACAAAACCAATCAGACATATCTTACCATAGTTTTTTAAAAAGTTTTTAGCATTAGATTTTAGTTTTGCCGTTTTAAAAACTTTTGTAACCTGAGTATATCTATTATGATTACATGCTTCATAAACTTTTTTCCATGTAAGTTTGCTTTTTTGTCCCTTTTTTGTTTTTTCCATTTTTTTATTCCTTCCTACTTTTCACTCGAGAATGCTTATTTTAAATTATTTACTTGTTACCAATCTTAATGTATCTCTTGCAATAACTAACTCTTCGTTTGTTGGCACAATCCAAACTGGAATACTAGAATCATTGCTTGATATACATATTTCTTCTGATTTAGCTTGATTTTTTGTATCATCTATTTTTATTCCCATGAATTTTAGATTATCGCAAATGCCTTTTCTTATTCTTGTTTGATTCTCACCAACACCCGCTGTAAATGTAATAACATCTATTCCTTGCATTGATACAGCATATTTTGCTATTGTTTGAGCAATTATATATTTATAATAATCAAGTGCAAGTTTAGCTCTTTCATTTCCTTCGTCTACAGCTGCTTCAATATCTCTTACATCTTTGCTAACTCCTGAAATTCCCCATAGTCCTGATTCTTTATTTAACATATCGTCCATTTCATCTGGTGTTAAATTTTCATTTTTCATCAAAAATGTAACTATTGATGGGTCTAAATCTCCTGAACGTGAGCACATTGGAATTCCTGAAATAGGTGTTAGTCCCATTGATGTTTCAACTGATTTACCATTTTGTATTGCACATATACTTGCTCCTTGCCCTAAATGGCAATTAACTATTTTTAAATCTTCTACATTCTTTCCCATAAGTTCTGCAATTCTGCGTGATACGTACAAATGAGATGTTCCATGGAATCCATATTTTCTAATTTTATATTTTTCATAATATTTATATGGAATTGGATAAATATATCTTTCTTCTGGTATTGTTTGATGGAAGGCTGTATCAAATACTCCAACCATTGGCTTTCCAGGCATTAACTCTTGGCAAGCTCTTATACCAATTAAAGAACATGGATTGTGTACTGGTGCCAAACTTGAACATTCTTCAATTCTTCTTATAACTTCATCATCTATAATAACTGATTCTTTAAAATATTCTCCACCATGTACTGTTCTATGTCCAATTGCTCCTATTTCATCTAATGAAGCTATTGCTGGATAATCTTTATTAAGTAATTGCTCTATTGCAAAGTTTAGAGCCTCTTTATGTGTTTTTACTGGGTTTTGTAAAACATATTTTTGACCATTTATTTTATGTGTCAAAAATGATGCTTCTCCTATTCTTTCATATGTTCCTTTTGCTATAAGTTTTTCTCCATCCATATCTATTAATTGATATTTAAGAGATGAACTTCCACAATTGATTACTAAAATTTTCATGATAATTTATTTCCTTTCTTTAACAATTTCTTCAGTATCTTCTGCTATAAGCAATTCCTCGTTTGTTGGAACTACCCATACTTCTATTTTTGAATCTTCAGTTGATACTTTTCTTTCTATATTTTTACCATTGTTTAGCTCTTTATCTATCTTTACTCCAAAGCAAGAAAGCTGCTCACAAATATATTCTCTATCTTCAATTCCTTTTTCACCAACACCTGCTGTAAATGTTATAACATCAATTCCTTGCATTGCAACTGCATATTTGGCAATAGTTTGAGCAACATCATATATAAATATTTTCATAGCTAAGATTGCATTATGGTCTCCTCTTTCAGCCTCTGCTTCTATATCTCTAAAGTCAACTGAAACTTGTGATACACCGAAAACTCCTGATTTCTTATTTAAAATTTCATCCATTTCATCTGGCGAAAGATTTTCATTTTTCATAATATATGTAACTATTGATGGGTCTAAATCTCCTGAACGTGTACCCATTGGAATTCCTCCAAGTGGTGTAAATCCCATTGATGTGTCTACTGATTTTCCATTTTGAATAGCACATATACTTGCGCCTTGACCTAAATGACAATTAACTATTTTTAAGTCTTCAATTGGAACTCCCTTAAGTTTTGCCACTCTATGAGCTACATAGTTATGAGATAGACCATGGAAGCCATATTTTCTCATTCCATACTTTTTTAAAAATTTATATGGAACAGGATATATATACCTCTCCTTTGGCATTGTTTGATGGAAGGCTGTATCAAAAGCTGCTACCATTGGTTTTCCAGGCATAATTTCTCTGCAAGCTTCAATACCAGCTAAAGCTGATGGATTATGTAATGGTGCTAAAGGGATACAGTCCTTGATTTGTTTAATTACTTCATCTGTAATCAAAACTGACTTCGTAAATTTATCTCCACCATGTACAACTCTATGTCCAATTGCATCTATTTTATCTATTCCACTAATAACTCCACAACTTTTGCTTGTAAGTTTGCTAATTATTATATTTAAAGCCATTTCATGATTTTCTACATCAAGCTCAAATTTGTGTTTTACATCTCCAACTTTATGTGTTAAAAATGCATTTTTTTGACCTATACGTTCAAAATTTCCTTTGGCAAGAACCTCTTTTGTCACTGTATCAATTAATTGATATTTAAGTGATGAGCTTCCTGAATTTAAAACTAAAATTACCATTTATTTTCTCCCTTCATTATGCTGTGCTTGAACAACTGTTATCGCCACAACACCCGCGATATCTTCTGCACTGCATCCTCTAGATAAATCATTAACTGGTTTATCTAATCCTTGGCAAAGTGGACCATATGCTTCTGCATGAGCTAACCTTTGTGTTAGTTTGTATCCAATATTTCCTGCGTTTAAATCTGGGAACACTAAAATGTTAGCATTTCCTTTTATAGGACTACCCGGTGCTTTTCTTTCCGCTACCTCTGGAATTATTGCAGTATCTAATTGTAATTCTCCATCTAAAAGCAAATCTGGTGCTTTTTCATGTGCGAGTTTAGTAGCTTCAATAACTTTTTCAGTAAGTTCAGAATGAGCACTACCTTTTGTAGAATAAGATAACATTGCAACTTTAGGTGTACCTTCTGGGTTTACTAACTCTTTAAATGATTCACTAGAAGTTATTGCTATATCTGAAAGTTGCTCAGCTGTTGGATTTTCATTCATGCCACTATCTGCATAAATAAATACTCCATCTTCTCCAAATTCATTTGTAGGCAAGCACATAATAAAAAATGCAGAAACAGTTTTAACGCCTTCTCTTCCTTTAATAATTTGAAGAACTGGCCTTAATGTATCTGATGTAGGATGTGATGCTCCTGATACAAATCCATCTGCATCTCCCATTTTTACCATCATAGTTGCAAAATATCTAGAATTTTCTTTCAAAAGCTCTCTTGCATTTTCTATTGTCATACCTTTAGCTTTTCTTAATTCATATAAATAATTTGCATATTCTTCAAATTTGTCACAAGATTCAGGATTAACTATTTTTGCACCTTCAATATTAATATTATTTTCTTTAGAAAGCTTGCCAATTTCATTTTCATTTCCAATTAAAATAATATTCGCTGTTTTTTCTTTTAATACTATTTCTGCGCCCTTTAAAACTCTTATGTCTTCTGTTTCAGGTAAGATTATTGTTTTTATATCTTTTTTTGCTTGTTCTTTAATTTTATCAATAAATTTCATAACTTAACCTCCGAACTAATTATATAAAAAATATGGAAAAAGTACAACATTTTTGGTAAAATATTTTTAGATAAAAGGAGCT
>CAKNJR010000024.1 GCA_930986425.1 uncultured Clostridium sp. | reverse complement strand
AAAACATATGATCAAGGGAAATATGAAAAGTATCATTGGGATGTTTAGGCAAAAAATCTTCTGATACGACGTTGAACAGATTCATGAAAGACTAAAGAAAAATCGTCTTTTAATTCACGAGCAATATCAGAAGTAACAACAGATTCAGAAGAGATGAGTGCAGTAATAATATATGAAATAAGGTAAAGATGAGGCTTAGATAAATTTAAAACTTTTTTAAAAAAATTTCTAAAACTACTTGCAATTTTCTCCTGATTATAATATGCTTTCATAAAGCAGTCCTCCTTTGTAAAATGGGTTTTTAAAATTATATAGGAAAGGCTGCTTTTTTTCAATAATGACAAAAACGCACGAGAATCAAAAATAAAAGAAAAAAGTTCTTAGACGAGTAATATGTCTAGGAACCTTTTTTTTTAAAAGTGTCCGGATGTCAGTTATTATATATTAAAGTTTTTTTCTTTTCAGAGCCACTATAATTATTTAATTCTTCTATTGCATTTGTAAAATCTACCATCATTATTTCCTTATAAATATATTCTACAAAATAATAATAGCATAAAAACAAAAAAAAGGCTATATTGTGTAAAATTTTTATCAAACATAAAAACCAGTAGTCAAGCAAAAAAATTAATGATATAATATCCATAAGCAATCAAAGCAAAGAAGGTGATATTATGGACATAAAATCATTAAGTTTAGAAGAAAGAATAGGCCAAACTTTAATAGTAGGTTTAGACGTATCTGTGGGTAAGAAAATGTATGAGACCATAGATATAATAATAGATAAGTATAAAGCAGGTGGAATATGTCTATATAGAAAAAACTACAATACTTATGAAGAATTAGTAAAAGTAATTAACTACATAAAAGAAAAGAGCAGTGAGCAAAAAGTACCAATTATAATATCACTAGACCAAGAAGGCGGTAGAGTAAATAGGCTTCCAAATGACTTTTTAAATTTGCCTTCTGCAAATAAGCTAGCTAAATATTCTACCAAAGAAGACGACTTAGTAAAACAGGCAGGAGAGATTACTGGTAAAATACTAAAAAAGCTAGGTATTGATATGGATTTTGCACCAGTACTAGATATAAAAAGATTTCCGGATAATCATGCGATAGGAGATAGAGCATTTAGCGAAAATGTAGATGAAGTGTGCAAATATGGTTTAGAATATGCTTTGAGTTTGCAAAAGCAAGATATAATACCAGTTGTAAAGCATTTTCCTGGCCATGGTGCAACAAATCAGGATACCCATTTTACATTACCAAAAATAAAATGCACAATGAATGAATTAAAAGATGACTTAAAGCCGTTTGAAAAAGCAATTAAGAAGAATATACCCGCAATTCTAATAGGGCATCTAGTAATTAAGAAAGAAACAGGAAAACTTCCGGCTTCACTTTCTAAAAGATTTATAACAAAATATATTAGAAAGAAGTATCATTATAATGGATTAATTATAACAGACGATATAAGAATGAAAGCAATAAGATTTTACTTTATTGGAAAATTTAATCCTATAAAAATTGCATTTGATGCTGGCAATGATATGATAATGCTTAAATATTTAGGTAATGAAGAAAAGTGGATGAAAAATATAGAAGAAGAAATAAGAAGCGGAATAATGCTGGGAAGACTGGACAGAAAGGTGCGTAGAATACTAAAAGCAAAAGAAGAATACAAAGTAAGTACAGATAAAATTAATGTAGACAATGCATTTGTCGAAGAAGTAAATAATAAGATAAAAAGAATTAGAAAAAAATGTGGATTGTAAATAATACAAAATACATTCTTTCGTCAATCTATTGTTAAAATAAAAATTTTGTGATAGGATATAATAGTAAAATCTCTTAAGAGAGGAGAAATAAGTAACTATGATAAAAAAATTACCTTATGGAATTAGTAACTATGAAGAATTAATAGAAGACAATTACTATTATGTAGATAAAACAAAATATATAGAAATGCTAGAAAATTTGGCGGAAAAAAGAATAATGTTTTTACGCCCAAGAAAGTTTGGAAAAACACTTTTTACAAGTACTTTAGAAAACTATTATGATATAAAGAAAAAAGATAAATTTGAAGAATTGTACAAAGAAACATACGTAGGTAAAAATCCAACAAAATTAAAAAATAGTTACCATATATTAAGATTTAATTTCTCAGGAATAGATACATCAAATGAAGAAACAACAATGAGAGGCTTTAAAGAAAAAGTAATGATTTCAATAGATGGATTTGCCAAAAATTATGGTATAGATTTTTATACAAATCCAGAATTAACACCAGAAGGAATGCTTAGAAGCATAATAGAGGCGTTTAAATTTCAAAAGCCAAACCAAAAAATATATGTAATAATAGATGAGTATGACCATTTTGCAAATGAACTATTAGGATTTAACACAGATCAATTTAAAAGTTTAGTGTCAAAAAATGGTAAGATTAGAAAATGGTATGAAGTATTAAAAGAAGGAACAGAAACTGTAATAGATAGAATATTTATAACTGGTGTAGCTCCAATTACATTAGATAGTTTAACTTCTGGATTTAATATAGGAAGTGATATAACACAAAAAACAAACTTTAATGAAATGCTAGGTTTTACAGAAAAAGAACTAATAGAGTTAATGAATAAGCAAGAAATACCAAAAGAAAAACAATTAGAATTATTACCAATAATGAAAGAATATTATGACGGGTATAAATTTTCTTTGAAAGGAAAAGAAAGAATATATAACTCTAATATGTGCTTATACTTTTTAAATAGTTATTTAGAAAATAGAGAGTTTCCAAGAAATTTAGTAGATGTAAATATAGCAAGTGATTATAGTAAAATAGGTAAAATGCTGGACTTATGCAAAGGGGAAAAACGAGCAGAAATAATAGAAAAAACAGTATCTGGCGAAGGCATATTGTCTGAAATAACACAAAAATTTAATCCAGCAATGGAATTTACAGATACAGATTTGGTATCAATGCTTTACTATTTAGGTTATCTAACAATAGTAGGTGAAGAACTTGGAATGACAGAATTAAAAGTACCAAACAAAGTAATGAGAGAAATATACTCAGACTACTTCATAAAATTATTAGATGATGAAGCACAAATAAGAATAGATAATGATGAATATAATGAAATATTAAGGCAACTTGCATTAGAAGGAAAAATAGATAAAATAACAGAAATATTGCAAAAATATTTGAAGAATTTATCAAATAGAGATTATCAAAGATTTGATGAAAAGTATATTAAATTAATATTTTATTGCATATCTATGAATTTGAAAATATACAATGTAAAATCAGAGCTAGAAGTGCAAAGAGAATATCCAGACATACTTTTAGTTCCAAGAGATAGAAGCAAAGGATATAATTCTGTAATGATAGAGTTTAAGTATTTGAAAAAAGGCGAAGAAAGCAGACTAAAAGAAAAACAAAAAGAGGCAAAAGAACAAATACTTAGATATAGCGATTTTGATGAAATAAAAGATATAAAAAAATTAAACAAATATACAGTAGTAGCTGTTAATGACAAAGTATATGTAGAGAAGGTTTAAAGGTTATTATTCACAGCTTAAATTTCCTTTTTTTAGCTTACAGTCTACATTTTAATTTTTTAACGTAAAAAAACTCAAAAACCCTTGACTTTAGCCTATATTTATTATATAATAGAAAAGCATGTAAAGAGATGCGTTGAAGTAGAATGTGGCTACACACCTACATACGTAGGCGATGGAGGGAACTTCTATGGAGTATGTCATGGCTAAGACCAAGGCGGTAAGTATAAATCAAAGCACTTATCCCAAGATTATCATGCAAACTTGGGATTTTATGTTGAATATAAAAGAAACACAAGGGTGCGTTTATAACTTCCGACTAAAATAACATTTTAAGGAGGTAAAAATATGGCAACAAAGAAGAATTCAGAAAAAACAGTTACAAAAACAAGTGCTGCAAAAAGCGAGAAGATTAGAATAAGACTTAAAGCTTATGATCATGTTGTTTTAGAACAGTCTGCTGAGAAAATAGTAGATACTGCTAAGAAAACAGGAGCAAAAGTTTCAGGACCTATTCCACTTCCAACAGAAAAGGAAGTTGTAACAGTTATTCGTTCTCCACACAAACACAAAGATTCAAGAGAACAATTTGAATTAAGAACTCATAAAAGAGTTATCGATATTCTTTATCCAACACAAAAAACAGTTGACAGTCTTATGAAAATAGACTTACCAGCTGGTGTAGATATAGAAATTAAATTATAATTAGCTATGCTGACAAACTGTCAGCCAATAGGAGGGAAATATGAAAAAAGCATTAATAGGAAGAAAAGTTGGAATGACACAAATCTTCGATGAAGAAGGAAAAGTTATTCCAGTAACAGCAATAGAAGTTGGACCATGCACAGTTACACAAATCAAAACTGTAGAACAAGATGGATACACAGCTGTTCAATTAGGATTTGGAGAAGTTAAAGAAAGAAAGCTTAACAAACCTGAGTTAGGACATTTAAGCAAAAACAAATTAGCTCCAAAGAAATATTTAAGAGAATTTAGATTAGATTCAGTAGAAGGAATGAAAGTTGGCGATGAACTTAAAGCAGACGTATTTGCAGTAGGTGACAAAGTTGACGTTCAAGGAACTTCTAAAGGTAAAGGATTCCAAGGTGTTATCAAACGTCATGGACAATCAAGAGGACCAATGGGACATGGTTCTATGTATCATAGAAGACCAGGTTCAATGGGACCAACATCTACACCAGGTAGAGTATTCCCAGGTAAAAACTTACCAGGACATATGGGTGTAGAAACAGTTACAATTCAAAATCTAGAAGTTGTAAAAGTTGATTTAGACAAAAATGTAATTTTAGTAAAAGGAAGCGTTCCTGGAACTAAAGGTGCAATATTAAAAGTAAAATCAAGTGTAAAAGCATAAGGAAGGAGGAAAGAAGATGCCTAAAGTAGACGTATTAAGCGTAGATGGAAAGAAAGTTAAAGAACTAGAACTTAATGAAAATGTATTTGGTATAGAACCAAATGAAAACATAGTTCATAGTGCAATAGTTAATTATTTAGCGAATCAAAGACAAGGAACTCAAAATACAAAAACTAGAGCAGAAGTTTCTGGTGGTGGAAGAAAACCATGGAGACAAAAAGGAACAGGTCGTGCAAGACAAGGTTCAATAAGAGCTCCACAATGGATTAAAGGTGGTATAGCATTAGGACCAAGACCTCGTTCATATTCTTACAAAATTAATAAGAAAGAAAAGAGATTAGCAATCAAATCAATACTAAGTTCAAAAGTTGCAGAAAAAGAATTAGTTGTTTTAGATAAATTAGAATTAAAAGAAATCAAAACAGCTAACATGGTAAAAGTATTAAATAATGTTAAAGCTGAAGGAAAAACATTAATATTATTACCAGCAAATAATGAAAATGTATGCAAATCATCAAGAAATATTGAAGGTGTAAAAACATTAACAGTTGACACAATCAATGCTTATGATTTAGTAAAATACAACAACTTAGTAGTAACAGAGGACACTGTTAAAAAATTAGAGGAGGTGTACGCATAATGAGACCAGAAGATGTTATAATTGCTCCAGTTGTTACAGAAAAGAGCAATGACCAAATAAATTTTGGTAAGTATACCTTTAAAGTTAATAAAAATGCTACAAAGGTAGATATTGCAAGAGCAGTAGAAAAATTATTTGAAGTTAAAGTATTAAAAGTTAATACAATGACAGTAAAAGGAAAAGAAAAAAGAGTTGGAAGAAGCGTAGGCAAAACTTCTGACTGGAAAAAAGCAATTGTTACAATAGATACAAATCCAGAGGATTTATCTTACATCGCTAAAGGTGGAAAAGTAACAAAAGTTAATAAGAAGTTTAAGGATTCGATTGATGAGTTTGCAGGAGTTTAGAGCTTCGCACAATATCGAGAAAGAACTCGGAAAATAAAAAATATCTGCCAAGTAGAGCAGGAAAAATTCTACTAAATAAGTAAAGGAGACAAGAAAATGGGAACAAAGAAATTTAGACCAGTTACTCCATCACTTAGAGGAATGGCTGTATCAGATTTTTCTGAAATAACAAAAAAGACTCCTGAAAAATCTTTACTAGAAGTAAAGAAATCAAAAGCAGGAAGAAATGCACAAGGAAAAATCACAGTTAGACATCAAGGTGGCGGAAACAGACAAAAATACAGAAAAATTGATTTCAAAAGAAATAAATTAGATATGGAAGCAGAAGCTATTGGAATCGAATACGATCCAAACAGAAGTGCAAATATAGCTTTAATCAAATATGAAGATGGAACATTAAGCTATATATTAGCTCCAAAAGGATTAAAAGATGGAGATAAAGTTGTATCAGCAGATACAGCAGATATCAAACCAGGTAACTGCTTAAAATTAGAAAACATACCAGTTGGTACATTAGTTCATAATGTAGAAATCAATCCAAATCAAGGTGGTAAATTAGTTAGAGCAGCTGGACAATCAGCTCAATTAATGGCTAAAGAAGGCAAATATGCTCATTTAAGATTACCATCAGGAGAAATGAGACTAGTTTTAGCTTGTTGCAAAGCAACAATCGGTGTTATAGGAAACGAAGAACACGAAAACATAAAATTAGGTAAAGCTGGTAAAACAAGACACTTAGGAGTACGTCCTACAGTTAGAGGTTCTGTAATGAACCCAGTAGATCACCCACATGGTGGTGGTGAAGGTAGAGCACCAGTTGGTCACGCTGGACCAATGACTCCTTGGGGTAAACCAGCACTTGGATATAAGACAAGAGCAAAACACAAAAAATCTAATAGATTAATTACAAAGAGAAGAAAATAATTAATTAGTAATTAGTCAAAAGCTTAAGAGAAGGGAGTTAAAGCTCCTACTTCTCCAAAGCAAAGTATAAGTATACAAATTACTATTAGATTCTAAAATGCGAAAAGCAAACCATATTATAGGTTAAATCTAAATAGTAGAAAGGAGAATAAAATGTCAAGATCAAGCAAGAAAAAACCATATGTAGCACCAGAATTATTAAAAAGAATTGAAGCTATGAACGAAAGTGGAAACAAAGAAGTTTTAAAAACATGGTCAAGAGCTTCAACAATATACCCACAAATGGTTGGACACACAATAGCTGTTCATGACGGAAGAAAACATGTTCCAGTTTACATTACAGAAGAAATGATTGGACATAAATTAGGTGAGTTTGCTCCTACAAGAACATTCAAAGGACATTCAGGAGACAAAACAACAACTACAAATCAATAATAATTAGTAGTATCAAAAAATAAATCAAGAAGATATTACAAAAATAAAATTTCAAAATTACAAAAAAGGAGGTAATTTACAGTGGCAGACGAGAAAGAAAAGAAAGTAACAACTGCTTCTAAAAAATCAGAAGAAACAAAAACAGCAAAAGCTGAAACAAAATCTTCAAATAAAACAGAAAGTAAAACAGCTGAAAAGAAAGTAGCTGAAACTAAAACTGCAAAAACTGCAACAAAGAAAGCAGAAACAAAAGTAGCAGAAAATAAAGAAACAGCTAAAACAGAAACAGCTGAAAAGAAAACAGAAAATGCAAAAAAAGCAGTTAAAGTTCAAAAAGAATCTGAAACTGAAGAATTAGTAGCAAAAGCTACAGTTAAATATGCAAGAATTTCTAGCAGAAAAATTGCTATTGTTGCAAACTTAATTAGAGGAAAAAATGTTGATGAAGCATTAGCAATATTAAAATTCACACCAAAAGCAGGAAGTGAAGTACTAGAAAAATTATTAAAATCAGCAATAGCAAATGCTGAAAACAATAACCAAATGAATCATTCAAAATTATATATAGCTGAAATATACTCAAACCAAGGTCCTACATTAAAGAGAATAAGACCAGCAGCAAAAGGTTCAGCTGTTAGAATTAGAAAAAGAACGAGTAATACTACAATAGTATTAAAAGAACGTGTATAAAAATAAAGAAGGAGGCATAGACAAATGGGACAAAAAGTAGACCCACGTGGATACAGAGTTGGTGTTATCAATGATTGGAGCTCAAAATGGTATGCAGATAAAAAACATTACAGCGACTATCTAGTTGAAGACCACAAAATCCGTGAATATGTTAAGAAAAAGTTATATGTTAGTGGAATTTCAAAAATAGAAATTGAAAGAACACCAAAATTTGTTAAAGTTAATGTTTACACAGCAAAACCAGGTCTAGTAATTGGTAAAGGTGGAAACTTAGCTGAAAGTTTAAAATCAGAACTTGAAAAAATGATTAATAAACAAGTAAATTTAAATATTGTCGAAGTTAAAGATGTTGATACAAATGCTCAATTAGTAGCAGAAAACATCGCTGGACAACTAGAAAGAAGAATTTCATTCAGACGTGCTATGAAACAATGTATGCAAAAAGCTATGAAAGCAGGTGCTTTAGGTATAAAAACTTCAGTATCTGGAAGATTAGGTGGAGCAGACATGGCTAGAACTGAATTCTATAAAGAAGGAACAGTTCCTCTTCAAACTTTAAGAGCAGACATAGACTATGGATTTGCAGAAGCAAATACAACATATGGAAAAGTTGGTGTTAAAGTTTGGATATATAAAGGAGAAGTTCTTCCAGCAAAAAAGAATAAAGCGGAAGGAGGAGATAATCATGCCATTGATGCCAAAAAAGACTAAATATAGAAAAATGCAAAAAGGTAGAATTAGAGGAAAAGCTACTAGAGGAAATAAAGTAACAGATGGAGAATATGGTTTACAAGCATTAGAATTAGGATTAATCACCTCAAATCAAATAGAAGCAGCCCGTGTTGCTATGACAAGATATATTAAAAGAGGTGGAAAAGTTTGGATTAAGATATTCCCAGACAAACCAATAACAAGCAAACCTATCGGAACTCGTATGGGTAAAGGAAAAGGTAATGTTGAATATTGGGTAGCACCTGTTAAACCAGGAAGAATAATGTTTGAAATGGGAGGAGTTTCAGAAGATGTTGCAAGAGAAGCATTACGTCTTGCTGGAAACAAACTATCTGTTAAAGCTAAATTTGTTAAAAAAGAAACTGAAATAGGTGGTGATAAAGATGAAGATTAGTAAAATAAGAGAAATGTCTTCACCTGATTTAGAAAAAGAATTAAGCGAACTAAAGACCGAATTATTCAAATTAAGATTTAGTTTAGCTACAAACGGATTAGATAATCCTATGAAAATCAAGGAAGTAAAGAAAGACATTGCAAGAATAAATACAATTCTAACAGAAAGAAAGTTAGAAGAAAGTAAAAAATAAAGAAAGGAGATACCATAATGGTAGAGAGAAATCTTCGTAAAACAATGGTTGGAAAAGTTGTATCTGACAAAATGGATAAAACAGTAGTTGTAGCTGTTGAAACAAGAAAAATGGATAAGACATACGGAAAAATCAAAAAATCAACATACAAATTAAAAGCTCATGACGAAGAAAATAAATGCCAAGTTGGAGATACAGTTAGAGTTATGGAAACAAGACCTTTATCTAAAGATAAAAGATGGAGAGTTGTTGAAATAACTGAAAAGGCAGTAATAAAATAAGAGCCAAAATAAGTAAGAAGGAGGAAATCAAGCTATGGTACAACAACAAAGTATACTAAAAGTAGCTGATAACACTGGAGCAAAAGAAATAATGGTTATAAGAGCTCTAGGTGGTTCATATAGAAAATATGCATCAGTTGGTGATGTAGTAGTTGCTTCTGTTAAAAGCGCAACACCAGGTGGCGTTGTAAAAAAAGGTGAAGTTGTTAAAGCAGTTGTTGTTAGAACAAAGAAACCAATTAGAAGAGCAGATGGAACAATGGTAAGATTTGATGAAAACGCAGCAGTTATAATAAAAGATGACAAAACACCAAGAGGAACACGTATATTTGGACCTGTTGCAAGAGAATTAAGAGATAATGATTACATGAAAATATTATCTCTAGCACCAGAAGTTTTATAATAGAAAGAGGTGAAATACATGAAATTAAGAAAAGGAGATAATGTAAAAGTATTATCTGGAAACGATAAAGGAAAAACTGGAGAAATACTTGAAGTAATTCCTAAGAAAAATAAAATCGTTGTAAAAGACGTTAATATAAGAAAAAGAGCAACAAAGCCAAGAAAAGCAGGAGAAGAAGGTGGAATTATTGCATCAGAACATCCTATCAATTCAAGTAATGTTGCAATAGTATGCCCAAAATGCGGAAAAGCAGTTAGAGTAGGTTACAAAGTAACTGAAGAAGGCAAAGTACGTGTATGCAAATCTTGCGGAGCAGAATTAAAAAAAGTTAAATAGTAGGGAAAGGAGGTCTATTTAAGACTTATGGAAATTTTAAGAGAACAATATGAGAAAGAAATTATTCCAGCAATGATGAAAAAATTTAACTATAAATCAGTTATGGAAGTTCCAAGATTAGAAAAAATAGTTTTAAATATAGGTTTAGGCGATACAAAAGAAGACCCTAAATCATTAGATGGAGCTGTAAGAGATATTATGGCAATAACAGGTCAAAAACCAGTTATAACAAAATCTAAAAAATCAATAGCAGCTTTCAAACTAAGAGCTGGTGTAAATGTAGGAGTTAAAGTTACATTAAGAAAAGGAAAAATGTATGATTTCGCATTCAAACTATTCAATGTAGCACTTCCTAGAGTTAGAGATTTTAGAGGAGTATCAAGCGATTCATTTGATGGAAGAGGAAACTACTCAATGGGTATTAAAGAACAATTAATATTCCCAGAAATCGAATACGATAAAGTAGATAAAGTTAGAGGCATGGACATAATATTTGTTACAACTGCTAAGACAGATGAAGAGGCAAAAGAATTATTAACTCTTCTTGGAATGCCATTCAAGAAATAATTTAAAAGCTGAATACATAAATTACTTATGCAAACAGCTAAAAGTTATTTTGAGCAAAAATTAAAGGGAAATCCTAAAAATTAAAGAAGGAGGAAATTAAAAGCAAATGGCTAAAAAATCTTTAAAAGTAAAACAAGCTAGACCACAAAAATATAAGACAAGAGAATATAACAGATGCAAAATTTGCGGAAGACCACATGCTTACATCAGAAAATATGGAATTTGCCGTATATGCTTTAGAGAATTAGCACATAAGGGTGAAATTCCAGGTGTGAAAAAAGCTAGCTGGTAATCAATTGATTATTAATATTAAACAAGTTATTTTTATAAGTTTAAATAATAAAGCAAAAAAGTGCATTTAATAAAATTAAAAAAGGAGGGAAAAGAATTGAATACAACAGACCCAATAGCAGATATGCTAACAAGAATAAGAAATGCAAATAGTGCTAAGCATAAGGAAGTTGATATTCCTGCATCAAATATGAAAAGAGCTATAGCTCAAATCTTACTTGATGAAGGATATATAGCATCTTTTGAAGAAATAAAAGATGAAAAACAAGGAATGTTAAGAGTTACTCTAAAATATGATGAAAACGGAAAAAGAGTAATCGCTGGTTTAAAAAGAATTAGTAAACCAGGTTTAAGAATATATGTTAACAAAGATGAATTACCACAAGTATTAAATGGTTTAGGAATAGCATTAATTTCAACATCTAAAGGAATTAAAACAGATAAAGAAGCTAGAAAAGAAGGTTTAGGTGGAGAAGTTTTAGCTTATGTTTGGTAATATATAATTTAGGAGATATAATTTAAAGAAGGAGGAGAATCCAAATGTCAAGAATAGGAAAGAAACCTATAGCAATACCTGATGGTGTTGAAGTAACAGTTAATGGAAGTCACATTTCTGTAAAAGGACCAAAAGGAACATTAGAAAGAGACTTAAACAGCAACGTTACTGTAAAAGTAGAAGACAAAGAAGTAAAAGTAGAAATTCCATCAGAAGAATATGGAAACTTACACGGGCTAACAAGAACATTAATAAGCAACATGATTGAAGGTGTAACAAAAGAATTTACAAGAGCACTTGAAATCAATGGTGTAGGTTACAGAGCACAAAAACAAGGAACAAAATTAGTAATGAATTTAGGTTACTCACATCCAGTAGAGATGGAAGCACCAGAAGGAATTACATTTGATGTACCAAGTGCAAACTCTATAATTGTTAGAGGTGTAGACAAAGAACTAGTTGGTCAAACAGCTGCTGTTGTAAGAAGCAAGAGACCACCAGAAGTTTATAGAGGAAAAGGTATCAAATATGTTGAAGAACATATTAGACGTAAGGAAGGTAAAACTGGTAAGAAATAAAATCTAACAACTTAAAAATATAAGAAAGGAGAAAAAAATGATTTCTAAAACAGATAGAAAACTTGAAAGAGATAGAAGACATGCAAGAGTTCGTAGAAAAATCAGTGGAACACCTGAATGCCCAAGACTTTGTATGTACAGAAGTAATACAAATATCTATGCTCAAATTATAGATGACGTTAATGGAAATACTTTAGTAAGTGCTTCAACAATGGACAAAGAAGTAAAGACAAAACATGCAAATAAAGAAGCAGCTAAAGAAGTTGGAGCTCTAATAGCAAAAAGAGCAAAAGACAAGAAAATAGTTGACGTTGTATTTGATAGAAGTGGATATCAATATCATGGAGTTGTAAAAGAATTAGCTGAAAGTGCAAGACAAGGCGGATTAAATTTTTAAGAGAAGGAGGAAAATCAAGTGCAAGAAAACGAAACTGAATTAAAAGAAAAAGTTGTAGCCATCAGCAGAGTTGCTAAAGTTGTAAAAGGTGGTAGAACTTTCAGATTTAGCGCAGTAGTTGTTGTTGGAGATGGAAAAGGAAAAGTAGGCGTAGGAAATGGAAAAGCAGCTGAAGTTCCAGATGCTATCAAAAAAGCAATCGAAGATGCTAAGAAAAATTTAGTAGAAGTTCCAATCGTAGGAACAACAGTACCTCATGAATATGTAGGAAAATTCGGTAGTGCAAGCGTAATGCTTAAACCAGCTCAAGAAGGTACAGGACTTATTACTGGAGGTAGTGTAAGACCAGTACTAGAACTTGCAGGATACAGAGATGTTAGAACTAAAGTTCTAGGAACAAACAATCCAAGAAATGTTGTATATGCAACAATAGAAGGATTAAAGAGCATGCAAACTATTGAACAAGTAGCTAAGAAAAGAGGAAAGAAAGTAGAAGACATTATGTAATTAAATCAATTATATAATTGTATACTTTTAAGTATTGACAAATAAAGTCATAATATGAAAGAATATTTATAACTTAATAATAAATTAAGGAGGTGTAATCCATATGAAATTAGACGAATTAAAACCAGCACAAGCAAAAACAGCAAAAACAAGAGTTGGACGTGGAATGGGTTCAGGACTTGGAAAAACATCTGGTAGAGGACATAAAGGTCAAAAAGCAAGATCTGGCGGAGGAGTTAGACGTGGATTTGAAGGTGGTCAAACACCATTATATAGAAGATTACCAAAGAGAGGATTCACAAACAAATTTGCTAAAAATTATACAGAAGTAACATTAACAATGCTTAACAAATCTACAGTAACAGATGTTACAGCTGAAAGCTTAATAAAAGATAAAATAATAAGCAAAGAAAATGACGGAGTAGTTGTTATAGCAACTGGAAAACTTGACAAAAAATTAAATGTCAAAGCTGTAAGATTCACTAAATCTGCTAAAGAACAAATCGAAGCTTTAGGCGGAAAGGCAGAGGTGATATAGCTTGCTAAAGACAATAAAAAACGCTTTTAAAACTCCTGAAATAAGAAAGAAAATATTATATACACTATTGTTATTAGTAGTTTTTAGATTAGGTTGCTATATAACAATACCAGGTGTTGATATAGTAACATTAGAATCTTCTATGGATGCATATTCAAACACAGTAACAGGTATGATAAACATGATATCTGGTGGTGCATTCTCAAGATTATCAATATTTGCAATGTCAATAACACCTTATATTACAGCTTCAATAGTAATCCAATTATTAGGAATAATAATTCCTTCATTAAGAAGATTAACAACTGAAGGTGGAGAAGAAGGAAGAAAGAAAATTGATAGATATACTAAATTAATAACATTAGCTTTAGCGCTAATAGAAGGATTAGGTATATACCTATCATATAGAACTTCTGGAATATTTGTTGATGAAAGCATACTTACTGGAGTTGTTGCTGTTGTTTCATTAATGGCAGGTACTTCATTACTTATGTGGTTAGGAGATAAAATCACATCAAAAGGTATTGGCAATGGAATATCAATGCTAATATTTGCAGGTATAGTATCATCATTACCAAGTGCAGTTGTTGCAGTTGCAAGTAGAATTGTTGTAGATGGACAATTTAGCACAACAGGACTTTTAACAGCTTTAGGAATAGTATTAGGAGTATTAGTATTAATAGTAGGTGTTGTATTTGTACAACTAGCTGAAAGAAGAATACCAGTACAATATTCTAAAAAAGTTGTTGGAAGAAGAATGGTTGGAGCTCAAAATACACACATTCCAATCAAGCCAGCAATGGCAAGTGTTATGCCAATAATATTTGCTTCATCATTTATGACATTCCCAGCAATGATAATGCAATTATTTGTAACAGACATAGAATCTCAAACAGGATTTTGGAGAGTAATATATAATATATCTATTGCTACATCATCATCAGATGTTGGCTGGCAATATACAATAATCAATGCAATAATATACTTATTATTGATTGTTGGATTTACTTATTTCTATACTTATGCAACATTCAATCCAGCAGAAGTTGCAAACAACATTAAGCAAAATGGTGGATTCATTCCAGGAATTAGAGCTGGAAAACCAACTGCTGATTACTTATCATCAGTATTATCAAAAGTAGTACTATTTGGTGGATTATTCCTAGCTGCAATTGCTATATTACCAATGTTAGCTAGATTCACAGGATTTAATACAGCATTTGGAGGAACATCAATATTAATTGTTGTTGGTGTTGCAATAGAATTAGGACAACAATTACAGTCACAATTAGTAATGAGACATTACAAAGGTTTCTTAGAATAAACTATAATTTGAACTTTAGGGCAATATACCTTGAAGTTCATTTTTTATTGACAAAACATAAAAAAAGTACTACAATATAAACGGCAAAAAACGCGAGAAAGGAAGAAAAAATAATGTATATTATAATGTTAGGCGCTCCAGGAAGTGGAAAAGGAACAATAGGAAATGAAATTTGCAAAAAATATAATTTAGTTCATCTTGCAACAGGAGATATATTCAGAGATGAAATGAAAAGACAAACAGAACTAGGAAAAAAGGCAGAAGAATATATGTCACAAGGAAAACTTGTACCAGATGAAATCACAATAGCAATGGTGGAAGGAAAACTTGATGAGATGGATAATGTCTTATTAGATGGTTTCCCAAGAACTATACCACAAGCAGAAGCTTTAGATAAATATTTAGCTGAAAAAGGCAAAAAGATTACAGCAGTAATTAACTTAGATGTTCCAGACGAGGATATAGTTGTAAGAACATCAAGCAGAGTAATTTGCTCAAACAAGGAATGTGGAGCATCATACAATACAGTATTTATGCCACCAAAGGTAGAAGGCATATGTGATAGATGCGGGTCAGAGCTTATAAAAAGAAAAGATGATGAACCAGAAACAATTAGACAAAGATTAGAAGTTTATCATCAAAATACAGAACCACTAATTGAATATTATAAAAATGAAAATTTATTAGAATCAATAAAAATAAATATATATTCAGAAACAACAAAAGAAGACACAACAAGTGAGGCTGAAAAAAGAATTAACAACAGAAAATAATATTGTAAATTTAACAAAATAAATTGATAATATCTTGCATATTATCAATTTAGCTTTTTATGAAATATTATGTAAAATTATATGATTAAAAGTAAAAATTAATTAATTAAAAAAGTGAAGAAGGGAACAAAATGGTATATATTAAATCAAAAAATGAAATTGAAAAAATGAGAGAAGCATGTAGAATAGCGAACTTGGCACAAAAAGCAGTAGAAAGAGCTATAAAGCCAGGTGTTTCAACATGGGAATTAGATAAAATAGCTGAAACAACAATGAGAGAAAACGGAGCAATACCAGCAGAAAAAGGCTATCCAAGCGGGATGAAGGGTGTTCCAGATTTTCCAGCTTCTATTTGTGCATCAATAAATGACAATATCATTCATGGAATACCATCAAAACGTACAATATTAAGAGAAGGTGACATTATAAGTGTTGACTTAGTTGCATACAAAGATGGTTTCAATGGAGATTGTGCAAGAACATATTGTGTTGGAGAAGTATCAAGTGAAGCAAAAAAATTAATAGAAGTCACAAAACAAGCATTTTTTGAAGGAATAAAATATGCCAAAAAAGGAAATAGATTAGGTGACATAAGCCATGCAATAGGAAGTTTCGTACAAGAAAATGGTTTTGATGTAATAAGAGAATTTCAAGGACATGGAATAGGAAGAGAAATGCATGAAGACCCAGGAATTCCAAACTACGGAAAAGCAGGAAAAGGAATAAGGCTCGAACCTGGCATGACTCTAGCAATTGAGCCAATGGTAGTGGCTGGCTCACCAGAAATATGTGAAGGTGATGACGGGTGGTCAATATGGACAGTCGACGAAAGTCTATCTGCACACTATGAAAATACAATTTTAATTACAGAAAAAGAGCCAGAAATCTTGACATTATCATAAAAATATTATATAATATAATAGCTATTGTGAAAATGTGCGTTATGCACATTCACTATGTAAACTATTATTAGGGGGAAATGATATTAATGTCTAAAGAAGATGTAATTGAAGTTGAAGGTGTTGTATCTGAAGCATTACCCAATACTTTATTTAAAGTAAAATTAGAAAATGGACATGAAATACTAGCTCATATATCTGGTAAATTAAGAATGAATTATATTAAAATTTTACCAGGAGACAAAGTTAAAGTAGAATTATCACCTTATGATTTAACAAAGGGAAGAATAACTTGGAGAGCTAAATAATAGATAGAAAACTAGTAGGAGGTGTACAAAATGAAGGTAAGACCATCTGTAAAGAAAATTTGCGATAAATGCAAAGTAATCAAAAGAAAAGGCAAAATAAGAGTTATATGCGAAAATCCAAAGCATAAACAAGTACAAGGTTAATTTTATATTTATTTTGGTATCAACACAAATCTAGCAAGCGGCTGATTTTAGATTTGTGTTTATATATATGTTTATTTTTTTCTAAAGATTAGATATTTTTATTATAAGTATGCGAAAACCTTTCTAAGTGTATTTATAAAAAATATTTAATGCATTTCACCTTTAGAATAAACTTAAACAACAAATTTACAAATATTAAGAAAGAGGTGCAAATATGGCTCGTATAGCAGGAGTAGATTTACCTAAAGAAAAAAGGGTAGAAATAGGACTAACATACATTTATGGTATAGGTTTAAAAAGTTCTCAAAAAATACTAAAAGATGCTGGAGTTAACCCAGACACTAGAGTTAAAGACCTAACAGCAGAACAAGAACAAGCAATAAGAAAAGCTATGGAAGGATACACTGTTGAAGGTGATTTAAGAAGAGAAGTAGCTTTAAACATTAAACAACTTGTTGAAATGGGATGCTACAGAGGAACAAGACATAGAAAAGGTTTACCAGTTAGAGGACAAAGAACAAAAACAAATGCTCGTACAAGAAAAGGACCAAGAAAATTGGTTAGCAAGAGCAAAGCAGCAACAAAATAAATAAAAGTTGCAAAACAATAATTATAAAAGAGCTATAATAAGCTTAAAACTTCAAAATTATTGAAAGGAGAAAAACAATGGCTACAAAGTCAGCAAAAAAAGTTACAACTAGAAGAAGAGTAAGCAAAAACATTGAAAGTGGAAAAGCACATATTCATTCTAGTTTTAATAATACAATAGTTACAATTTCAGACGTTCAAGGTAATACAATATCTTGGGCAAGTGCTGGAGGACTTGGATTTAAAGGTTCAAGAAAAAGTACACCATTTGCAGCTGGAGAAGTTGCTGAAACAGCAGCAAAAGCAGCAATGGAACATGGACTAAAAACAGTAGAAGTATATGTTAAAGGCCCAGGAGCAGGACGTGAATCTGCAATAAGAGCTTTACAAACAGCAGGATTAGAAATTACATCAATCAAAGATGTAACACCAATCCCACATAATGGTTGTAGACCACCAAAAAGAAGAAGAGTTTAATTCTAAAAAGGAGGAAATAAAATGTCAAGATATAAGGACGAACAGTGCCGTATATGCCGTAGAGAAGGACAAAAATTATTCCTTAAAGGCGAAAGATGTTATTCAGATAAATGCAGCATAAACAGAAGAAACTATGCTCCAGGACAAAATGGTCAAAAGAAAGCAAAACTTTCTGAATACGGTACACAATTAAGAGAAAAACAAAAAACAAAGTCATTCTATGGTGTTGGAGAAAAACAATTCAGAAAATACTTTGAAATGGCATCTAATACAAAAGGTAAAACAGGTGAAGTTTTACTACAATTACTAGAAAGCAGATTAGACAACGTAGTATATAGACTAGGATTTGCTAGTTCAAGAACACAAGCAAGAATGCTTGTAACACATGGAGCTTTTGATGTAAATGGAAAGAAAGTTAATATTCCATCATACATTATTAAAGCAGGTGATGTAATATCAGTAAGAGAAATCAAAAAAGATAATGGAACAATAAAACAAGCAGTTGAAGCTAATAGCTCAAGACCAGTTCCAACATGGCTAGAAAAAGATAGTGATAAACTAAGTGGTAAAGTAGTCAGATTAGCTGATAGAGAAGATATAGACCTACCAGTTGAAGAGCATTTAATAGTAGAGTTTTACTCTAAATAATAAAGAGTTTATTTATATAATGAGATTAATCTCATATTTTAGGAGGTAAAAATGATAGAATTCGAAAAGCCAAATATTAAATGTTTGGAGATAGATGATGAAAAAAAATATGCAAAATTTGTATGTGAGCCACTAGAGCGTGGTTATGGTATCACTATCGGAAATTCTTTAAGAAGAATACTACTTTCATCATTACCAGGATGTGCAATAAAAAGTGTAAAAATTGATGGTGCTCAACACGAATTCACTACAATACCAAATGTAGTAGAAGATGTTCCTGAGATAGTTCTAAACCTAAAAATGGTTAGAATTAAAATGGATAAAAATGAAGAAAAAACACTTAGAATTAATTTTGAAGGTGAAGGAGAAGTTAAAGCGGGAGACATTATTACAGATGGTACAGTAGAGATATTAAATCCAGACTTACATATTGCAACAGTTTCAAAAGGTGGAAAACTAAATATGGAAATGGTTGCTGATATGGGAAGAGGATATAATACAGCAGAAAAAAATAAGACACCAAATCAACCAATTGGAGTAATAGCAATAGATTCTATCTATTCACCAGTAAAAAAAGTAAACTACGCAGTAGAAAATACTAGAGTTGGTCAAATGGTAGACTATGATAAATTAACAATAGAATTATGGACAGATGGAAGCTTAGAGCCATATGAAGCATTAAGCTTAGCTGCAAAAGTTTTAACAGAACACTTAAAACTATTTGTAGATTTATCAGAAACAGCAAAAAATACTCAAATAATGATTGAAAAAGAAGAAAATAAGAAAGAAAAAATCTTAGAAATGCCTATCGAAGAGCTTGAATTATCTGTAAGGTCATTCAACTGCTTAAAGAGATCAGGAATATCAACAGTTGAAGACTTAGCAAACAAAACAGAAACAGATATGATGAAAGTTAAGAATTTAGGAAAGAAATCATTAGAAGAAGTAATTGCAAAATTACATGAGTTAGGCTTAGACTTAGCCAAAGAAGAAGAATAAGCAAAAAGACGAAGTAATAATCTGAAAAAGATTATGAAATGTAACCAAGAATAGGAGGAAAGGTAAAATGGCAAATAGAAAATTAGGAAAAACTACTGACATAAGACTAGCAATGCTAAAAAACTTGTCAACAGACCTAATTTGGCATGAACAAATACAAACAACTGAAGCTAGAGCTAAAGAAGTAAAAGCAATAGTAGATAGCTTAATAGCCCTTGCTGTTAAAGAAAAAGACAACTTTGAAGAAGTTGAAGTAAAAGTTGTTAAAGCAAAACGTGACAGCAAAGGAAATAAAGAAACTGAATTAGTAAAAAGCAAAAATGGAAAAGAATTCCTAAAAGTTGTTAAAGAAGAAAAGATGGAAAAAAGACAAAAAGACAAGCCATCAAGATTAAATGCTAGAAGAAAAATGATGACAAAATTAAATAAAGTAAAAGATAATGAAGGTACTCCAATAGACTTAACAGATAAATTATTTAATGTAATTGCACCAAGATATACAGATCGAAACGGTGGATATACACAAATAATTAAGCTAGGTCAACGTAGAGGAGATGCTGCAGAAACAGTTATCTTAAAATTAGTTTAATTTTTTCAAATGGGGACGGTCCTTAAATAAAAATTTTGCATTTTGGACGGACCTTTTCGTGAAATAATACAAAAATAGGTATGCAAATGGGCATACTTATTTTTTTACTTAAAAATGTATATAAATAAAAATTATATACAATAAATGAAAATAATAAAAAATAAATATTTTTAAAAATCTTCTTGACATAGCAAACAAATGTATGTATAATATATACGAACAAAAGTTCAGGAAATTTTATAAAAAAAGAGCATATTAAAATAAAAAAACACAAATTACGTTAACTACATAATAACCCAAAATGTCAGGAGGAATAAATAATGATAACAACTCTACATATTAAAAATATAGGAATAATAGATGATTTAAGCATCGAGCTAGGAGAAGGTTTTAATGTACTTACTGGTGAAACAGGTGCAGGTAAAACTTTAATAATAGACTCTATTAATATAATATGTGGAGGAAGATTCTCAAAAGAAATGATAAGAAGAGGCGAGGATTATTCATTTGTTGAGCTAAATTTATATCTTCCAAATAATGATTTAGCAATAGAAAATAATATAATAGTAAGTAGAGAAATCCATTCAAATGGTAGAAATTCTTGCAAAATAAATGGCAGATTAGTAACTTTGACAGAGCTTAAAGAATTTATGGGCAATATAATAGACATACATGGTCAAAATGATAATCAAAAAATATTAAATCCAAAGCATCATATAAAATATCTAGACAACTTTATAGGTAAAGATTTACTTCAAGTAAAAGATGAATATAAAGAATTATATAATAAAAGACAAGATATAAAAAAGGAATTAAAAGCTAACCTAGGAGATGACAAAGAAAAGCAAAGACAATTAAGCCTTTTGCAATATGAATTCGATGAAATAGAAAACGCAGAGTTAAAATCAGGTGAAGAAGAAGAACTAGAAGAAAAAAGAAAGTTCTTCATGAATTCAGAAAAGATAGGCAAAAGCTTAAATCAAGCAGATTTATCACTTGGTGAAGGCGCAATAGATAAAATAAATGAAGCAATAAGAGCAATAGAAAAAATAAGTGATTTAGACAAAAAGTATGATGACACATTAAATAATCTAAAAGGCATTTATTATGAAGTGCAAGAACTTTCAAGAGATATATCTTCACTTAATTCAGATATGTATTTTGATGAAAATGAAAGAAATGAAGTTGAAGAAAGACTAGATTTAATCTATTCTTTAAAAAGAAAGTATGGAAATAGTGTAGAAGAAATACTAGAATATAAAGAAAAAACAGAAAAAGAAATAGACAGAATAAATAATTTAGATGAATATAATAACAAATTAAAACAAGATCTGGCACAAGTGGAAAGCATAATGCAGAATTTGGCAGATAAAATGCATGAAATCAGAACAGCAAATGCTAAAATATTAGATAGCAAAATAAACAAAGAATTAGCGGACTTAGAAATGCCTAATAGTACATTTATAACACACATAAACCCAGTGGATTTGGGCAAAAATGGTACAGACGAAGTAGAATATTATATTTCAACTAATATTGGCGAAAGTGAAAAAGAATTAGCTAAAATAGCATCTGGTGGAGAAATGTCAAGAATAATGCTTGCAATTAAAACTGTTTTGGCAAATACGGATAGCACACCAGTACTTATATTTGATGAAATCGATACAGGTATTAGTGGAAAAGCTGCAAAATCTGTTGGAGAAAAGCTTAAACTAATAGGAAAAAGTCATCAAGTATTATGCATTACACATCAACCAAGCATTGCTGCAAAAGGCGATGAAAACTTTTATATAAGTAAAATATCTAAAGAGGGTAGAACATTCACTCAAATTAAAAAGTTAAATGAGGATGAGGTAATCAACGAAGTAGCTAGAATATCTAATGGAGAGATTACAGAAACGGCAAGAAAACATGCAATAGAACTTAGAAAATCAGCGTAGAAAATAAGTTCTATAGTGTTGACATAATTGAATATAAATGGTATAATTTACACTAGATGCTAACCATTTTATAATGGTTGAAAGTGATTTTCGTAAATGCAAGGAAACCATCCCCCTTCCGTTTCCATCCTCCACTCCTTTCTACAACACATCCTTTACGAAAACCGCTGAGCATTTACAGATTTTCATCGGGGAGATATGGCTGCTGAGCAAGCGGTAGTCATTTGATGAGAATTTGGGAGGCCCCTCCATTGAGGGGCCTTTTGTTGAGTTATATAAAATATTTATCAAAATAAAGAATATTTATCAAAATTATAAGAGTATAATAGTAAGTTTATAAAAGATAAATTCACTTGAAATTCACAGCGTAAATAATATTAAAAGGTTTACAAAAAGTGGAATATAAGGTATAATAATACCATGATTAGAAAAGAGAATAAATGTAAAAACTCAGAATTTTATAAGATATATGCTTAGTTATAATTATAAAATTTTGTAGTTGAGAAAGGACAGGATATTATGGAAGAGAATCAAGAATTAGACATGAATCATTTAGTGCAAGTTAGAAGAGAAAAATTAGATAAATTAAGAGAAGAAGGAAAAGACCCTTTTCAAATAACAAAGTTTAATAGAACACATACAACAAAACAAATAATAGATAACTATGACGAATTAGAAGGAAAAGATGTAACAATAGCAGGAAGACTAATGGCTAAAAGAATAATGGGTAAAGCCTCTTTTTGTCATGTTCAAGATGGAGAAGGAAAAATCCAAAGTTATGTTAGCATAAATGATTTAGGAGAAGAAAGCTATAAACAATTCAAAGAAGATGACATCGGAGATATTATAGGAATAACAGGTTTTGTATTTAAAACACGTACAGGTGAAATATCTATCCATGCAAAGGAAGTTACATTACTTACAAAATCTTTAAAACCATTACCTGAAAAATTCCATGGACTAAAGGATACAGACTTAAGATACAGACAAAGATATGTAGACTTAATAGTTAATCCGGAAGTTAGAGAAACTTTCATCAAAAGAAGCATGATAATTAAAGAATTAAGAAATATACTAGACGAAAAAGGATATTTAGAGGTTGAAACACCTATACTAAACAATCTAATCACAGGTGATGCAGCAAGACCATTTGAAACACATCATAACACATTAGATATAGATATGTACTTAAGAATAGCACCAGAGCTTAACTTAAAAAGATTAATAGTTGGTGGATTTGATAAAGTCTATGAAGTATGCAAAAACTTCAGAAATGAAGGAATGGATATTAAGCATAATCCTGAATTCACAAATGTTGAACTATATGCAGCATATGAAGACTACAATGATATGATGGATATTACAGAAGAAATAATTACAAGACTATGTATGAAAGTAAATGGAACTTTGCAAATAAATTATCAAGGATTAGATTTAGACTTATCTACACCTTGGAAAAGAATTTCAATGATTGATGCAATAAAAGAAGTAACAGGAATAGACTTTAATGAGGTAAAAACTGATGAAGAAGCAAGAAAACTAGCTGATGAAAAAGGTGTAGAATTAGAAGAAGGAAAAACAACAAGAGGACATATAATAAACGAATTCTTCGAAACATTTGTAGAAGAAACACTAATTCAACCAACATTTATAATGGATTATCCAGTTGAAATATCTCCACTTACAAAGAGAAAGAAAGATAATCCAAGCTTAACAGAAAGATTTGAAGTATTCATTGGTGGCAGAGAATATGGAAATGCTTATTCAGAATTAAATGACCCAATAGACCAATATGAAAGATTAAAGAAACAAGCAGAAGCTAGAGCAAATGGTGATGAAGAAGCGGGTATGATGGACGAAGACTTTGTAAATGCACTAGAAATAGGTCTTCCACCAACAGGTGGCTTAGGAATAGGATTAGATAGATTAATAATGCTTCTTACAAATTCAGCATCAATTAGAGATATAATACTATTTCCAACAATGAAACCATTGGCATAGAACATTAGCAAATTAAAAATAAATCTTAATAAATACT
>CAKNJR010000023.1 GCA_930986425.1 uncultured Clostridium sp. | reverse complement strand
AAAAAGCACTAATAAAAATTAGTGCTAGAGTGAACGAAGTTCACTTTTGTTCTATTTGTGATATTATTTTCTTATAGTATTATATTATATAATTATTAATAATATACCAAAGAGAGCAGAGTAATATTTTATATAAAAGGGTAAGGAAAACTATGGATAAAAAAGATTTAGAAGAAATTGAAGATTGGAAGAGAAATAAAATGAACTATGTTGAAACTTATGGAGTAGACATATTTCATGAAAAAAAGAAAAGTAAACCCAAGAGAATGGCTGAGAAAGCAATAAGCATTATATATAAAATAGTCAAAATAATGCTAATAATTTTATGTATTGTAATAGTTGTTGGTACAGCGCTTATATTGTATATTAAGTGGAAAGAAATTTATGACTTTGTACATATCAATCCACAAGATACGATTGAAAGCATGTATGATATCAAATTAGAAGTTATATCTAAAAATGTTGATGAAAATGATAATGGAGTGTATAAATTTACTGTAAAGGATAAGCCAGAAATTGAATTTACTGCAATAGTAGAATGGGCAAGTATGACAGAAGATTATTCAGATAATTGTCAAAGATACTATTTTAATAACTGGGAAAATCCTGAGAAGAGTTTAATTCAAACTAATGAATTTTATACAGAAGAGGGATTTTTAAAATATGAACAATACATGGAAATAACTTCAAAAGAAGAAATAGAAGACAAAGTAAAGCTAATGTACGATTTAGTTGAATTGGCAGGAGAAGATTTCGCACCAGATTGGGGGCTATACTTAAAAATAGATGAAAATAAAAGAATTTATCCTTTTGCTTACTATGGAGTAAATTTAAATCAATCAATAGAAAATGCAAATAGAGAATATGATAGTCTGAATGAAAATTTATAGTTCCTTTATAAAAGAGTGAGGTGATTGTAATGAAAAAAACTAGGATTCTAATAATTACAATCGTAATTATCGTAGTTATTGCCATAATTACACTGCTTTTGTTAAATTATTTTAGTATAATACCGAAGAAATACTATACAGCAGAAGATTTTGGAATAGAAACAATAAAAAGCAGAATAGATTATGATAATGACGGAATAGATGATTATACAGATATTATGCTTGGAGCAAGGCAAGACGCAGAAAATATGCCTACATATAGAAGTGCTTACTATGCAGGAGGATATCCACCAGATAATGAAGGGGTATGTACTGACTTAGTATGGAGAGCTTTCAAGAATGCAGGATATATTTTAAAAGATATGGTAGATGAAGATATAAAAAATAATTTGAGTGAATATAAAAATATTTCAACACCAGATCCTAATATAGATTTTAGAAGAGTGTATAATTTAAAAGTATTTTTTGAAAGAAATTCTGAAAACTTAACAACGGATATAAATAAAGTGGAAGAATGGCAACCTGGTGATATTGTTATATTTGATGAATCTCATATTGGTATTATTTCGGATAGAAGAAATAAAAATAAAATTCCATACCTTATTCATAATACAGCACAACCAGTAAGAGAGGAAGATGTACTTGAAAGATATAAGAATAATATAACAGGACATTATAGATGGAATATTTGAATAAATAAGCAATAAGTGCTATAATTAACATAATACTCTACAAAAAGGAAGGAATCATCATCATGGAACGGAAAAAAGTACTTTACTCAGTCGTAACTGTTATCGCCTGCGTCATAACATTGATTTATTGTTTGTCGGAATTCATAAAGTGTTGTTTACCAGATGAGCCGGCACCACAAGAGATTGTTATGATACAAGAAACAGAAGCCAGGGCATCAGCAGTAACTGTCAAAGTGACAGATGTTTCTGAGCTCGTAGTGAAAACTGAATTAGAAGAGCAAACTCCACAGGAGGAAGAAGCTCAAACGGTAAGTGAGACGACTACTGAAACAGTTCAAGAAGTTGAAGAAACCGAAAGAACTGAAGCAGTGCAAGAAGAAACGGAAATCACAGACAGCCAACCAACAGAGCAAAATAGCGAAGAACCAATGTACACCAACATTTCTGCAGAAGACATTACTTGGCTTGAGATGATTACTCGAGCTGAAGCTGGAATCTGCGGAGAGGAGGCAAGACAAGGAGTCGCTGCAACAGTCCTTGCAAGAGCAGAGATGAAGAATATGTCAATTTATGACGTAATCTTCGAGGCAGGACAATTTACTCCAGCCATAGACGGAAAGATTTATCTCATCTATACAGCAGAGGATGGCCGAACTGTATACGAAGAGGTAACACCTGAATCTGCTAAATGCTGTGAGAGTGCAGTATTAAAAGCTATTCAGGAAGGTGGCGGTAAGATTGCCGAAGCTCTCGGACAGGAGCCAATCTTCTTCTACGCACCATCAGGATTGAGCGATGAAGAGGCTGCAAAGCGCGAAAGCATCAGCAACAAGTATGAAACCGATGGATTGATATTCTATACGGTATGGGACTGAAGATTGAAGTAAGGAAAGCCAAAACTCGCAAGCCAATAATTTGGTCTTCCGATTGGGGTCAGTCAGAAATGGCTGACCCCAACTTTTTTCTGGAAAATGCTTGACAAAATTACATTAAATCTGTATAATATATAAGTGACTTAAGAAAGAGAAAAATAATATAGATATTTAATGCATAAGGAGGGATAAAAATGGCACAACCAAAAAGAAGATGGTCAAAAGCTAGAACTCATACAAAAAGATCAACATGGAAATTAGAAAACAAAAATTTAGTTGAATGTCCACATTGCCACGAATTAATAATGCAACATAGAGTATGCCCAAGTTGTGGTTACTACGATGGAGTAGAAGTTATTTCTAAGAAAGCTAACTAATTAAGGATATTAAGGAAGAGGTGAATATAATATGAAAAGCGGAATACACCCAGAATACCAAGAAGCAACAATTACATGTGCTTGCGGAAATGTTATGAAAACAAACTCAACAAAAAAAGATTTAAAAGTTGATGTATGCTCAAAATGTCACCCATTTTGGACAGGTAATTTAAGAAAAGAAACAACTGGTGGTAAGGCAGCTAAGTTTAAACAAAAATATGGTTTAGCATAATATATAAATTATGAGGGGGCTCTGTAACTTTAAAGGTTGCAGAGTTTTTGTTTTTGTGGTAAAATGTAAATGCTTTAATCTTAAATAAAATAAGCAATATAAATAGAAAAATTTCAGAATGATAGAAACAAAAATTGGAAGGAAATTACATGATGAAAACAGTAGAAATGGAAGACACATATATAAACAAAATTAAACAAATAAATAATAACGGAAAATATGCAGTACTAACTATGGGATGCCAACTAAATGAGAATGATTCTGAAAAAATTGCTGGAATGCTTAAAGAATCGGGCTATGAGAAAACTGATGATTTATCACAAGCAAATGTAATTGTTTTTAATACTTGTTGTGTTAGAGAGAATGCAGAAGATAGGCTATTTGGTAAATTAGGAGAAGTTAAAAAATACAAAGAGAAAAATGGAACTATTATAGCAATTGGTGGATGCATGATGCAAGAAAAGCATATTGTTGAAAAAATAAAAGAAAGTTACCCTTTTGTTGATATAGTTTTTGGACCACATACAATGCAAGATTTTCCTAAAGATTTATATAACAGTATTGTAGAAAATAAAAAAATAGAGGATATTTTAGACATTGATGGCAATATTGTTGAAGGAATACCAGTTGTTAGAGATGATAAAATAAAAGCATCTGTGCCAATAATGAATGGCTGTAATAATTTCTGTACATATTGCATTGTACCTTATGTAAGAGGAAGAGAAAGAAGTAGAAATCCTCAAGATATATATGATGAAGCCCTAGAATTATCAAAACAAGGCTATAAAGAAATTACATTATTAGGTCAAAATGTTAATTCATACTTAGTAAGTGAAAAGAAAAATGGCTTAGATGTTAATTACAATGTTCATAAAGTAGACGGAGAAGATTATTTAGTTAATTCTTTTGCAACACTACTTAAACTTATAAACACAATTGATGGAATAGAGAGAATAAGGTTTATTTCTCCTCATCCAAAAGACTTTACAGATGATGTAATTGAGGCAATTAAAAATTCAGATAAAGTATGTAATCTAATACATTTGCCACTTCAATCAGGTTCGACAAAAGTATTGGAAAAAATGAATAGAAAATATACTAAAGAGCAATATTTGGAATTAGCTAATAAAATAAAAGAAGAAATTCCAAATGTGCAATTTTCAACAGATATTATAGTGGGTTTTCCAGGAGAAACAGAGGAAGAATTTGAGGATACATTAGATGTTGTAAAAAAGGTAGGATATGAACAAATATATATGTTTATATACTCTAGAAGAGTTGGAACAGTTGCAGATAAAATGGAAAATCAAATAGAAGAAAACGTAAAACATGAAAGATTTAATAGACTTAAAAAATTGGCAGAAGAAAAAATAGAAGAAGGAAATAAAAGATACGTTGGAACTACACAAAAAGTGTTAGTAGAAGGAAAAAGTAAAACAAATGAGAATATTTATACTGGTAGAACTGAAACAAACAAAGTAGTTAATTTCGAAGGAAATGATGAAATGATAGGAAAAGTAATTCCATTAAAAATTGTTTCAGAACATATGTGGTATTTAAAGGGAGCTAAAGAATAAAAATATCAAAACACACTAAAGAAAAAACAAAAGTAAAATCAAAGAATAAAAGCAAAATCGAAACCAAAAATAAAGTAGAAATGAAAAAGCTAAAAGCTGGAGGAAAAAGACGTGGCAGAGTTAAATGAAAAACAAGAAATAAATGAAGAAAATGAAAATATTGAAGAAGAAAAAGGAACAGATTTTAAGAAGTTTTCACCAATGATGCAACATTATTTGCAAACCAAGGAAAAATATAAGGATTGTGTATTATTTTATAGATTAGGCGATTTTTATGAAATGTTTTTTGATGATGCAGTAAATGTATCAAGAGAACTTGAACTTACTTTAACAGGTAAAGACTGTGGACAAGATGAAAGAGCTCCAATGTGTGGTATACCATACCATGCAGCAGAAAATTATATTGCAAAACTTATTGAAAAAGGATATAAAGTTGCTATATGTGAGCAATTAGAAGACCCTAAGCTTGCTAAAGGAATTGTAAAAAGGGATGTTATAAAAGTTGTAACTCCAGGAACAGTAGTTGAAAGCTCACTTCTAGAAGAAAAGAAAAACAATTATATAATGGCAATTTATAAAGAGGGTATATATTTTGGAATAGCTGTATGTGATATTTCAACAGGTGATTTTTATGCAACAGAAATAAGAGAAGAAAACAATTTTGAAAAACTATTAGATGAGATTTCTAGGTATAACCCTTCTGAATTAGTCATAAATAAAATGATGTCAGATAGTACTGAAGAAATTGCTACAATAAAACAAAGATTTAATAGCTTTATTTCTGTTATAGATGCATTCGATTCAGATTATCAAAAAATAGATAAAGAATTTGAGTTAAAGGATACTGGGGGAGCTTCTCTCACATCACTAAAAACAAAACTTTTTGCTGTATCAGCAATTAATGGATTAATGTATTACATTGAAGATACTCAAAAAGCAAAGATGGAAAATCTTAACCAAATTACTATATATAGTACTACAAAATATATGTCATTAGATATTAATGCTAGAAGAAATTTAGAGCTTACTGAAAGAATGAGAGACAAATCTAAGAAAGGCACTCTTTTATGGGTTTTAGATAAAACTGATACATCAATGGGAGGAAGACTTCTTAGAAGATGGCTAAGCGACCCTTTAATAGATGTTCAGGCAATTAATAGAAGATTAGAAGCAGTAAAAGAATTAAAAGAAAGACCAATGCTTAGAGATGATTTATCAGTTGCTCTAAAGAATGTATATGATATAGAAAGACTAGCTGGAAAAATATCTTATGGAACAGCAAATGCTAGAGATTTAGTTACTTTAAAAAATTCAGTACACCAATTACCAGAAATAAAGAATATACTAAAAGAAACAAAATCAGAAATGCTTCAAGGATTATATAATAGCTTAGATGTTTTAGAAGATATTTATGAAATAATTGAAGAAGCAATTGTTGATGACCCACCAATGAGTGTAAAAGAAGGTGGACTAATTAAAAAAGGCTATGATGAAACAATTGATGAATTATTAGACGCAACAACAAATGGCAGAAAATGGCTAGCAGAGATTGAAGCAAAAGAAAAACAAGAAACAGGAATTAAAAATTTAAAAATAGGATATAATAAAGTATTCGGATATTACATTGAAGTAAGTAAATCATTTGTAAAACAAGTACCAGAAAGATATATAAGAAAGCAAACTTTAACAACAGGTGAAAGATTTATAACAGAAGAGCTAAAAAATATGGAAAATCAAATTCTTGGTGCACAGGAAAAAGTTGTGGCATTAGAATATGATATCTTCGTAAAAATAAGAAATACAATTGAGCAAAGTGCAAAAAGATTGCAATCTTCAGCAAGTATTGTTGCAAAAATAGATGTTTTGTCATCTTTAGCAAAAGTAGCTGAAGAAATGAATTACTGTATGCCAGTAGTAGATAATAGTGATGTAATAGATATAAAAGAAGGAAGACATCCTGTTATAGAAAAAATGCTTCCAGCAGGAGCTTTCGTACAAAATGATGCATATTTAGATTCAAATGAAAATAGACTTTCTATAATCACAGGACCTAATATGGCTGGAAAATCTACATACATGAGACAAGTAGCATTAATAACACTTATGGCTCAAATTGGAAGTTTTGTACCTGCAAGAGAGGCACATATAGGAGTAGTAGATAAAATATTTACTAGAGTAGGTGCGTCAGATGACTTAAGTATGGGGGAAAGTACTTTCATGGTAGAAATGATGGAAGTATCAGCTATTCTAAAAAATGCAACTAATAAAAGCTTAGTAATATTAGATGAAATAGGAAGAGGAACTTCAACTTATGATGGATTATCAATCGCATGGGCAGTAGCAGAATATATATCTAATAAAGAAACTTGCGGTGCGAAAACATTATTTGCAACACATTATCATGAATTAGTTGGATTAGAAAATAAATTAGATGGAGTCAAAAACTATCATGTTGCTGTAAAAGAAAAAGGCGAAGATGTAATATTCCTTAGAAAAATATTACCTGGAGGAACAGACGAAAGTTATGGTGTACATGTTGCCAGACTAGCAGGAGTTCCTAAAGCAGTTACAAAAAGAGCAAATGAAATTCTTAAATCATTAGAAAGAAAGAGCATAATAAAAGATGCTCCTAAAACAAAAGAAGAAAAGGCTAAAAGTGAAGGTCAAATGGACTTATTTAATTATAAATTAGCTGAAATAGCTCATGAATTAGATAAAGTCAAACTTGATGAAATCACTCCAATAGATGCATTGAATATTCTTTCAAAAATGAAAGAAAATATGAATTAGAAAATACATATATCTAAAAAGATATAAATATTCTTAGAAAAAGGAAGGAAGAAAACTTATGAAAATTTTTTATCATGACAGTGAGGTAGGAGTACCAATGAAAGAAGCGAAAGTAATAGATTTATTTAAGGACAATATTAAATTCTCAAAAAACAATGTTATTGCATGTAGATGTAATAATGAAGTGAAATCTCTTGAATATGAAATTAAAGAAGGAGATAAAGTAGACTTAATAGATATTACAGATAAAGATGGAATGAGAATTTATGTTAGAGGAATATTGTATATAATGGCAATGGCCTTTAATAAGTTATATCCAGAGGCTTGGCTAAATATAAATTATCAACTTTCAAATGCAATGTTTTGCGAAGTTGTAAATCAACCAATAACAGATGCTATGCTTTTAAAGGTAAAGCAAGAAATGACATCAATCATTGAAAGAGATTTACCTATAAAAAAAGTAATAATGGATAAAAAAGAAGCGGAAGAATTTTACGCAAAGGAAAATACTTTTAGAGGCAGATTACAAATTGAAAATAAAGAAAAAGATACAGTATCATTATACTTTTGTGAAGATTATTACAATTATTTTTATGGAGTTATGCCAATTTCAACAGGTTTTGCAAAACTATTTGATATAAAAAAATATAAAGATGGATTTATAGTTAGATATCCAAGTGGAAATAACCCAAATGAATTAGGCGAATTTATAGAAACTAAAAAACTTCAAGCAACATTAGAAGAATATGATGATATAAATCGCTTAATGCATATAAGTACAATAAAAAATCTAAATACATGCATTGAAGAAGGTAAAACGACTGAAATGGTTTTAACAGCAGAAGCATTACATGAAAAGAAAATTGCACAAATAGCTGATAAAATTGCAAAAAGAAAAGGCGTTAAAATGGTACTTATAGCAGGACCATCATCTTCAGGTAAAACAACATTTGCAAAAAGATTAGGTATACAATTAAAAATACATGGATTGAATCCAGTAACAATTGGAACAGACAATTATTTTGTTGAAAGAGAAGATACACCAAGAGATGAAAATGGCGAATATGATTTTGAAACAATAGAAGCATTAGATTTACCATTATTTAATGACCATTTAACAAAATTAATAAATGGGGAAGAAATAGAAGTACCAACATTTGACTTTAAATATGGTAGAAAACAATATAATGGCGACAAATTAAAACTAGGAGAAAATGATATACTTGTAATCGAAGGAATACATTCTCTAAATGATAAGCTAACAAGTACTATACCTAAGGAAAACAAATTTAAAATATATATAAGTGATTTAACTGTTTTAAATATAGATTATTTTAACCGTATATCTACAACAGATACAAGACTTATAAGAAGAATTGTAAGAGATAATAACTTTAGAAGCTATTCTGCTCTAGATACATTAAAAAGATGGGATTCAGTAAATAAAGGTGAAAATAAAAACATATTCCCATATCAAGAAGAGGCAGATGCCATGTTTAATAGTTCTTTAGTATATGAATTAGCAGTACTTGCAAAATATGCAAAGCCATTGCTTGATGAAATAGATAGCTCAGTGCCAGAATATTCAGAAGCAAAAAGATTAAGCACACTATTAGAGTATTTTGATGGAATGGAAGAAACAGCAATACCTAATAACTCAATACTAAGAGAATTCATAGGTGGAAGTATATTTGAATATTAGAATATTATATAATATTTTAAATAATAATTAAAAATTTTAAGAGGTAAAATTTAATGAAACAATTCACAAAAAGAGATGAAGAATTTATATGTGAAAATTGTGGAGAAAAAGTATCAAAATTAGGGTATACATCAAGGGACCATTGTCCACATTGTCTATATTCTAAGCATGTGGACAATATGCCTGGTGATAGAGAAGCAGAATGTAGAGGACTTCTTAAGCCAATACAAGTTGAGCTAGATAGCAAAAAAGGATATGTAATAATATATAAATGCGAAAAATGTGGAGCAATAAGAAAAAATAAAGCGGCAGATGATGATGATAAAGATTTACTTATAAAGCTTACTGTTTGTAATTTATAATTTTCTAGATTATAATAATTATAAATTAACTAATTAATTAAGAAAGATTATGCGAATAAAAGCATAAATGAGGAAAATGCTATGGAAAATATAGTTGATGATGAAAAAATAAAATTAAAAGATGTTAAACCAAATAAGAATCTAAGAATACTTACAGGTGATAGACCAACAGGAAAAATGCATATAGGACATTACTTTGGTTCTTTAAAAAGTAGAGTTGAATTACAAGATAAATTTCAAACATTTATCGAAGTAGCAGATGTACAAGCTCTAACTGACAACTTTAATAATCCTGATAAAGTAAAACAAAGTGTAACTCAAATTGTAATGGATGAGCTATCAGTTGGACTAGACCCTAATAAAGTAACATTTTTTATACAATCATTAATTCCAGAAATAGCTGAGCTTACAGTATATTATTCAAATTTGGTAACAATAGCAAGGCTAGAAAGAAATCCAACCGTAAAAACAGAAATTGCTCAAAAAAGACATATATTTGGTGAAAGTGTTACATATGGATTTTTAGGATATCCTGTAAGCCAAGCAGCAGATATAACTTGCTTTGATGCTACATATGTACCAGTTGGAGAAGACCAACTTCCATTAATAGAACAATGTAGAGAAATAGTTAGAAAATTTAATAGTATATATGGCGAAACTTTAAGAGAACCAGTTGCCGTATTAAGTGATAATATCAGAATTAAAGGATTAGACGGAAATGTTAAAATGGGTAAATCACTTGGAAATGCTTTATATTTATCAGATGATTTAGAAACAATTAGAGAAAAAGTAATGTCAGCAGTAACAGATCCAGGAAGAATAAGAAAAGATGATAAAGGAAATCCAGATGTTTGTATGGTTTATTATTATCATAACTTATTTACAGACAAAGAAGAATGCGCAAATGTATGCGCAGAATGTAAGACTGGAAAAAGAGGATGTGTTGCATGCAAAAAGCAATTGGTGGAGAGCGTAAATAAAGTTTTAGAGCCAATAAGAGATAAGAGAAGACATTATGAAGAAAATCCAAAAGAAGTTATGGATATACTTATGGCAGGAACAGAAAAAGCAAGAGTAGTCGCAAAAGAAACAATGGAAAAAGTAAAGAAATCAATGAAACTTGATTATAAAAAAATAGTTACTATAAGAAATTATTAGAGGGAGAGAAAAATGTTTACAGATTATGTAAGAATACATGCAGAAGCTGGAAAAGGCGGAAATGGAGCTATTAGCTTTAGAAGAGAAAAATATGTTGCTGCCGGAGGACCTGATGGCGGAGATGGAGGAAAAGGCGGAGATGTCTATTTTAAAGTAGACAAAGACGCTAATACTCTAATTGAATTTAGATATAAGAAAAAATTCAAAGCAGAAAATGGTCAAAATGGCGAAGGTGGTCATAGATATGGAAAGAGTGGACAAGACTTATATATACCTGTTCCAATTGGTACAGTAGTAAAAGATAGTGCCACTGATGAAGTATTAGCTGACTTATCAGAGCCAGAAGAAGTAGCTCTAATTCTAAAAGGTGGTAGAGGAGGAAAAGGAAATTCTCACTTTGCAACCTCTACTAGACAAGCCCCAAGATTTGCTCAAGATGGAGAACCAGGAGAAGAAAAAGATTTAACACTAGAATTAAAACTACTTGCAGATGTTGGATTAATTGGTTTCCCTAATGTAGGAAAATCAACGTTCCTATCTGTTGTTACATCTGCAACTCCAAAAATTGCAAATTATCACTTTACAACAATAGAACCAAATTTAGGTGTTGTAAAATCAAAATATGGAGATAGTTTCGTAATTGCTGATATACCAGGAATTATAGAAGGAGCAAGTCAGGGTGTAGGGCTTGGAATCCAGTTTTTAAGACATATAGAAAGAACAAGATTATTACTTCACTTTATAGATGTTTCAGGAACAGAGGGTAGAAATCCGGTTGATGACTACTATAAGGTAAATGAAGAATTAAAGCAGTATAGCGAGAAATTAGCGAAAAGAACTCAAATTATAGTAGCAAACAAAATAGATAGTATGCAAGATAGCAATTTATATGAAGATTTAGAAAAAGTTGCAAAAGAGCATAATCAAAAAATATTTAAAATATCAGGCGTTACTGGTGAAGGTGTAGAAGAATTAATGAACTATGTTTCAAAAACTCTAAAAACTTTACCAAAAGAAAATTTAATAGAAATAAAAGAAAAAGAAAAAGTATATACTTTGAAAGATGAAGAAGACTTTACAATTACAAGAGAAAAAGGTGTATTTGTAGTTAAGGGAGAAAAAGTAGATAGCATAATGCGTAAAGTAAATATTGGAGATTATGAATCATTATTCTATTTACACAGAAAACTTGATGAAATAGGACTTAACCAAGCACTTAAAAAGCAAGGTATAAAAGATGGAGACATTGTAAAAATTGGTGACTATGAGATGGAATGGGAAGATTAAAAGGATTAAGTAATGAAAATATTAATAATTGGAATTGTTGCAAGTGGAAAAAGTACACTTGCAACAAAATTATCTAAGCAATTAAATATAAAACATTATGAAATAGATTTAATTGTTCATGATGATGAAAATAAAAAAATGAGAAGTCATCAAGAACAACTAGATATTATAAATGAAATAGATAAGAATGAGGATTGGATAATCGAAGGAACACTAAGAAAAAATTTATACATATTATTGGATTTAGCAGAAAAAATTATTTATCTAGATATACCACTTAGAGTTAGGAAAAGAAGAATTTTAATTCGCCATATCAAACAGAATTTGGGCTTAGAAAAGTGTGGATATAAACCTAATCGAGAAATGCTTAAAAAAATGTATAAGTGGACGGATGATTTTGAAAAAAATAAAGTTCAGTTTGAAGAAAACATTAATAAGTATAAGGATAAATTAATTATTTCAAATAATGCTAATATACGAGAAATATTAAAAAAATTAGAAAATTAAAAGTAGGTAATCTAACTATATAATAGCTCTTGAAACATTACCAACGAAAAATTAAATAAAAACAAATTTTTTTAAAACTTTTGTTTGACAAACTGTTTTCTTTATGATAATATATTTATAGTTTATATAAAGGAGAGGTGTAAAATGAATAAATCAAGAAGAGATGGTAATGGGTTAAATAAAAGAGAAAGAGCGATTCTAAAGTTTATTCAAAAAGAAATAGACTCAAGAGGATTCGCTCCTTCAGTTAGAGAGATAGGTAGAGCAGTAGGATTAAGTTCAACAGCAACAGTTCAAGGATATTTAAAAACACTTGAAGAAAGAGGATTCTTAAAGAAAGAAACTCAAAAAGGAAGAACTTTAAGATTATTAAAGAACTATAAAGGTGAAAACGTTATTGCAGACCAACAAGGTGTTAGTCCTACAAAGCAATACTATACAAATAAAGAAATGGTTAATATTCCATTAGTAGGTAGAATTACAGCAGGACAACCAATCTTAGCCGTTGAAAATATAACAGATACATTCCCTATTCCATTAGATTTTGTTGGTAATAGTGAAAGTTTTATGCTTACAGTTAGAGGAGAAAGCATGATAGAGGCAGGTATTCTTGATGGAGATTACATATTAGTTAAAAGAACTAATTCTGCTGAAAATGGACAAATTGTAGTTGCCCTTATTGAAGATGAAGCAACTGTTAAAACATTCTATAAAGAAGATGGATATATTCGTTTACAACCAGAAAACAGTACAATGGACCCAATAATTGTACCAGATTGTCAAATACTTGGAAGAGTTGCAGGCGTATTTAGAAAAATGTAAATTCATTAAATTAATTCGCTTAATATTAAATTTAAGAGGGATTATTATTAGCAAAATATAAGAAAAATAAAAGGCGAAAGGATATGAATTATGAGTAGAATGAAAACATTTTTTAAGTACTTTTTAGCAATCGTTATAGTATACATAATAGTTGATATAGCTTCATTTTATGTATTAAAAGGTACTTATCTTACAAAAGACTACTCAGTAGAAGAATCAATTCTTGATGTGCAAGTAACAGAAGCAAAAGCAACATATCTAAATGGAACTGTAAGTGGTACAGTAAAAAACAATACTGATGTTCCGGTAACAAATAAATATTTAAAAATTGATAGTTATTCAAAAAGAGGAGTACTATTAGGAAGTAAGTATGTAAAGCTAGATGACTTAGACCCTGGAGAAGAAACAGCATTTAGCTCTAGTTTTAATTATGAACAAATTGATAATGTTAAAATTTCTGTAATTGATGGAGAAGAATTACCACCAACAGGTGACCTTGATTTTGGCTTTGACAATCCAGATGATGCAGGAGTAACATTAGCAGTTATATTGGGAGCAGTAATTATATTATTCCCTTGGTTCCCATTTTAGAGGTATAAAAATGTATGATATTGCAATAATAGGTCTTGGACCAGCAGGAGCGACTGTTGCGAGACTATTAAATAAAAAGTATAAAGTTCTAGCATTGGATAGAAAAACTGAAAATATGGCAAAATGCTGTGGAGGTTTACTTTCACCAGATGCTCAAAAAATTTTGGCAAGCTTTGATTTATGCTTGCCAAAAGACGTATTAGTTGACCCACAAATTTTTTCAGTTAGAACAATTGATTTTGACAATAATTTAGAAAGATATTACCAAAGATTTTATTTAAACATGGATAGAGGTAAATTTGATAAATGGCTAGTTTCATTAATTCCAGATAATGTTACAATAATAAATGAGGCAATTTGCAAAAAAGTAGAAAAAATAGACGATGGATATAGAATACATTATATGCAAGGAACAAAAAGATTTGAAGAAACAGCCAAAGTAGTTATAGGTGCGGATGGTGCTAATTCAGTTATTAGAAATATGCTTTATCCTCAAAACAATATTATTAGATATGTTTCAATACAAGAATGGTATGAGAACGAAGAAGAATCACCAATATATACATCTATATTCGACAGAAAACTTGGTAAGTCATATTCTTGGACTATATCTAAAAATCAATATTTCGTAGTTGGAGGAGCTTTCCCGGAAGAAAGTTGTAATGAGAATTTTGAAGAGTTAAAAACGAAATTAAGAAAAATGGGATATAAGTTTAGTAAAAATAAACTTGTAAAAAGAGAAGGATGCTTTGTTTATTTGTCAAATGCATTCAATAGTGTACATATAGGAAAAGATAATATATATTTAATTGGTGAAGCTGCCGGAATGATTAGTCCAAGTTCATTAGAAGGTATAAGCTATGCAATGGATAGTGGACATATATTGGCAGAAGTATTAAATAAAAAATTATTGAATTCAAATCGCGTATTTTTCAAGAAAACTTTAAAACTTAGAACAAAATTAAAATTAAAAATTATAAAAAGACCATTTATGTATAATAAATTTCTAAGGAAATTAGTTATGAAAAGTGGTTTACAAGCAATAAGAAAAGCCTAGGCCTGAGCCTGGCTTCTATTTAATTCATCTTGTCTTGTTAAAATATCATAACAATGTCTGCAAAGAGCCATGTATTGCTTATCACCGATTACAATATCAGTGTCTTTGCCACCCTTATAGTATGTAAGAACAGCATTTTCATTTTTGCAATTATCACAAATTGCAGTTAACATATGAATATTGTCAGAAATACATAACAAATCAGCCATTTTACCAAATGGTTTTTTTTCGGCTGTAAGGTTTAATCCAGCAATAAAGAACTTCTTGCCACAATCAGCCATTTGTTCAATAACTTTTACATTGCCTTTTAAAAATTGAAATTCATCAATACAATAAACATCAGCCTCATATTTTTCTAAGTCTGATATTCTACTTATGCTAATGGCAGGAATATCTATACCATTTCTAGATGCAACAACATTTTTTGCGCATCTTGTATCAATAGAAGGTTTGAACATTTTTACTTTTTTTCCTGCGATTAATTGCCTTTTGTACTCATTAAGAATTTGTTGAGTTTTGCCACATTTCATTGGTCCAGAATATACGTTTATGTCACCCATTTTTTATTACCCCTCTAAAATTATTCTTGCTTAAGTATGATAATACAATCTTGAAAACTTATCAAGGGTAAAAATGAAAAATCTTAAAATGTTTTTTTTGTAATAATATTGTAAAGAGAATATTTTATTTAAAAAGAGAGTGGCTTGCCTCTTAGAAAATTTGAAAAATTTATTAAAAAAATGACGGTAAAGAGCAAAAAGTTACTTGACTTATAATTGAAAATATGTATAAGGCAATAAGAAAACTGAGTATAAGAAATTATCATGTATCAACTGGATTTTCTATGCATATAATTTATTGTAGGGCTTTTATTATGTTAAAAAGCTTTATGAGAAAGAAAGGATGTTATTAGTATGTGTGGAATTGTAGGATTTACAAATTATGACGGAAATATGCGAAATGAGGAAGCTGGGAGGGTGCTTTCAAATATGAATAATACTTTAAGCAAAAGAGGTCCGGACGAAAATGGAATTTATATTAAAGAAGATATTTGCATAGCTCATAGAAGATTAATTGTAATAGACCCAGAAGGTGGAAAGCAACCAATGATTTGCAAATACTTAGGAAACACTTATGTTATTACATATAATGGACAAATATATAATACTAGAGAATTAAGAGAAACTTTAGAAAAGAGTGGATTCACATTTGAAGGACATTGTGATACAGAAGTACTTTTAAAAGCATTTATATATTATGGATATAATGTAGTAAATCATCTTAATGGTATTTTTGCATTTGCAATATGGAATGAAGGAAAGAAAGAACTATTTTTGGCAAGAGACCATTTTGGAGTAAAGCCATTGTTTTATTCAATAAAAGATAATCAATTAATCTTCGCTTCAGAAATAAAAGCTTTATTTGAATATCCTAGTATTTATCCAAAAATAGATGGACAGGGAATTGCAGAATTATTTGGAATTGGTCCAGCACATACACCAGGGGTAGGAGTATTTAAAGGAATAGAAGAATTAAAACCTGCTAATTACTTAGTTTTTAATAGAAGTGGAATGAGGATAAAAGAATATTGGAAATTAAAAAGTAGAATGCATACTGATGATTTTGCTACAACATGCTGTACAGTAAAAGAACTATTGACTGATGCAATAGAGAGGCAACTTGTATCAGATGTGCCACTTTGTACATTTTTATCAGGAGGGTTAGACTCAAGCATAATAACTTTGTATAGTGCAAATTATTGTAAAAAGCATGATTTGCCAATGATTAATACCTATTCAGTAGATTATGTAGATAATGATAAAAACTTTCAAAAAACAGATTTTCAGCCTAATTCAGACAGTGATTATATAAATTTAATTACGAATAAACTTGGAACGAAGCATCATACAATTTACCTAGATACACCAGAGTTAGCAGATAGCTTAAAAGAAGCTATGATAGCAAGAGATTTGCCCGGCATGGCAGATGTAGACTCATCACTTTTATTGTTTTGTAAAGCAGTAAAAAAAGAAGCAACAGTATCAATAATGGGAGAATGTGCAGACGAAATATTTGGAGGTTATCCATGGTTCTTTAGGGAAGATGCATTATCTAGCGGAACATTCCCTTGGTCTATAAATATATCTGGAAGACAGCATTTGCTAAATCCTGAATTACAGGAGAAAATAGACTTAAAAGAGTATATAGATTATAGATACAATGAGAGTTTAAATGAAGTAGAATTACTAAATGTAGACTCAAAAGAAACAAAGGAAAAGAGAAAAATAACATATTTGACAATGAATTGGTTTATGCAGACATTACTAAGTAGAACAGATAGAATGGGAATGTATAATGGATTTGAAATAAGAGTGCCATTTTGCGATTATAGGCTAGCAGAATATGTATGGAATATACCTTGGGAAATTAAGGCTCTGCACGGTAGAGAAAAAGGATTACTTAGATACATTATGAAAGATGAACTTCCAAAAGAAATAGTTGATAGAAAAAAGAGCCCATATCCTAAAACATGGAATCCAACATATTTGAAAAAGGTAAAAGGAATGTTAACTGAAATAATGCAAAATGAAAATTCTCCAATAACTAGTTTGTTAAATAAAGAAGATATAATGGAAATATTAAATACAGATGGAAAGTCTTTCTCAAGACCTTGGTTTGGGCAACTTATGACAGGACCACAGCTTATGGCATATCTTTGCCAAGTAAATATGTGGCTTGAAACATATAAGCCGGAGATTGAAATATAGTTTACCACAAAAGTTTGAAATAAAACGCCACAAATCTTTGCAACAAAACACCACAAAAGTTTGAAACAAAATGCCACAAAATATTGAAATAAATTTTGATCATTTTGCTGACCTTAGCAAAATGATCGTTTGCCTTAAATGCATTTGACAATTGTTCTATAAAAGTATAAAATTTAGGCAGTTAAATAGAAATATAATTATATTTCTATGAATATTAATACCTATATGAGGTGATAACTATGATTAAATTTACAAAAATGGAAGGGATAGGTAATGACTATGTCTATGTAGATTGCACAAAGCAAAATCTAGAAAATGCGTCAAACCTAGCTAAAATTATAAGTGATAGGCATTTTGGAGTTGGTTCAGATGGCTTAATACTTATAGAATCAAGCAAGAAGGCAGATTTCAGAATGCAAATGTTTAACAGTGATGGAACAGAAGCTGAAATGTGTGGAAATGGAATTAGATGTGTTGGAAAATACGTATATGATAAGGGGCTAACAGACAAAACTACTTTAAAAATTGAAACCCTTGCAGGAATTAAAGTACTTAATTTGAATGTAGAAGATGGAAAAGTTAAGACTGTAAAAGTGGATATGGGAGAGCCAATACTAGATTATAAGCTAATTCCAGCAAAAGACGGAAAAGTATATAAATCAAGAGATGGAATAAAATTTTATAAAGTTAATATAAATATAGAAGGAGATTTAAAAGAACTTACGTGTGTTTCTATGGGAAATCCTCATGGAATAGATTTTGCAAATAATATTGAAAAATTAAAAATTGAAAAATTTGGACCTATAATAGAAGTAGATGAGCATTTTCCTAATAAAGTAAATGCTGAATTTATTGAGATTTTAGACAAGCACAATATTAAAATGAGAGTTTGGGAAAGAGGAGCAGGAGAAACACTTGCTTGTGGTACAGGTGCTTGTGCATCTGTTGTTGCAAGCTTTTTAAATGGATATACAGAAAGAAATGTAACAGTAGAGCTTCTTGGGGGTAAGTTAGAAATTGAATGGAATAAAGAAGATAACCATGTATATATGACAGGACCTGCTGAAACTGTTTTTGAAGGCGAATTTGATGAGAGTAATTTATAATTTTTATACATTGAAATGCCATGTATATTGGCACTTAAGAAAAAATTACAAAGATTTTAAGAAAGGAAAAAATATTATGATAAAAATAAATGAAAATTTTGAAAAAATAGAAGCAAGTTACCTTTTTTCTACTGTTGCAAAAAAAGTAGCTGAATTTCAAAAAAATAATCTAGATAAAAAAATTATAAAATTAGGAATTGGAGATGTAACAAGACCACTTCCTAAAGTTTGCATAAATGCTATGAAAAAAGCAGCAGACGAAATGGGAGATGCTGCAACATTTAGAGGATATGGCCCAGAGCAAGGATATGACTTTTTAAGAAATGCCATTGTAGAAAACGAATATAAAGACTTAGGAATAGAAGCTGATGAAATATTTGTATCTGATGGAGCAAAATGTGACTGTGGCAATATAGTAGATTTATTCGCAAAAGATAACAAAGTTGCTGTAACAGACCCAGTATATCCTGTATATGTTGATACAAATGTAATGTCAGGAAGAACAGGAAAGTATAAAGATGGAAAATATGAAGGACTAATTTATATGCCAATGACAGAAGAAAACAATTTTAAGCCAGAGCTTCCTAAAGAAGTTCCAGATATAATCTATCTATGTTTTCCAAATAATCCAACAGGAGCAGTGCTTACAAAAGAAGAACTAAAAGTTTGGGTAGATTATGCAAAAGAAAATAAAAGTATTATTCTTTTTGATGCTGCATATTGCGCGTTTATATCTGAGCCTAATATTCCAAAGAGTATATATGAAGTAGAAGGTGCAAAAGACGTAGCAATAGAATTCAAAAGTTATTCAAAAACTGCTGGATTTACAGGGGTTAGATGCGGATATGCTGTTATTCCTAAAACAGTTTTGGGATATGATGATGAAGGTAAAAAAGTAGAATTAAATAAGCTATGGAATAGAAGACAATGTACTAAATTCAATGGAACCCCATACATAACACAAAGAGGTGCAGAAGCAATTTATACAGAAGAGGGACAGAAAGAAATAAAAGAAAATATAGACTATTACAAAGAAAATGCAAAAATAATATTAGAAGGACTAAAAGAAATAGGAATAAAAGCATATGGTGGTGTAAACTCACCTTATGTATGGCTAAAAACACCAAATAATATGAAATCTTGGGACTTCTTTGATATGTTACTTGAGAAAGCAAATGTAGTAGGAACTCCGGGAGAAGGCTTTGGACCAAGTGGAGAAGGATATTTCAGATTAACTGCATTTGGAACTAAAGAAAACACAATAGAGGCAATGGAAAGAATCAAGAAAAATTTGAAATAGATATAAATTTATGTATTAGAATAAATATAATTTCAAATTTATGTTATAAATTTAATAAAAAATGGAAATAATTATATTAAAATTTTCAGGTGGGGACGGACCTTTTTCGAAAATATTTTCAATTAAGGACCGTCCCCAATTGAAAAAGAGAACTTAAATGAATAAAATAAAAATTGACTGATTTGTACAAAAAAGTCATTGCTATTTTACTAAAAATGTAATATAATTAAAAGGAATTTGCTAAAATTTTGAAAGGAAGATGAATATGATAGGCTCAGGACTTGACATTGGTATAGACTTAGGAACAGCTACTGTTGTAGCTTGTGTAAAAGGAAAAGGTATAGTATTAAGAGAACCATCAGTCGTAGCAATAAATAAAGACACAAAAGAAGTTTTAGCGGTAGGAAAAGAAGCAAGAAAAATGATAGGTAGAACACCTAGCAATATAGAAGCTATTAGACCTCTTAGAGATGGAGTGATATCAAGCTTTACAGCAACATCAAAAATGCTTAAATATTTTATAAATAAAGCCTGCAATAAAAATACATTTGGAGGCTTTAGAATGATGATTTGTGTACCATCACAAATCACAGAAGTTGAAAAAAGAGCTGTAATAGATGTTGCAATGCAAGCCGGTGCAAAAAAAGCATATTTAATTGAAGAACCGGTAGCAGCAGCTATTGGAGCAGGAATAGATATAGCCAAGCCATGTGGAAATTTAGTAGTAGATATTGGTGGAGGAACTACTGATATAGCTGTAATTTCAATCGGTGGCTCAGTAATAAGCACATCGCTTAAAGTTGCAGGGGACAAGTTTGACCAAAATATCATAAAATACATTAAGAAAAAATATAATGTATTAATTGGAGAAAGAACTGCAGAAGAGATAAAAATGGAAATAGGCTGTGTTTATCCAAGAAAAGAAGATGCATCAATGGAAGCTAGAGGTAGAAATTTGGAAACTGGACTACCTGTAACAATAAAAATTAAATCATCTGAAATAATGGAAGCTTTAATAGAACCTGCTATGCAGATAGTTGATGCAGTTAAGGGAGTCTTAGAAAAAACACCACCAGAGCTTACAGCAGATATTAGTGATAGAGGCATTTATATGACAGGCGGAGGAAGCCTTTTATATGGATTAGACAAGTTGTTGCACGAAACAACAGGAATAAATGTAATGATTGCACAAGATGCTATATCATGTGTTGCAATAGGCACAGGTAAAGCTTTGGACAATTTAGACGCACTAGATGCAAAAACTAGAAAGTAGAAAAAAGTAGTATCTGGTTTATAGGCTTATCCTCAAAACCTAAATACATATATAAGGGTGAGATATTATTGAATAGAACTAAAAGAAAAATATTTGAAACATCTATGAAATTATTCGCAGAAAAAGGGTATGATGGTACAAGTATAGAAGAAATAACGTCAGAAGTTGGAGTAGCAAAAGGAACACTATATTATCATTTCTCAAGTAAAGAAGAAATATTTAATTTCTTAATTGAAGAAGGAATGAACTTGCTTAAAAATAGCATTAAAATTAAAATAGATAAGCAAGACAAGTACATAGATAAAATTAGAGCAATAGTTCTAATTCAAATAAAAATAATTGTAAAGTATGAAAACTTTATGACAATTGTACTTAGTGAAGTATGGGGTAACAGCCCAAGAAGTAATACCTGTAAAAAATATCTTACTGAATATTTAGAAATTGTAAAAAGTATTGTGCAAGAAGGAATTAAGAATGGTGAAATAAAACCATATAGTGCCGATATAATTACATCAGAAATTTTCGGACTAGCTTGTTCTAGCCTTCTACAAAAGAAAACTAGAGAAATAAAAGTTGATGAATTATTTAAAGATTTAGATAAGAGTTATATTCAAAGTTTAAGAAATATAAAATAAGTTATTATTTACAGTTCTGCTTATAACTGTAAATAGTATCATGAAATATTAAAGGAGTAAGAGTTATGAATATTAATTTAAAAATGCCAAAATTAAAATTCGGAAAAATTAAAATGGACACTGTAGAAGACCTAGAAAATGTTGAAATTGATTATGAAAAAATGAAAAAAGAAAATCAAAAACAGAAAAGAACAGAGCCATATGAAACAACAAATTATAAAACTGTTAAAGAATTTTTTACAAAGTCAATAAACGAATTTGCAGAAAGGCCTTGTATATTAGAAAAACCAGACCATAAAGAACCATACAAAACATTTACATATAAAGAATTTGGTGATGATGTTATTGCACTTGGAACTGCAATGATAAAATTACTTAATCTTAAAGACAAAAGAGTAATTATAATTGGTGAAACACAATATGATTGGTATATTTCATATATGGCAATGCTTTGCGGAGTAGGTATTGCAGTACCAGTAGACAGAGAACTTCCATTAAATGAATTAGAAAATGTGGTAAGAAGGTCTAGAGCTTCAGCTATCATCTATTCTCCAAAAAAAGAGGATGACATAAAGAAAATAAAAGAAACAATGCCAGAAGTTGAATATTATATTGAAATGAAATCAGATAAAGATTTAAATGGCAAAGATGTAGGAATTAACTACTTAATTGACAATGGAAAAAGAATAGTTAATTCTGGAGATAATTCTTTCATGGAGATAGAAATAGACCCAGAAGAATTTAAAGTATTGTTATTCACATCAGGAACAACATCAAATTCAAAGGGAGTAATGCTTTGCAATAGAAACTTAGCAGAAAATATTAATGCAGTTAATGCATATGTAAAAATTTATCCAACAGATAGATTTTTCTCAGTACTTCCATTGCATCATACTTATGAATCAACAATAGGATTTTTAGTTCCAATAGCAATAGGATGTTCAATAGCAGTTTGTGAAGGTTTAAGATATATAGTTCCAAACCTTCAAGAGGCTAAACCAACAGCATTGCTTACAGTTCCATTATTAGTTGAAAGTATTTACAAAAAAATAAACGAAACAATTAAAAAGAGCCACAAAGAAAAATTAGTAAACTCAATGATACATATAACTAATGGACTTAAAACTGTTGGAATAGATATTAAGAAAAAAGTATTTAAAGAAATATATGATAATTTAGGTGGAAACATAAGAATAATAGTTTCAGCAGCAGCTCCAATAGATAAAAAAGTAGGTAATTGGATTGAAGACATAGGAATTATGTTCTTACAAGGATATGGACTTACTGAAACAGCTCCAATAGCAGCATTAACACCTGATTATAAACCAATGGTTGGCTCAGCTGGAAAAGCTGTTGTACAAGCACAAATAAGAGTAGATAATCCAAATGAAAATGGAGAAGGAGAAATCATGATAAAATCTCCAACATTGATGCTTGGATACTATGAAGATGAAGAAGCAACAAGAGAAGCTATTGAACCAGATGGATATTTCCATTCAGGAGACGTTGGATATATTAATGAAGATGGATTCATATATATTACAGGAAGAAGCAAGAATGTTATAGTAACACAAAACGGTAAAAATATATATCCAGAAGAAATAGAAATGTTATTAGATAAAATTCCTGAAATAAAAGAAGTAATGGTATATGGAAAAGCACCAGAAGGTGAAGAAGCTAAGAGAAAAGATGATAAAGAATTAATAATAACAGCAAGAGTAATACCAGATAAAGAAAAAATAGAAGAATTGCACGGAAATATTTCAGATGAAGAAGTTAAGAAAATTATTTGGGAACAAATAAAACAAGTAAATAAAAAACTTACATCATATAAAGCAGTAAAATTTCTTGAATTAAAAGAAGGAGAATTTGAAAAAACTTCTACAATGAAAATAAAGAGATATAAAGAATTACAAAAAGATAAAAAATAAAAATTTAATTTATATTTAATTTTCGTTAAATTGGGGACGGTCCTTAAATGAAAAATTTCAAAAAAGGTCCGTCCCTAATTGAAAAATATATTGTTAACATGAAAGATAAATAGATGCATATAATAAAAAGAGGTAATTATTAAATGAACAATTGTGAGTTTGTAACATTTATTTCTATGTTAGCATGTAGTATTGCAAAAAATAAAACGCAAGAAGAAATAGATATTCTAGCGGCTTTTTTTACGCAATTACGGAGATACATTGGCAACACTTTCAACATTAGATTCAGGTAACAAAACAAAGTGAAAATCGCCAAAAAATTCATTCAAAGTACTTGAAAAAATTCGGCTAACTGTAAAGGTTAATTCTTGGAAAAATTCTTTAAAAATTATAAAAATTACCCTTGACTTTTAGTAAGTTAGTGTACTAAAATAATATTGTAATAAAATATACCAATTAACATAATAGCTAAACAAAGGAGGTACAGTTTACAATGCCTAGACGTGGGATAGTAAACGTGAGAATGGTAATCACGGAAGAAAAAATTTTATCGAATATAGAAAAGGTTCAAAGACTTATAAATCCTAATAGTAAAAAGCAAATAGTAGAATTAGATGATAGCTCATACTTTAAAGATTTAGTAGAGTCAATAAAGACCTATTTAGTTGAGTACCCTAAAAAGAAAAATTTTCCTAAGAGTGTTTATGATGCAGCTTATGGTTTAGTAGAGTATGCAACTAATCAATTTGAAGAAAATACAAAGCAAATTGAAGAATTGATAAAACAAAGAGAAAGAAATATAAAATTAGCAGCAATACTAAAGCAAACTACAGCATTAGTAGAAGCTAAAGATTCAGAATGGAAAAAGAGTGTACAAGCAATAGAACAACAATTTCCAGAAGATGTAGTAGAAGCTTTAAATGTTATAGGAAGAGCTAAGGGGGATACTTCAGAAAATTATCAAGAATCTCTAAAACTAATAAATGCAAGAATAGCAAACTTAGAAACAAATTTACATATAGAAATAGATATGGAAAGAGTAGAGGATAGGTCAAAAGCATTAAGCTATATAGGAATAGAAATAGCAGATGCACTAAAACTAATTCCAACTCCAGTAGAAGATGTACAAAAAGTAGAAGAAATTATTAAACAGGATGAAGCAAACAAAGTTGAAGCTACTGCACAAAATGAGTTAAAAGTACAGAACAAATCTGTTGCTGCTCAAACATTACAAGCAGATACAGTAATAAGCGATAGTGTAATGGGACAAAATAAAGTAGTTGCTAATCAACCTGTTAATGCAAATGTTAATACTCAAAATCAAGTTGTACAAAACCCTGTACAAATACAAGAAGAAAAACCTAAAAAGGCAAAATCATCATTATGGAACAAAATTAAAAATAGCAAGTTAGTAAGAACAATAAAATATGCATTGAAAATTAGAGTTGTATTACAATTACCAGAAGCATTACCAGAGGCAGACTCAAATAATGATAATAAATAATGATTTAAAAGCTGTTTTTTGGGACATCTCCCAAAAACAGCTATATATTATTACAAAAATAAAATCGATAAAATAAAAAAAGCTAAAAAAATTATTCAGAAAATAGTAAAAAATACTTGACATGAAATGCAAAATGTTATATACTTAATGTCGTGCTAAACAAATGCGCCTTTAGCTCAGTTGGTCAGAGCAACCGGCTCATAACCGGTGGGTCCAAGGTTCGAATCCTTGAAGGCGCACCATTTTTAATTTAATATATTTGGGCAGATGGCCGAGTGGCTAAAGGCGGCAGACTGTAAATCTGTTCTCATTTGAGTTCGATGGTTCGAATCCATCTCTGCCCACCATAATATAGCAACCAGTTGTAGCTTTAACAGCTAAACCTAGGTTGCTTATTTGTTTTATGCGATAAATATGATATTTATAAGAGAAAAATTAGTGTCAAGAAGTATCGGAAAATTTTCTTAAGAACTTAGAAATCAAAACC
>CAKNJR010000022.1 GCA_930986425.1 uncultured Clostridium sp. | reverse complement strand
GAGATGTAGCAGGAGAAACAACAGTAAGCTTTGATGTAACAGTTGGTGACTTAGACAATGGAGATACAATCAAAAATGTAGCAACAGTAAATGGAGAAGATACACCAGGAACAGAGACAGAATACCAAGAACCAGTAATATCTCAAAACAAAACAGCTGACAAAACAGCAGTAGTAGAAGAAGAGACAATTACATACACAATTACTGTAACAAATAATGGCTCAGCAGAAGGAACAGCAATTGTAAAAGATACAATACCAGAAAACACAACATTTGTTGATGGAAGCATAGTTGTAGCAGGAGTTGCAAATAGTGAATTAACAGCAGAAGATTTGGCAAGCGGAATAGAAGTAAATGTACCAGCTAAATTAGGAGAGAAAGCTGGAACAACAACAGTAACATTCCAAGTAACAGTAAATAGCGGAGCAACAGGTACAATATCTAATAAAGCATATGTAAATGATAATCCAACTGAAGAAGTTGAAACTCCAGTAATAACAGCTAATAAACAAGCAAGCGAAACAAGAGTAGAAGTAGGAGATACAATAACATATACAATTACTTTAAGAAACAATAGTAATGTAGACGGAAAAGTAACTGTAAAAGATTCAAATCCAGAAAATACAACATTTGTAGAAGGAAGTATTGCTATAAATGATGTTAAAGATAGTACAAAAACATTAGAAAATTTGACAAACGGAATTGAAATAGAAGTTCCAGCAAAAGGAACAGCAACAGTAAGCTTTGATGTAACAGTAAATGAAGGAACAACAGTAGGAACAGACATTAAGAACACAGCATCAGTAAATGATGTTCCAACAAACGAAACTACAACAACAGTTGTAGAACCTACATTAGAAATTTCTAAATCAGCTGCAACAATATTGGATACAGATGACAATGGTATTGAAATACCAGGACAAAGTAAAGATGAAGCTGAAATAGGAGATATAATAGTTTATACAATTACAGTAAAGAATACATCAGATTTAGAGGCAGATGTAAATGTAACAGATACACTTCCAACAGAAGTAGATTTTGTAAATGGTTCTATTAAAGTAGAAAATGGAAATAGCTCAAATGTAAGCTACAATCCAGATACTAGAACAATATCATATAACGGAACTTTAGCAGGAAATACAACTTTAACAATTACATTTAGAGCAAAAGTAAATACCACAGCAGAAGTAGGAAAACCAATATTAAATATAGCTTATGTAAATGACAAACCAACAAATGAAACCACAACAACAGTAGTAAAGAAAGTCACAGTCACAACAACTGCACAAACTATGAATTCACTTGACTTAGTATTAGTACTAGATGTTTCAGGAAGTATGGGAACTAGTGGAGAAATTAACAACCTAAAAACAGCAGCAGAAAACCTTGTAAATAGAGTATTTAGCAGTGAAACAAATTCAACAATTTCACTAATAACATATTCAGATACTGCAAAAATAGTTGGTACTTATGAATATAATGATAAAGCAACATTAGTAGGAAATCCAGACGGTTATTATTGGGAAAGAAATGGCATAATTGATAATTTAACTACTGGTGGAGGAACTAATATCTATGATGCTTTAGATAAAGCCAATACAAAAATAGAACAATTATTAAGAATGCCAAATGCAGAAAATAGAAAAAGAGTAGTAGTATTCTTAACAGATGGTTCACCAACATTCTACTATGAAAATGAAGGAAGTAACTGGAATCCAGATTATCCAACAGGTGATATTGTTAATGTAAATGCAGTGACAGATAGTACTTATAAGAACAATTTAAGACCTAATATACTAGAACAAGCATCAGAACTAAAGACCAAAAGTAATACAACAGTTTATGCAGTCGGATTAGGAATAAATGATTTAAAAGATGACGAAAATCATATTCAATATGCAGAAAAATATACTCAAGGATTAGATACAAGTATATTTAATGGCTATGAAAATAAAGGCGACAGATGGAATCCAACTAGATATTACTATATGTATGAAAAAACATATGCTAAGTATATTCTAAATAATATATCTTCAAGCGGAAGCTATATGGAAACATCTGACTTAGATACAACTTTTGATGATATACTAAGTAGTCAAACAACTAATAAATACAGCTATGAAGCAACAACAATGCCAGTAACAATCACAATACCAGAAACAAGAACAATCATAGATGATGAAGTTACTGTACAAATTGGAGATAATGGAAGAGAAATAACTTATACATTGAGACAATTAAGCGGTAATGGAGTTAATGGTTTAACCTATACAGAAGGCGTTGGATTTACTTGGGTAATAAATAGTGATGATATATTAGATGAAAACTTATATATTTCATACAAAGTAGAAGGCGTAGCAGAAGATAATCAATAAATTAGTAACTAATTAATATTAGTTAAATAAATTTTATGAATCCAAACTGTATTCAAAGAAAAGGGAGCAATTTAACTTTGCTCTCTTTTTTCTTGAATTAATATTGAATAAAAATAATTGCTATTGTATAATTGTAATGAAAATAAAAGAATCTGTTATTTATAGAAAGTGAACCATGGTTATAAAACAAATAGACTAGTTCAAATATCGTTGAATGTGAAAATACGGAGGCTTATTTTGAAAATAGAGAAGAAATTAAAAAAAATAGGAATTAAAGAAACAAAAGAATTCACAAAAGAAGAGAAAAAAATTGTTGCATGTAATGTAACAAATTCTTTAATCATGGCTTTTCCTATCTTGAAAAATGATGAGCAACAAATTTTAGATAAAATACAAAATGCAAATATGTTTTGGGCTCAAACAGAGAAAAACTTACCAAAAGTAAATTACTTTTATGAAAATCATAAAATCTATTTTTATGAAAGTATAGATATAAATAAAACAAATGATGCAATGATTCATGAAATAATACATTTTATGCAAGATGTGCGTAAGAAAAATGGCAAATTAGACAAAATAGGCTTATGTAACTTTAATGAATTATCTTTACATGGACTAGGCATAAATGAAGGAGCTGTACAATACATTTCATCGAAGGCTGTAAATAAGAATATACAAACAATAAATAAAGGTGAAATAATATTAAGAACAATTAGTCCAGAATATTATCCTATTTTAACAAATTTAATAGAACAAATAGTCCTTTTGATGGGAGAAAATGAACTAGTTAAGGCAATTATATTAAATGATGATAAATTTGAAGAATTATTTTTTAATACTTTTGAGGAGAATGCTCAAACAATAATTAATCAATTTGATGAAATAATCAATTATAATATAAAAAATAATTCCGCAAAAAATAAAATAGAAGAATTAAAAAGTATGTACATTGAAACTCAAGACTTAATAATGAGGACATATTTTGAAAAACAATATAAATTAATAGAAACAGAGGAAGATGTACAAACATTATCTGCGAAATTAGATAAATATGTAGAGCTTACAGGAAAAGTAAAAGTTAATGATTACTATTACAATAACAGTGAAAATTATAAGTCTAATTTCATGAATAAACTAGATTTAAAATTAATTAAACTTCATGAGCAAAGAAGCAAGATGGCACTTACAGTTGTTTATGGAAGTAGAATAAATAAATTAATAAATAAAATAAAAGCTCTATTTAAGCTTAACACATAAAAGGGTATAGTTATAAAAAAATCTCACTCCGTCTAGGCGGGAACGTCTGCTTCGTTCGATTTTTTATAGTTATACCCTTTAAATAATAAACATAGATAAAATACCATTAAACAGTAGCACTATGCTAAAAATATTCTTGCAATGTTTAAAAAGAATGTTGAAAATGCAACTTTTAATGACATTCTAATCGTTTTAAAAAATGCATTTTTTGCAATTGACAAATTGTAATCACCTCTAACAGTAAGAGCTAGCACATTAGTTCCATCTGATTCAGCTAATTGAGGAGTGCTAGTAACAGGAGCATAATATACAGGCTCTTCAATTGGTAATTTACCAACAATAAGAGATGAATCATTAGATATTGCATTATCTAATATTTGATTAAGTTGGGTTTCATCGATTGTAAATTTATAATTATTTTTATCTATATTTTGCATATTAAAACACTTCTTTCGTATAAATTTTATACACTTAGTATATCACTATAAACTTAAAAAAGTAAATAGAATTAAATAAAAATTTGAGATATTTTATATTGTGATAATATAATTACTAAAACTGCAAATAGTATGAAATTAAGAAAATTATAAGAAAAATAATCGCAAAAATACTTGTAAAATTAAGCATATATTGGTATACTTAGAATATCTATAAATAAAGAAAACTTAATATGAATGGTAATTTTCATTTATAGGTATTGCTTTAAACTAAGAAAGGTAGGGAATTATTATGAGTGAAGAAAAGAAACAAGCAAAAAAAGAAGAGGAGATTGTTTTAAGTGAAGGAGAAAATAATATAGAAATATCTGATGATGTTGTTGCTGTAATAGCAGGAATGTCTGCTTCTGAAGTATCTGGAGTAGCAGAAATGGCAGGAGGATTCGCAGGAGGAATTTCAGAGGTTCTTAGTGGAAAGAAAAATTTAGCAAAAGGAATAAAAGTAGAAATTTTAGACAATAAAGAAACTAGAATAGATGTAAATATTATAGTTGAATATGGCGCTAGAATTCCAGATGTTGCTTTTGAAATCCAAAAGAGAGTAAAGAAATCTGTTGAAAATATGACAGGACTTAATGTGCTTGAAGTAAATGTTCATGTACAAGGTGTTAGTACAGTTCAAGTAGAAGAAAAGAAAAATGAAGAAGTAAAAGAAAATACAGATAAAGAAGAAGCTAAAAAAGAAACAAAGAAAAAATAATAATTATGTTAAGCTAAATAGAAAGAAAGGTGATATAAAATGAAATTTTTGGACAAGCTAGGTTTAGCAATATTTTCGCTATTAACTTTAATATTGGCAGTATTAGTATGTTTAACTGCTTTTGGTTGGATAGATGTATCAATAATATCAATCGCATTAACAAATGCTATTTCAACTTCAAATGGTATGTATATAACAATTGGAATTAGTATAGTTCTTATACTATTGGCTATAAAATGTTTGTTCTTTCCAAGTTGGGAAAGACATGCTCAAAAGAGTGATGATGAAGAAGGCATTTTGTTACAAAATGATAATGGAAAATTATTAATAACAAAAGGAACAATTAAAAATTTAGTTAATAGTACTATTGATGATTTTAAAAATATTGAAGGTGCAGATACTGAAATACAATTAGATGAAAACAATGATGTTCATGTTAATATAGAAATCAATATTCAAAAAGAAACTATTATAAAAGATGTTTCAAGTAAATTACAAAACAAAATAAAAGAAACAGTTAAAAAAGCAACTGATTTAGAAATAAAAGAAATCAATATCAAAGTAAATGATGTTGAAAGAGTTGAACAAGTACCTACAAAAGAAGAAAAAAATGTTGCAGATGATAGTGTAGAAACAAAATAATTTAACACATACAAAAGTATTAAAATAATCATTTGCAAAGCAGGAAATTACAATAAATTAATGGAGGTGCAAAATGGACGATTTTAAAAAATTTATGGCTAATTATTGGGGTGCCGTATTAGGCGGAATAGTAGCACTTATTATTGCTTGTACTGATATGTATAGATTAGTTATAGGACTAGTTCTTGTTGGTATGGGAATATGGGCAGGAAACTATTTTCAACATAACAAAGACAAAGTAAAGGAAAAATTGAGAAAAATAATAGACAAAATGTAATAAAAAGGATGTTTTAAATATAGAAATTTGTAGAAGAAATAATGCTTTTAAAATGAAAGGAATGAAATAACATAAATGAAAAGAACAGAGGCAAGAGAAGAGGCTTTTAAATTATTATATAGCATACAACTTATGGAAGAAACAAATTTAGAAGAACAAATTGATTTGTTTATACAAGAAAATAATATTGATGATAATGATGCTATAAACTATATAAAAGATATTATTATAGGAGTAAATCAAAATAACGAAAAAATAGAAAAAGATATATCTGAAAATATAAAAGCAGAATGGGATATTAATAGAATTTCAAAAATAGATTTAACTTTATTAAAATTAGGAATATATGAAATATTATATTCAAAATTGCCATATAAAGTAGTAATAAATGAAGTTGTTGAAATTGCTAAAAAATATGGTGATGATAATTCTAAATCTTTTGTAAATGGTGTTTTAGCAAGTATTATTAAGAAAAACAATCTTGATAAATAAAGTTATTCTGAAAGGGAAAAATCAATGGACATAAAACCAATTACAGTTCAGGAATTAAACAGATATATAAAAGAAAAAGTAGATAGTGATGAATTTTTAAATAATGTGTATGTAAAAGGTGAGATTTCAAATTTTAAACTTCATTATACAGGACATATGTATTTTACTTTAAAAGATGAAAACTCACTTATTAAATGCATTATGTTCAAAAGCTATACTCCACACTTACAATTCATGCCTAAAGATGGAATGAAAGTAGTAATATTAGGAAGTGTATCAGTTTTTGAAAGAGATGGAGTTTATCAAATATACTGCAAGGCAATGAAGCAAGAAGGGATAGGCTCTTTATATGAAGAATACCAAAAATTAAAAGCTAAACTTGAAAAAGAAGGATTATTTGAACAATCACATAAAAAGAAAATACCTATGTTTCCAAAAACAATAGGAGTACTTACTTCTTCAACAGGTGCAGTTATAAGAGATATAATAAATGTATCAACTAGAAGGAATCCAAATGTACATATAAGGCTTTTACCAGTACCAGTTCAGGGACCTGGGGCCAGCCAGCAAATTGCTGATGGAATAAAAAAGATGAATGATGAAAAATTAGCCGATGTGCTAATAATAGGTAGAGGTGGAGGTTCACTAGAAGATTTATGGCCTTTTAATGAAGAGATTGTTGCAAGGGCTATATATGATTCTGAATTACCTATAATTTCAGCCGTAGGGCATGAAACAGATTTTACAATAGCAGACTTTGTAGCAGACTTAAGAGCTCCTACACCATCTGCTGCAGCAGAACTTGCTGTACCTAACATTGCAGATGTAGTTTATACAATAAGCACATATCAAAATAGATATAGAGTAGCGCTAAAAAGAAGATTAGAGCTAATGAAGATGAGATATGAAAAATGTATGACAAGAAGAGTTTTTAAAGAACCTTTACAAAAACTAAATGAAAAGTCTATAAATTTAGATATGCTAGTAAAATCAATACAAAATAGCATAACAAATAAATTAACAAAATCTAAAGCAGAAAGTGTTAAGCTTATTGCTAAATTAGATGCATTAAGTCCTCTAAAAACATTGACTAGAGGATATAGTATAGCTGAGAAAGATGGAAAAGTTGTATCAAAGATAAATGATGTTAATGTAAATGATGAATTAGAGTTAAGATTGATTGATGGTAAAGTTAAGACAAGAGTTATAGAAACTATTAAAAGTTAAGAAGTAAGAAATTATTGTTAAATACAAAAAACAGTTGAATATGAAAACAGATTAATTATGAAATACAATTAAATAGAAAAAATAAATAAGAGTAAAAAATTGAAAGGAAATGAAGATGGAAGATTTAACATTTGAGCAAGCAATGCAAAAATTAGAAACAATTGCAAATGAATTGGAAAATGACAATTTAGACTTAGATACTTCTGTAAAAAAGTTTGAAGAAGGAATGAAACTATCTCAAAAATGCAATAAAATATTAGAAGATGCAGAAAAGAAAATAACAGTATTAATTAACGGAGAAGAAAAAGAGTTTACATTAAATGAAAATGAATAATCTTATAGTTTGAGCTTTATGATAATTAATACAAGAGAATTTAGCTAATAAAATATTAATAGCTAAAGAGAAGGGGAAAACAGGATGATAAATTTTTTTAATCAATATAAATATTTGATAATTCCTTTTGTGCTATGGTTTGGAATACAAATGTTTAAAGTTTTATATGAATATTTTAAAGAAGGAACATGGAATATTAAAAGGTTTATGGGAGCGGGTGGAATGCCTAGTTCTCATTCAGCAGTAGTAGTGTCACTTGCAACTTTAATTGGTAAACATGTAGGAGTAGATGAACCAATTTTTGCATTAAGTGCTTTGTTTGCTTTTATTACAATGTACGATGCTGCTGGAGTTAGAAGAGCAGTTGGAGAACAAGCTCATATACTAAATAAAGTTGTAAAAGAAGTTAAAGATATGACACCTGGAGAATATTTACAAGAAAAAACTGGTCACACACCAGTACAAGTTGCAGCTGGTGCATTAATAGGATTAGTAGCTGGTTTGATTTTTTAGATACTTTGATTGTAGAATTTTGTTTTTAAGTCTAAGTAGTTTTATATTACAGAGTTATATTTAATTTTTTATGTAAAGAAGGTGTTTTTAGTGAGTGATATTGAAATAGCAAGAAATGCAAAGTTAAAAAATATAAAGGAGATTACAGATAAGCTTAATATTCCAGAAAGTGAAGTGGAGCCGATAGGGAAGTATAAGGCAAAAATCTCTTTAAACTATTTAGAAAAACTAAAAGATAAGAAAGATGGAAAGCTAATATTAGTTACAGCAATTAATCCAACACCACTTGGGGAAGGAAAAACAACTACTTCAATTGGACTTGCAGATGGATTAAATAAAATTGGCAAAAAAGCAATTCTTGCACTGAGAGAACCATCTTTAGGACCTGTATTTGGAATAAAGGGTGGAGCAACAGGTGGAGGACATTCTCAAGTAGCGCCAATGGAAGATATAAACCTTCATTTTACAGGAGATATACATGCAATAACCTCAGCAAATAATTTATTAAGCGCAATAATAGATAATCATATTTTCCAAGGCAATGAACTTGGTTTTGAAAAAGTAGTTTGGAAAAGATGTGTTGATTTAAATGATAGAGCTTTAAGAACTGTTGAAATAGGACTTTCAGGAGAAAAAAATATGACTCCGAGAGAAGACCATTTCGATATATCAGTTGCATCAGAAATAATGGCAATATTATGCTTGGCAAATTCTCTTAAAGATTTAAAAAGAAGATTAGGGAATATAATAGTTGGATATAATAAAGAAGGAAATTCTATAACATGCCATGATTTAAAAGCAGAGGGAAGCCTTACAGTGTTACTTAAAGATGCACTAAATCCTAATATAGTTCAAACATTGGAAAATAATCCAGCGATAATTCATGGTGGACCATTTGCAAATATTGCACATGGATGTAATAGCATTTTAGCAACTAAAATGGCTATGAAACTTGCAGATTATACGGTTACAGAAGCGGGATTTGGAGCAGATTTAGGGGCAGAAAAATTCTTAGATATAAAATGTAGACAAATAAATACATCACCAGATTGCGTTGTTATTGTGGCAACATTAAGAGCATTAAAATATCATGGCGGAGTCGCAAAAGATGAAGTAAATAATGAAAATGAAGAAGCGCTAAAAGAAGGAATACATAATTTATTGAAACATGTAGAAAATATAAAAAAATATGGGTTAAATCCAATAGTTGCTATAAATAAATTTACATCAGATACAGCAGGTGAAATAAATATTTTACAAAAAGAATTAGAAGGAAAAGTAGAATTTAGTTTGTTAGAAAATTGGGAAAAAGGCGGAGAAGGTGCAAAAGATTTAGCAGAAAAAGTTGTGAAAATTTGCGAAGAACCTAAAAACTTTAAACCAATATATGAATTAAATTTAAGCTTGGAAGAAAAAATAGAAAAAGTTGCAAAAGAAATATATGGTGCAACTGAAGTAATCTATTCAGAAGAAGCAAAAGAACAAATAGAAGAAATTAGAAATATTGCAGAAAACATGCCAGTATGTATTGCAAAAACACAATATTCATTTTCAGATGATGCTAAAAATTTACTTTGCAAAGAACCTTTCAAAATCCATGTTAGTTCTGTCGAGATAAAAAATGGAGCAGAATTTGTAGTTGTAAAAACAGGAAAAATAATGACAATGCCAGGATTACCTAAAAATCCAGCAGCTGAAAATATAAACATTGATGATGATGGCAATATTGTAGGAATTTTCTAATGTTTTGTAATTAAAAAATGAAATCTATAATTTGTTTTAGCATTTTTTCAAACTTTGAAATTTAAAAATGAATTAATTAAAAATTGTATAAAAAAACCTTTTTTGGTAAAAATAATACCAAGAAAGGTTTTTTGATAAATGGAAAACATTATTTCTTTAAAAATTCATGTTTTGCATGTGAAACATATCTAAAAGCTTTTATTGAAAATTAATTTGAGGAAAATACTATGAAAGTTAAGAGAAAAATTGGTGTATTATTAATAATAGCAATAATGCTATTTGTAAGTTATAATGTGGTAGTTAGGAATGCAGAAGTTCAAGCACTTTCAAAATATGGCTCCAGAGGAGAAGAAGTAAGGCAAATTCAAACAAAATTAAAAAATTGGGGATATTATTCAGGAAATGTAGATGGAGTATATGGAAGTGCAACACTTGCAGCAGTAAAGAAATTTCAAAAAAAGAATGGATTAACTGCTGACGGAATTGCTGGAACAAAAACATTAGAGGCAATGGGAATATTTAATTCATCTTCATCAAGTAGTTCATCATCTTCTAGTAGTAATGTAAGTTCTAGTAATTTAAATTTACTGAGTAGAGTAGTGTATGGAGAAGCAAGAGGCGAAAGTTATACAGGACAAGTTGCAGTAGCAGCAGTAGTCCTAAATAGAGTAAAATCAAGTTCGTTTCCAAATACTATTTCAGGAGTTGTCTATCAATCGGGCGCATTTGACTGTGTATCAGATGGACAAATAAATTTAGCACCAGATGAAACAGCAAAGAGAGCAGCACAAGATGCTTTAAATGGTTGGGACCCAACTTATGGAGCAATATATTATTTTAATCCGGCAACTGCAACAAATAAATGGATTTGGTCAAGACCGATGACTGTAACAATTGGTAAGCATAGATTTTGTAAATAAAATGAAAAAAATGTCAAATTATGAAAATTTTAATACTACGATTATGAATAATATATAAAAAATTACACAAACTAAGAATGTAAAACTAAAAGATAGGAGTAAAAAAATATGAAAATAATTGACAGAATAGCTTTAGTTTTAGTCATTATTGGCGCAATCAACTGGGGATTAATCGGATTCTTTGGTTTTAACTTAGTAGATAGCATATTTGGTACAATGAGTATGGTAAGTAGAATTATATATGCAATAGTCGGATTAGCCGGATTGTGGTCAATAAGATACTTTATGTATGAACATAATGACTAATTAAAAAATGAACTTTGGGCATAAATCTCAGAGTTCATTTTTTTTGTACTTGTAAATTGCAAATTTTATACATGCTGATTGAAAAAATATTTTGAAAAAGCTATTGACAATAAAAGGTAAAAGAAGTATAATAATTTTAGCGAGTGAATTTAGATCCTTCATCGCGTGTACTTAAAAAAAGCTAGGATGGCAACTCCTAGCTTTTTTCTTTTAGTTCTTTTCATTAGACACTATTATGTATATAATGATTAGAATTAGTAAGGTTTTTAGATCCTTCATCTTTTGTGTACCTCCTTTCTACCATGAAAGGCATATTTATACTACCATATATTTCCACAAAAGTCCATAGGTTTACACAAAAAATTACATAATATATTAAAATAATTAAATAAAAATTCCTTGACAAAAGTAAAAATTTGTTATACCATAATAAAATGTAAAGTAACAAAAATGGCTAGTATAAATAGTATTAATGACTTTTTGAATATTATTTCAAAAGTATAATGATATTAAAATATAAATAAATTTTTAGAAAGAACAAAGTAATTTGTTCTTTTTAAAACGCCATTTTGTTAGCAAATAAAGGCAATCTCTTTAAATAAAATTGTCAAAATTAATGGTTTATAGGTTAAACCAGAAAACCTAAATTTTTACGAAAGGAAAATAAAAAAATGATAAAAAAATTAGCAAGTTACATCAAAGAATACAAAAAAGCAAGTATTTTAACACCTATTTTTGTTGTTCTAGAAGTAGTAATGGAAGTAATTATTCCACTTTTAATGTCAAAAATTATTGACGTTGGTATTCCAAATAGTGATATTAAGTACATATTAGAAATAGGAATACTACTTACAATTTCAGCAATAATGTCATTATTATTTGGTATGTTGTCAGGAAGATTTGCAGCAAAAGCATCATCTGGATTTGCTAAAAATTTAAGACAAGGAATGTTCTATAAAATACAAGATTATTCATTTGAAAATATAGACAAATTTTCAACATCAAGTTTAATAACAAGATTAACAACTGATGTTACAAACGTACAGATGGCATTTATGATGATAATAAGAATACTAGTAAGAGGACCAGTAATGTTAATAGCTTCATTATTTATGGCATTTAGCATTGACGTTAGACTATCTTGCGTATTCTTGGTAGCAATACCAGTTCTTGGAGTAGCTTTATTTTATATAGCAATAAAAGCTCATCCAAACTTTGAAAAGGTATTCAAAAAATATGATAAATTAAATAGTGTTGTACAAGAGAATGTTGGTGGAATAAGAGTTGTAAAAGCATATGCAAATGAGGAACACGAGGAGAAAAAGTTCTATAATGTTAATAATGAAGTATATAATTACTTTAAAAAAGCAGAAAAAATAATTGCATTCAATAGCCCTATTATGCAATTTGTTGTATATTTATCAGTATTAATAATCTCATGGCTTGGTGCAAAATACATAATTGGGGGAACATTCCAAACAGGTCAATTATCTAGCTTAATTACATATGCATGGCAAATATTAATGAGCTTAATGATGCTTTCAATGGTATTTGTTATGATAATTATGGCTCAATCTTCAGCAGAAAGAATTGTAGAAGTTCTAGATGAAGAACCAGCAATAAAGAATAAGAAAAATGCAATAAAAACTATTAAAGACGGTTCTATAACATTTGAAAATGTAAGCTTTGCATATAGTGATGAAAAAGACCCTAATAAATATGCTTTGCAAGATATTAATTTGGAAATTAAGTCTGGTGAAACAATAGGTATAATTGGTGGAACAGGAAGTTCTAAATCAACATTAGTTCAGCTTATTCCAAGACTATATGACGCTACAAAAGGAACTGTTAAAGTTGGAGGAGTAAATGTAAAAGATTATGATATGGAATCACTTCGTGACGCTGTATCAATGGTTTTACAAAAAAATGTATTATTCTCTGGAACTATATCTGAAAACCTTAGATGGGGAGACAAAAATGCAGATGATGAGGAACTTGAAAAAGCATGTGAGCTTGCTCAAGCAGATAGCTTTATAGAAGAGTTCCCAGAAAAATATGATACAAAGATTGACCAAGGTGGTACTAACGTATCAGGTGGTCAAAGACAAAGATTATGTATTGCAAGAGCACTTTTGAAAAAGCCAAAAATCTTAATATTAGATGATTCAACAAGTGCTGTTGATACAAAAACAGATAGTTACATACGTAAAGCTTTTAGAGAAGAAATACCTAATACAACAAAGCTTATAATTGCACAAAGAGTTACATCAGTTGAAGATGCAGATAGAATAATTGTATTAGATGAAGGAAAAATAAGTGGTATTGGAACATCTAGAGAATTATTAAAAACTAATAAAATATACCAAGAAGTATATAATTCACAAATGAAAGGAGGAGAAGAGAATGAGTAAGAAAACTGAAAAAATAAACACAAATGCTAAAAATAAAAAGAACAAAAAGAGTTCAAGCAGTATCAATTTTGGCACAGTAAAAAGACTTTTAAAATATGCAGTTGGAATTTACAAAGTTCAATTTGTTATAGTTATAATTAGTATTATAGTAAGTAGTATTGCCAATGTAATGGGAATACAATTCTTACAAAAATTAATAGATAACTATATAACTCCTCTAATGGGACAGCAAAACCCAGATTTAAGCAATTTGTTTATGGCTGTTTTAGGTATGGGAGCAATGTATTTAGTAGGAATATGTGCAACATATTTATATAACAGATTGATGATAAATATTTCTCAAGGTGTACTAAAGAAAGTACGTGAAGATATGTTTAATCATATGCAAACATTACCTATAAAATATTTTGACACACATGCTCATGGAGAAATAATGAGTACATATACAAACGACGTTGACACATTAAGAGAAATGATAAGCCAAAGCATCCCTCAAGTGTTTTCAGCAGTAGTTACAATGGCAAGTGTACTAATATCAATGTTTGTAACAAATGTATACTTAACACTAATAGTACTTGGAATGGTTGTGCTAATGGCGTTTTGTGCAAAATATTTTGGTGGAAACAGTTCAAAGTTCTTCGTAAAACAACAAGAGGATATTGGAAAAGTAAATGGTTACATTGAAGAAATGATGAATGGTCAAAAAGTTGTTAAAGTATTTAACTATGAAGAAGAATCTAAAGAAAAATTCGACAAGTTAAATGAAGAATTATGTGATAGTAGTACTCAAGCTAACATATATGCAAATATGTTAATGCCATGTATAGCAAACATAGGAAATTTAGGATATGTATTTATTGCTATAATTGGTGGTATGTTATCAGTAAATAATATACTAAGTATAGGTAGCATAGCGGCTTTTTTACAATATATTAAATCATTTACAAACCCAGTAAGCCAAATATCTCAACAAATGAACTTTGTTATAATGGCATTAGCAGGGGCTGAAAGAATATTTGCATTGATTGATGAGAAGTCAGAAGAAGATGATGGTTATGTAACATTAGTTAATGCGAAAATGGAAAACGGTAAATTAGTTGAGAGTGCAGAAAGAACTGGAATTTGGGCTTGGAAACATCCACATCATGATGGCACGGTTACTTATACAAGATTACGTGGTCATGTAGAATTTGAAAACGTAAACTTTGGATATACTCCAAATAAAATGGTACTTCATGATATTACACTAGAAGCAAAAGAGGGGCAAAAAGTATCATTTGTTGGTGCAACAGGCGCAGGAAAAACAACAATTACAAACTTAATAAATCGTTTCTATGATATTCAAGATGGTAAAATTAGATATGATGGAATTAATATCAAGAAAATCAAGAAAAAGGATTTAAGAAAATCACTTGGTATGGTATTACAGGATACAAGTTTATTTACAGGTACAATTAAAGACAATATAAAATATGCAAACTTAAATGCCTGTGATGAAGACGTAATAAATGCTGCAAAACTTGCAAATGCAGACCACTTTATTAGAAACTTGCCAAATGGATATGATACAGTAATTTCAGGAAGCGGAGAAGGTTTATCTCAAGGACAAAGACAATTACTATCAATTGCAAGAGCTGCATTATATAATCCACCAGTATTAATACTAGATGAAGCAACATCAAGTATAGATACACGTACAGAACAAATTGTACAAAAAGGTATGGATGGATTAATGAAAGGCAGAACAGTATTTGTAATAGCACATAGATTATCAACAATAAGAAACTCAGAATTAATAATGGTTTTAGACCATGGAAGAATTCTTGAGCGTGGTGACCATAAAGAACTTATGGCTAAAAAAGGTATGTACTATGCATTATATACTGGTGCTATTGAAATTGATTAATATTTTACGATGGGGACGGAGCAAAATGTAAAATTTTACGAAAAGGTCCGTCCCAAAAGTAAAAAAGTATAAAAACTAATAAATGTAATATAATATATTAATAGATAATTTTAACAATTTACTTGACAAATTCAGGTAATAGATGTTATACTTATCTATAGTAGATCGTACCTCGGATAACCTACGGGCCCGAGGTCAATTTTTTACGTTGGTGGAGGAATAAATTGGAAAAAACATTTAAAACAATAGACGAGCAAATCGAAATATTAAAATCAAGAAACATTATTATAAAAGACTATGATAAAGCGTATAGAATGCTATCTAAGAATAACTATTATTATCTAATAAATGGTTATAAAGATTTGTTTATTGATAAAACAAGTAAGAAACAAAAATATATTGAAAATACAAAACTGGAAGAGATTTATGCAGTATATGAGTTTGATAAAAAGATAAAAATTAATTTTCTGAGATATTTGTTACTAATTGAAAATGAGATTGATACTTATATTGCCTATGAATTTTCAATGGTATATGGTCATAAAAACTATTTGGTTCCCAAAAATTTTGATTATTCGAAAATAAAAAAAGGTCTTGTTGAAAAATTTATAAATGATGTAAATTTAGAAATTCAATATCAATATAAAAATTCTAATGAAATGATAATCCATTATATAGATAAATATAAATATGTTCCACTATGGGTATTGGTAAGAGTCTTATCATTTGGAAAAATATCAAGATTTTATAGTCTAATGAAATCAAAAGAACAAAATACTATTAGTAAAAAATATAATTTAAGAATAAACGAATTCAAAATAATTTTACATAATTTAACTTTAGTTAGAAATATTTGTGCACATGATGAAAAATTATATGATATAAAAATGAAAAATAGAATTTCTAATAATATCTATCACAAAAAAATGAAAATTGAAAATAAAAAAGGCAATTATCAATATGGTACTCGAGATTTATTTTCAGTAGTTATTATACTCAAGCTTTTATTAGAAAAAGAACAATTCTCTAATTTTTATATAGAAATAATAAATAGTATAGAGACATTAAAAAGGAAGTTAATTACAATAAATGTTGAAAAAGTAATGAATAAAATGGGCTTCCCAAAAAATTACAAGAAACTATTAAAATTATGATTTATAAATATTTTACTTTTGGGACGGATCAAAATGTAAAATTTTACATAGATTTTACGAAAAGGACCGTCCAAAAAGTAAAAAAGTATAAAAACTCAAGCTGTTGGAAAACATAGTAAAAGCTAGTCGCTATTGAGTAGCGAGTGAAAGGAGAAAACTATGTTTAAACCAACAGCTATTTATTTTGAAAAAGATATTGCAAACTATGAATTAGGTAAAGAATTATTAGAAAAATACAAAGATGTTCCAAAAATAGAGATAGAAAATCACAATAATATTGAAGAAATGCGAAAGAAAAGTAATAAAGAATTTTTAAAGATGAAAAGAAATTTAATTATAGGAGTAAGAAAAACTCAAAAATTTGTACCAAATTATAAAGTATCTGATTATTTAGTTCCATATACTTCATCTGGTTGTATTGCTAGTTGTATGTATTGCTATCTGGTTTGCAATTATAACAAATGCGCCTATTTAAGATTGTTTGTAAATAGAGAACAAATGCTAAATAAAATAATAAAAACAGCGAATGAAGCGGATAGAAACTTGACTTTTGAAATAGGTAGTAATAGTGACTTAATTTTAGAAAATACCATAACAAATAATTTAGTTTGGACAATAGAAAATTTTAAGAAAGCTAAAAAAGGTAAATTAACACTTCCCACAAAGTTTGCATATGTAGATGATTTACTGGAGTTAAATCACGAGAAAAGGATAATTATAAGGATGAGTGTAAATCCGGAATATATTATAAACATTGTGGAATTTGGAACGTCAAGATTGAAAGACAGAATTGAGGCTATAAATAAATTGGCAGATGCTGATTATGAAATAGGAATATTAATAGCCCCTGTAATTTTTTTAGATAATTGGAAAGAGCTATATTACAATTTAATTATTGAATTACAAGAAAAATTAAATGAAAAAGCTAAGACTAAAATATTTTTTGAAATAATATTCATGACATATAGCTATGTTCATAATGCCATTAATAGTGAAGCTTTTCCTAATAGTATACAAATTTATGATAAAAATACAATGACAGGCAGAGGTAGAGGCAAATATGCATATAAGAAAGAGCTAAGAGCTGAGAGAGAAGAATTTTTTAGAAATGAACTAGGAAAGTATTTTAAAAATAATAAGATTTGGTATATTGTATAAATTTGGGCTTGTAAAAAAACTCTGGAAAATATATAATTGAGAAAAAGCAAGGAGTGCAAATAAATGACAAAAATGCTTGAAAGCCTTGAGGCTGTATATATATATATATATATATCGTAAGATTTAATAAAATAAACTTATGTAAACATAGAGAAGAAGCTATGTATTTTAGGTGAATGTAAAATTCACTTAATATACATAGCTTTTTGCGTACAAAAATAATTAAAAGACGAAAGGAAAATTGGTATAATGAAAAAATTAAATAAAAAACAGAAGATAATAATTTTAGTATCAGTAATAATATTGTTAATTCTTATTGCAGTTATTATTGGAACTAATATTATTAGAAACCAAATAACTAGTGAGGAATATAATGTAGCAAATGGAAGTTCAAGTAATGGAAATTTGCTACCAGAATATATAAAAGCAGGTATAACCTTAGGAGGGGTAACAGGGACACTAGAAGACTTGGACACGTCAGATGCAACAGCAACAGCAGAGGACATACTATGGGGAAAAATAGCTTATGCAAAAGGGCAAAGATTGGTTGGAACTAAAGTGGTAACTGTTAAACAAGGAAAAGAGTCACAAAAAGTATTTGAAAATAATACAAATTTAATAGATGATTATGGAAACAATGTAAAGGTTCCTGCTGGTTTTAAAATAGCATCGGATTCAGCAACAAGTGTAACAGGTGGAGTGGTAATAGAAGATGTATCAGCAGGGGATGAATATACAAAAGGAAGTCAATTTGTTTGGATACCTGTTGGCAATATAATAACAGAAGGAAATAAAATTGAAAATCTAGTTTTAGGAAGATATGATTTTAGTGGCACAGGAACAGAAAAAATAATACAAACAATAGATAATTGGCAAGATACATCAGAAAGCGTTGAAATAGTATCTGGAGTTTTGAGAGCAAAAGAACTTGAAGGAGACTATAAAGCAAAAAATTTAAAAGATTTTTTGGGAAAAGCCACTAACAGCAAAGGATACTATATTGGTAGATATGAAGCAGGAGATGCATTGGCTGTTGACGAAACACACCAAAGAACAGAAAATTCTCCTATTACCGATACAGTTGTGTCTAAAAAAGGAGTGTATCCATATAATAACATAATATATACTGAAGCAAGTCAATTGAGTAGAAATATGTACATTAGGGATGAATTTGAAAGTGATTTAGTGAATAGTTATGCATGGGATACTGCAACTGTGTTTATTCAAAAATTTAGTGGAGATACTAATTATTCAAGACAGCCAGGTAAAAATACGACAGGAAGGTTAGAAAAATGTGGAGAAAGTTTACTAGCTAATGTAACTAATGGAGATGAAGTAATAGATAGAAGATGCAATATATATGATATGGCAGGAAATACTTTTGAAATTTCTACAGAATCAACATATAATGTAACTAATGGAAATATAATAAGAGGAGACCCTTATCATGGAGATTATGGCGAAGTTGGTGGACCAGCTTCTAGAGCATTCATAGTACGTGGTGAAAGTGCAAAGTTGGATGATGCAGCTTTTAGAGTTATTTTGTATTTATAATTGAAATAAGGAGATAGAAGCATTCTAATAACAGAGCTTCTATTTTTCTTGCAATTAAAACTTCGCTATGCTAGAATAAGCAAAGACACAGTAAATATTGCAAATAAATTAAAAAAATTTAAAAAATGTATATTCAAGCACTAAGCTAAAGTATTAATATCTGTAGATAAATAAGGAGTGCATAAAAACTTAATAGAAAGGATGAAAAAATGAACATAGTACAAACAATTGCAAATGAATTAAACATAAAGAATTATCAAGTAGAAAAAACAATAGAATTAATAGATGGTGGAAATACAATACCATTTATTGCAAGGTATAGAAAAGAAGTAACAGGAGGACTAAGTGACGAAGTTTTAAGAAACTTAGACGAAAGATTAAAATATTTAAGAAACCTTGAAGAAAGAAAAGAAGAAGTTAAAACCTCAATAGAAAATCAAGGAAAGCTAACAGATGAAATTGTAAAAAATCTGGAAATAGCGCAAACTCTAGCAGAAGTAGAGGATATATATAGACCATACAAGCAAAAGAAAAAGACAAGAGCAACAGTTGCCAAAGCGAAAGGTTTAGAACCACTAGCTCAAATTATTAAAGAGCAAAAGGAAACTAAACCACTTAAAGAAATTGCAAAAGAATTCATTAATGATGAAGTAAAAACAGTAGAAGAAGCTATTGGCGGAGCAAAAGATATTATAGCAGAAGAAATTTCAGATGATACGGAATTTAGAAAACAAATAAAGAAGATGTATTATAGAGAAGGCTTTATAACTACAAAAAATGCAAAAGAAGAAAATCCAACATATAGCATGTATAATGATTTCAAAGAAAAAATTAGTACTATTCCAAGTCATAGAATATTAGCAATAAATAGAGGAGAAAAAGAAGAATTCTTAAAAGTTAGTATAGAAAAGCCTGTGGATAAAATACTTAATTTTATAGAACGCAAAATAATAAAAAATGATAAATTTGAACAAATACTTAAAGAAACAAGCGAAGATAGTTTTAAAAGATTAATTGAGCCATCAGTAGATAGAGAGATAAGAGCAGATTTAACAGAAAAAGCAGATAAACAAGCAATTGAAGTATTTGGAAAGAATGCAAAACAATTATTACTCGGAGCACCTTTAAAAGGATTTACTGTTTTAGGATTTGACCCTGCATATAGAACTGGTTGCAAATTAGCTGTAATAGATGAAACAGGAAAAGTTTTGGATACAGGAGTTATATATCCAACAGAGCCTCAAAATGACATAGAAGGTTCAGAAAAAGAACTTATTAAACTTATAGTAAAAGACAATATACAAATGATAGCAATAGGCAATGGTACTGCATCAAGAGAATCAGAAAATTTTGTAGCAAATACTCTTAAAAAAGTTAAAGAAACTTTACATAAAGATGTATATTACACAATTGTTAGTGAAGCTGGTGCATCTGTTTATTCAGCATCAAAATTAGCTTCAGAAGAATATCCAGATTTAAATGTTTCATTAAGAGGAGCTATATCTATTGCTAGAAGGTTACAAGACCCACTTGCAGAATTTGTAAAAATTGACCCAAAAGCAATAGGAATAGGACAATATCAACATGATGTAGACCAAAAGAAATTATCTGAAAGCCTAGAAGGAGTAGTGGAAGATGCAGTAAATACTGTTGGTGTTGATGTAAATACTGCAACAGCATCACTTCTTTCATATGTTTCAGGAATCAATAAAACAATTGCAAAAAACATAGTAAAATATAGAGATGAAAACGGAGCAATTAAAGAAAGAAAAGAACTTTTAAATGTACCTAAACTAGGAAATGTTGCTTATGAACAATGTGCAGGATTTATACGTATTCCTGGCGGAAAGAATCCATTAGAAATTACAGGTGTTCACCCAGAAAGCTATGAGGCAACTGAAAAAATACTTAACATAATAGAATTTAAAAAGGAAGATTTATTAGACAAAGAAAAACTAAGTAAAATCAAAGTAAAACTAAATGAAGTAAATGTTAAAAATTTAGCTAAAGAATTAAATGTGGGTGAAATGACATTAGAAGATATTATTAAAGAGCTTTCAAAACCAGGTAGAGATGCTAGAGAAGATATGCCAAAACCTATTTTAAGAAGCGACGTATTAAAATTTGAAGATTTAAGAGAAGGCATGATTTTAACAGGAACAGTTAGAAATATTACAGACTTTGGAGCTTTTGTAGATGTTGGAGTAAAACATGATGGATTAGTACATATATCAGAACTTAGTGATAAATTTGTAAAGAAGCCAAGTGATGTAGTTTCAATTGGGGATATAGTCAAAGTTAAAGTTATAGGAATAGATAATGAAAGGCAAAAAGTGAAACTTTCGATGAAGGGTTTATAAATATTTTACTTTGGGGACGGAGCAAAACGTAATATTTTACGAAAAGGACCGTTCCCAAAGTAAAAAGTGATTGAAAAATAAAATCTACTATGTTAAAATAAAGTTGCAAATTAAAATATTATAAAATGCAAGGAGACATTTATGTTATTAACCCCAAATATGCAAGTTAATAAAATAACAGATATAACTATTCAAATACTTAAAGAAAATAACATACAAGCAATGATTTTAGATGTGGATAATACTCTTATTGATTTAAATAGAGAGCCATTAGAAGGCTTAAAAGACTGGATTGATGATATGAAGAAAAATGGTATTAAGTTTTGCATAGCATCAAATAGTTTGAAAAAAGATAAAATAGAAAAAATTGCAAAAATGCTTGATATACCTTATGTTCACTTCTCGGTAAAACCAACTAAAATTGGATTAAAAAGGGCTAAAAAAATATTAGGAGTGGAAAACAGTGAGAATATAGCAGAAGTTGGAGACCAATTGTTTACTGATGTTTTGGGAACTAACAGAATGAAGATGTTTTCTATATTAACAGAGCCATTATGTGAAGAAAAGGTAAAAATCAATAATATTAAAAGAAAATTGGAAAAACAAGTTTTAAAAAAGCAAAAGGCTAAAAATGATTAATAGATTACATTTTCAAAAACCAGCTTTTTAATACGAAGGAGGACAAAATGTATATACAAAACATACATATATTATATTATTTTTTCATATTTTTATTAGGTTTAGTAGTTGGACAAATTCTTGACTGGGCAACACAAAGAATGAGTGAACATAAACCAATATTGAGTAAAGACTTTTATAAAATTTATACAAAAGATTTAAAACTTAACTCTAAATTTATGTATTTAACTGCGATTACATATGTTGGCTTATTGTTTTTTTGCGGATTTACATTAGAATTACTTAAATATATGATAATAGCACCACTTTTAATATCTGCCTTTGCAATAGATTATAAAGAGCAAATAATACCAAATAGACTTACTTTAACATTATTTGAAGTTGGACTTTTATTTGCATTCATAGAGGGAAGCGGAAGCTTTAGTTTGCTACTAGATAAACTGCTTGGCTTAGCAATAGGTGGAGGAATATTCCTAATAATAACATTAATAGGTGGCTTAATTGCAGGAAAAGAAGCTATGGGATTTGGCGATGTCAAATTTATGGGAGCTTTAGGAATATTATTTGGAGCATACAACATAGTGATAATTTCTATATTATCATTCTTATTAGCAGCAATAATAAGTATAATTTTAATTTTAACTAAAAAGAAAAAGGCAAATGAATATATTCCATTTGGACCATTTATAGTTATTGCAACATTTCTAGTAATGTTTGTGCCAGAACATTTGATGCTAATTGCATTGCTTAAAATCTTTACACTTGGAATGTATCAAGTGTAATGTCTTAAAACAATGAAATAAGGAGGGGATGGCTATGAATTATAAAATAAGGTGTATAAGGGAAAAAATGAAATTATTAAATATACAAGGTTTAATTATTTCTAACCCTGTAAACATTAGATATATAATAGGAATCCCTGTTGAAGGAACAATCTTAATAACTGATAAAGAAAACATTTTTATAACAGACGCAAGATATATTGAAGAAGTGAACAACTTTTTGACAATTAATGATGAGTTTATAATTTATGATAATAAAGATGTATCAGAAGAGGATAATCAAACTTTTTTCAAGGACTGTGAAAATGTAGGATTTGAAGAAAATTATGTTACATATGCTGATTATACAAATATTGTTAGAAAATATAGAATTAGAAATATAGAAGAAACAGAAAATGTTATTGAAAAACTAAGAATGGTTAAGGATGAAACAGAGTTAAGCTATATTGAAAAAGCCTGTGAAATAACAGATAAATGCTTTAAACATCTTTTGTCTTATATTAAAATAGGCATGACTGAAAAGCAAGTTGCATTTGAAATAGAAAAGTTTTTTGCTCAAAATGGTGCTGATGGAGTTGCTTTTGAGACAATAGTGGCATCAGGAGTAAATTCATCAAAGCCACACGCAATACCTTCTGACAAAATTATACGAGCAGGAGACCCTATTACAATAGATTTTGGCGCTAAATATAAAGGATACTGTGCTGATATGACTAGAACAATATTTGCTGGAGAAGTGAGTGATGAATTACAAAACTTGTATAATTATATATTAAAAAATCAACTTAGAGCTACAAAAGACATCAAAGAAGGCATAAGCTGTAAAATGATTGCAAGAAGTGTAGAAAATGATTTTTACCTATATAATTACACTTTAATACATGCATTAGGACATGGAGTAGGTATAGAAATTCATGAGCTTCCATATTTAAGCCACAATTCTCAAAATATATTAAAAGAAAATATGGTAGTAACAAATGAACCTGGAATATATTTGCCGGGAAAATACGGTATTAGAATTGAAGATACCATTAGAGTTGGAAAACTTGAATCAGAGGTTTTAACTAAATCAAGCAAAGAGATTTTAGTTGTTGATGCAAAATGAATTGTAAGGCTAACTATAAAAGCAAATAAATTGTAACAAAAATGTAATATAAAATGGCTTGACTAAAAAACAAAGAAAATATAAAATAAATATGATTAAATCTATTTTGTATAAATAGTAATAGTACATTGAAAATCTAATATTCAAAGGAAAAAGTATATGTATGAATACTATTTATAAAAATGGAAATAATTAAAACAAAAGCAAATAAAAGAAAAAGCAAGAAGCATAAAATAAATAGAATACAAAAGAAAGGAGAATTCTAATGGAGAACGGAAAGACAAGTTTGAATATTAGAAAATTGAAAAAGCAAGTAAAAGGTATTACTTTAATAGCGTTAGTCGTTACTATCATAGTCCTTTTAATCCTTGCAGGAGTAGCAATAAGCCTTACAATAGGACAAAATGGAATATTCAGTAGAGCTGAACAAGCAGCAAACACTTGGAGAAACGCAGAAACAAATGAACAGTTGGCAATGGGAGAGTTAGAAGACTGGATGGATGGCTACATGAACGGAAATGGTGGAAACCAAGGAGGAGGAGATACTGCTACAGTAGTAGATGATGTTACAATACCAGATGGCTTCTACTATGCTGGAGGAAGCAAAGATACAGGACTAGTAATATCTGATAACCCAGATGACGAAATAGAATGGGATGAAGAAACATCAACAAATGCTGTACCAAATGACCTAGAAGGAAACCAATTTGTATGGGTACCAGTAGCAAATCCAGAAAATTATTTTATAGACGAAACAGCAACATTAAATACCAATGCAACAGGTACAGGAGAAGAAAATGAAGTAACAACAAATGTATATAGCAATTTAACAATAAGAAGTGGAGATTCATATACATCTGTAAAACCAGGGGATACAAGCTCAGTTCGAGAGCCGGATGTATTGAATGATTATGATACAGATGCACAATACCATTATGATATATTAGGATTTGATAGTACAAAAGCAATGGCAGAGAGTTTTGTAGCAGAATATAAAGCAATGAGTGATAGCATAAAAAAATATAAAGGATTTTATATAGGAAGATATGAATTAACAGCTAATGGAGAAAAAACAGGGGCATCTTTAACAGATCAAAACTGGTATAATTTATATAAAGCATGTCAAAATGTAGTAACAGGAAAAGAAAATGTAAAAAGTACAATGATATATGGAGTACAATGGGATGCAGTATGTGATTGGCTAGAACAAAGCGGATTTAATACAGACACAGATTCAAGTAGTTGGGGAAATTATAACAGCGGTTCTAAAATAGATACAGGTTCAAACTCAACATATGAAGCAAATGGAATATTTGACCTAGCAGGAAATTGCAGGGAGTGGACACAAGAGGCGTATTCTGCTAACTACCGTATTAAACGCGGAGGCTACTACAGCGGTTCCGGTTCGGTCGGTCCAGCTTCAGACCGTAACTTCGACTCTCCGTACTATTCGTACAGCATTTATTCCTCTCGAGCCACACTTTACATGTCGTAGCACTGTAAGCTGTATTGTCACTTAAAGTGACAATACAAATAGAATACTCAAAATAGTGCAAAATTAAAAATAAATAAATAAACTAGGTAGGAAACGGTCTTATAGCGTAAGCTAAAGGTCGTTCCTACCGGACTAGTCCTACCGGACTAGTCCTACCGGACTAGTCCTACCGGACTAGTCCTACCGGACTA
>CAKNJR010000021.1 GCA_930986425.1 uncultured Clostridium sp. | reverse complement strand
TAGGTTTTGATTTCTAAGTTCTTAAGAAAATTTTCCGATACTTCTTGACACTAATAACAACTTTTCAGCTGATTTTTTCCAAGAATATTTATTCAATATCTTTTCTCTATTTTTAGCTACCACAATATCTTCGAAGTTAAAATTGTACTCATATGGATTTATGTAAGTTACCTCATTTTCAAATATTTCATGCATACACTCTATATCTGCTACTACTACTTTTGCTCCTGATGAAAGAGCCTCTATTGGTGGCAAACCAAATCCTTCATATAATGATGGAAAAAGAAGTGCTTCCGTTCTTTTGTATATTGCTTTTACTTCTTCATCACTTAAATATCCTAAAAAGACAACATTATCTGGCTTTTCTAAATCTAAACTTTTCTTGAATTTTTCTATATTTACAAATCCTGATATTGCAAATATGTATTCCGGATTATTTTTTGCAACTTTTAAAACCCATTTTAAGTTTTTATGTTTTGTTATTGTCCCTATTGAAAAGAAAAATGGTTTTTCCTTCAATACTGGAAATTTTTCAAACACTTCGTCATTTTCTTTTATCCTATCAAAGTGCTCCCAGCTATTATTTATAACTACAATTTTGTCTGGATTTACATTATAGCAATCAAGCATTTCTTTTTTTGAAAAATCTGATACAGTTATTATCTTTCTTCCTTTTTTCATTGCTCTTTTAAATAAAAATCTATACCAAATTACCATTTGCATCTGAAAATTTTTTGGATTCTTTATACAATTAACATCATGTATACATACTATTCCTGGCTCTATCCAAGGAGATACATTGCCCAAATTTATTGATATTGCATGATTCTTTTTTAGATAATGAGGAAATGCAATTTGTTCCCACGGAATCTCTCTTAACTTACTGTATTTTACTATTTTAAAATTTTTATACTTTGGAATATTAGTAGCTGACATTGGAGTACATATTTCTATTTCATCTTTATCTATTAATTTATCTAATGCACTTAAAATTTCTAGAGTATACCTCTGTACCCCACTTATATATTTCTTTGTAAAGATTTTTCCATTTATAACAAATTTGTGTTTCATTTTTATATTTCCTTTCTCATACACAAATCTATTGATTTTAAATCATTATCTTAAATTCTCATCCTCTTTGCAAAAAGTTCTAACTTTTTAGCAACACGTCAGCAGCTAGTATCCCTATTAACAGCATTCTCTTTAACAATCTTCAACTTAATTTTCTCTTTTTCAGGAATAATTCTTTTCACTATTACTTTGACTTTTTCCCCATATTCATAATTAGGTTTGTATTCTGCCATACCTACTAAATTAGGTTTTAATTCTATAAATAATCCTCTTTTGTCTTTGGATGTTTCTCGAATTATTCCTTGTAATTTCTGACCCTCTACTATATCTTTAACATTATCTTTCCAGCTACCTAAAAATTCTTTATAACTTAGATTTAACTTTTTCTCTTTTTTATCTACATTCTTTATTATTACTGGTATTTTTTGCCCGACATGCAACCTTTCCTCTGGAGTTTTCATCCTTGCAATTGAAATATCTTCAATGTGCAAAAGTCCAACTGTTCCTCCTCCTATTTCAACAAATGCTCCATAGGGTTGTATATTTCTAACTATTCCGTTTACAGTTTTTCCTGTTTCTAACTCATTAATTGCCCAATCCAAACTATCTTTTTGAACTTTCCTTCTAGAAAGAGTGAAACCTTCATAGTTTTTTCCTACTACTTCAAATTGAACATATTTATTCTTTTTATTATATATTCCTAATTCTTCTTTAGGTATTATGCCAGTTACTCCTTTGCATAAGCTAACATATGCATTTGATTTATCAAATCCTTTTACTGTACTTTCCAATACATTATGATTTAATATTGCATCATTTAACTCTTTCAGTGTATATTCTTTTTCTATTTCATTCCATCCTTCTGGAATAAATTTTTGTTCATTCATCTTCTTTTGTTCCTTCTTTTTCTTTAGTTTTCTGCCACTTAATTTTCTTTTGCTTGTTTTACAATTTTTATATTATTTACTTTATTACTATTATGCACACTCAAAAAATTTATTTTGCACTTTTTACCAATTCATCAACTTCTTTTTGAGTCAAATATCTCCATTTTCCTAGTCTTATTTCTTTTACACTCAAATTACCAATTTTACTCCTATGCAAAGCCAACACTTTTTTTCCAATTGCTTCACACATTTTTCTAATTTCTCTATTTTTACCTTCATGAATGACAATTTGAATTCTAGATAAATTCTTTTCTTCATCTATTTTCAATATTTTTGCTCTAGCCTTTTTAGTTGTATATTCTTCTCCGTCAACATCTATTTTTACGCCATTTTCTAATGTTTTAATATCTTCATCAGAAACTTTTCCTATAACAGTCACGTTATATGTTTTTTCTATTTCATGACTTGGATGAGTTATTGTATTAATAAAGTTTCCATCATTACTAAGTAAAAGTGCTCCAGATGTATACATATCTAATCTGCCAACTGGTACAATTCTTTCTTTTACATCTTTAACTAAATCTAAAACTGAACTTCTATCAAATTGGTCTTTTACAGTTGTAACATATCCTATTGGTTTATTAAGTAATATATAAACTTTTTTGTTATTCTTTTTTATGACTTTACCATTGTATTCAATCACATCCATTTCTGGATTGATTTTAGTTCCCAACTCTGTTACAATTTTTCCATTAACTTTTATTAAACCTTGTAAAATCAATTCTTCTGACTTTCTTCTTGATGCTATTCCACATTCTGCTAGAAATTTTTGTAATCTCTCTTCCATTAACTTTTTTCCTTTACTTTCAATTATTCGTTATAGTCCACAGTCCAACTCATCTATAATATCTTTAAAATATCCTGGCAATGGTGCTTCAAAATGCATTTCTTCCCCTGTTACAGGATGAGTAAAATCTAAACTTGTACTATGAAGCATTTGTCCATGTACATTAAATTCATTTTTACCATTTGAATAAACTTCATCACCAACAACAGGATATCCTATTTCTGCCATATGTACTCTAATTTGATGTGTTCTACCTGTATCTATTTTTACTTTAACTAATGTATAGTTTCTATATCTTTTTAATACTTTTATATGTGTAATTGCTTCCTTACCGTCTTTTCTTACAGCCATTTTCTTTCTATCCGTTTTACTTCTTCCGATTGGCATCTCTATTGTAGCGGTATCCTCAGGTATTACACCTCTAACTAAAGCTGTATATATTTTTTTAACTTTTCTATCTTGTATTTGTTTACTTAAATTTATATGTGCTTTATCATTCTTTGCAATAATAATTAATCCAGATGTATCTTTATCTAATCTATGCACAATTCCAGGTCTTATTTCTCCACCTATTCCAGATAGACTTCCTTTACAATGATTTAATACTGCATTTACTAACGTTCCATCAGGATTACCATTACCAGGATGCACAACCATTCCTTTTGGCTTATTTACCACAACAATATCATTATCTTCATAAATAATATCTAATGGAATTTCCTGGGCTTTAATCTCTGCCATCTTCGGTTCAGCTATTTTTATTTTTATATTATCATCTAATTTTGTCTTATATGAAGTTTTTACTGGCTTTTCATTTACTAATACTTGATTATTTTCAATCATTTTCTGCGCCATACTTCTAGACAAATCTAAATCAAGGCTTGCTATATACATATCAAGCCTTTGATTTATATTTTGTTCAGTTATCTTAAAAACCTTTTCCATTTTTTATCACTTTCGCTAAATTTAATATTATTTTTCTGCTAAGATTATTTTCTACTAATATATTTTTGCATTAAGCTTCTCTAAATAGATTATCATTCATATTAGTGATTTATTTTATTCATTAAGTTCTCTTTCGTAAATAACAAAGTTATCATCTCTATAAATCTGAGTATATCCATCATCTCTAGAAATTAACATATTCAATTTTGTATTAGCTTTTGTCATTACATGGGTTATATCATATTCATCAAATTTTGTATCATAATAAGTTGCAATACCTGAAATGTTCATGAAATCTGTGAAAATATCTTGACCTACATATTCTCCGTCTTCGTCTTTTTCTCCATTAAATTCAGGTGTATATAAATCACATCTTGAATCTATAAATACTGGAATGTCATTCATTAATAAGTAGCTTCCATAATTGTATTCATTGAACATTCTAATGTTTTTATAATCTAGATTTTCTTTTATCCAGTTTACTGCTTCAACTGGATATGAAGTTTCATTTATATATATTGCATTCATATTAGGTACATACACATAATAACTTATAGAAAATACAAATAATATTGTTAATATTTCTCCGACAGTTGTGGTCATAAAACTTGTAACTGACTGAGTTCCTTTTTTGTCGTGTTTTTCTATTAATTCTGTTAGTATTCTAGCAAGTACAAAACCGCCAAACAAAATAAGCATTGAAACCTGTCTTCTACTCATAAGAGCTAGCAATGTAAGTCCTGCTAAAAAGAATAGATCTCTTAGTCTTATTTTTGTATCTGTAAATATTAATAATGCTATAACTACAGTTAAACATAAAAGTATAGGTTTATTTTGAATTAATGTCAATGGCAAATGCTCACTAATACTTCCAGTTGTATTTCCTTGCATAATTTTCAATGTATAAGTATAAGGCATATCTCCAATTGGTGTTAATAACCCAGTAAATAAACATATAACTATTATTAATATTAGCCATTTTACTCGATTTACTTTTTCTATTTTTAATTTAAAAGGTCTTTTATTTCTTTCCGCATATTTAACTAAATATTTGTCAAATTTACTATTTAATTCTTCTTGCGATTTTGTAAGCTTAGCAATTTTTGTTTGATATTTATCTGCTTCTTCTTTATTTACTTTTTTAAGTTTAGCATTTGCAGTTTTTATTCTAAATTCAATTATCCATTTTCTTACGTTATATATAATATGTGAATCTAATATAATTTTTATTATATATTCGCCTATATAAGGTAAATAAAGTACAAAATAGAATGGCCAAACTGCTGAATGAAAATTTGCAATCAGTATAGGAATTATAATTAGTCCTACCGCATATCTTTTCTTTCCTGATTCCAGGAACTTTTCTATAAATAATATTGTTAATACAAAAAGTACAAAAGTAATTAGTTGAGCTCTAGCTGCTACATAGTCTTTCATCAAATACATTTGCCCCAGAGCTATTCCAAACGAAACTAATGAATTTTTTGTAATTTTCTTTAATGTAAAATATAGAAGTATTCCTAACGCTACTGATAATACTACTGTTGAAATATATAATCCTGTAAATCCACCTAAGAAATCATATATTAATGACATTATTACATCATATAACCAATGAGGGTAAGTATATGGCAAGTCTATAAAAGAATAATGGTCTTGCCCGTCTATTCCCCATTCTCTAATACCTTGTCCTACTTTTATTGTATAAAATGTATCATTTTGAAATGTTTTAGGTGTTAATGCTATACAAAATATTGCTATACAAAATACTGCCAAAATATTAAATGCAATATTTAACATTTTTTTATTTTTTTCCGTTAATTGTTTTTTATCTGATATTGTTTTTTTCTTCGTTGCTTCTTTTTTCGTTTTATCCATTTTCATTCCTTGTATAAAATAATATTTAGGTTTTCTGGTATTACCTATAACCATTTTTATTATGCTCAATAATTATTTTTAATATTAAAATTATTTTACAACAATATTATAAATTTTATTAGGTACATAGATTTCTTTTACAATTTCTTTGCCTTCTAGTAAGCTCTTAACTCTATCATTTGCTTTAACCTCTTTTTCTACTTCCTCTTTAGGCAAATCTTTTGCAATTTTTATTGTTGCTCTAAGTTTTCCGTTAAACTGTATTGGAAGTTCAATTGTATCGTCTTGAATTTTAGCTTCATCATATGTTGGCCAAGCTTCATAGCTAATACTTTCATTATGACCCAATCTATTCCACAACTCTTCTGTAATGTGTGGTGCTACTGGATTTAATAGTTTTAGGAAACCTTCAGCATAATTCTTTGGAAATACACTTTCTTTCATACAGTTATTTACAAATATCATCATTTGAGCAATTGCTGTATTAAAGTCCATATTTTCATAATCTTTAGATACTTTCATTACTGTATAATTGTATGTTTTGTCAAGTTTTGGATTTTCTTTATCCACAAGTTTGCCACTTTCTGTGTATAATCTCCAAACTCTATCCAAGAATTTTTTAGAGCCATCAATTCCATTTGGGTCCCATGGTTTAGCAGCGTCTATTGGTCCCATGAACATTTCATATACTCTTAAAGCGTCTGCGCCATATTCTTTAACCATATCATCAGGGTTTATAACATTGCCCTTAGATTTACTCATTTTTTCACCATTTGTACCTAGTATCATACCTTGATGACGTAGTTTTGCGAATGGTTCTTTAACAGGTGAAAGTCCTTTATTATATAAATAGTTATTCCAAAATCTTGAATATAGCAAATGTCCAACAGCATGTTCTGGTCCACCCATATAAAGGTCTACTGGCATCCAGTGTTTTAACAATTCTTGATTTGCAAATTCTTTATCATTATTTGGGTCAATATATCTTAAGAAATACCAGCTTGAACCTGCTGAACCAGGCATTGTGCTTGTTTCTCTTCTTGCCTTTTTGCCTTCAAATGTAGTATTTACCCAATTTGTAGCTTTATCTAGTGGTGAAGCTCCATCTTTAGATGGCTTATAGTCTTCAAGTTCTGGTAGAACTAGTGGTAAATCTTCATCTGCTAGCACATGAATTTCATTGTCCTCTGTAAACACTATTGGAATAGGTTCTCCCCAATAACGTTGTCTTGCAAATATCCATTCACGTAATTTATAATTTACTTTTCTTTGTCCTATTTTCTTTTCTTCTAACCAATTTGTAATTTTTTCTATTGCATCTTCTTTATTAAGTCCGTTTAAGAAATCTGAATTTATGTGTTTTCCATCACCTGTAAAAGCTTCTTTTGAAATATCTCCGCCTTCTAGCACTGGAATAATATCTAATCCAAATTTAGTAGCAAATTCATAATCTCTGGTGTCATGAGCAGGAACTGCCATAATTGCTCCTGTGCCATATGTCATAAGAACATAGTCAGAAATCCAAATAGGTATTCTTTTATTATTTACTGGATTGATTGCATAAGCTCCTGTAAACGCACCTGTCTTTTCTTTGTTAAGTTCTGTTCTTTCTAGGTCTGACTTAGAAGCAGCCTTCGCAATATATGCCTCTACCTCTTCTTTGTTCTTATCACTAGTTATTTTCTTAACTAATGGATGTTCTGGGGAAAGTACACAATATGTTGCACCAAATAATGTATCTGGTCTAGTTGTAAATACAGTAAATTTTTCTTCACTATCTGCAACAGTAAAAGTAACTTCTGCACCTACTGATTTACCTATCCAATTTCTTTGCATATCTTTTGTAGATTCTGGCCAATCTACTTCTTCTAATCCATCAAGTAGTATTTCAGCATATTTAGGTATATCCATAACCCATTGTTTCATATTTTTTCTAACAACAGGGAATCCACCTCTTTCACTTTTGCCATCTATAACTTCATCATTAGAAAGTACAGTACCTAATTCTTCACACCAGTTAACAGGCATATCTACAAGTTTAACTAAACCATCAAGGTATAGTTGTTTGAATATCCATTGAGTCCATTTATAGAAATTAGAATCACATGTAGAAATTTCTTTACTCCAATCAAAAGAAAAGCCAAGCATTTTAAGTTGTCTCTTAAATGTTGCTATATTTTCTTTTGTGAAACCTTCTGGATGATTACCTGTTTTTATAGCATATTGTTCTGCTGGCAATCCAAAAGCGTCCCAACCCATCGGATGTAAGACATTGAAACCTTGCATTCTTTTCATTCTGCTGATTATGTCTGTTGCTGTGTATCCTTCTGGATGACCTACATGAAGACCTTGTCCTGATGGATAAGGGAACATGTCTAAAGCATAATACTTAGGTTTTGAGAAATCCCATACATCAGTTTTAAATGTTTCATGCTCGTCCCAATATTTTTGCCACTTAGGTTCTATCTCTCTAAAGTTATACATATTTATTCTTCCTTTCCTTGTTTCCGTAATATTTTATGGAAATATTATACTACATAAATATAAAAAAATCTATACTTTTTTGGTTAAAGTATAGATTTTTGGTTCCAGCTTTTCAAAACCCTTTTCTAAAAAAATTAATTATTTTTCATTTTTTATCTTTATTTTTACAAAAAAATATGGTAGAATAATGTCGAAGTTTGACATACAGAGGAGGAAATTTTTAAAATGAAATTTAATAAATGTGTACGTTGTGGATGTTTCTTTGCTTCAAGTGATGATGTTTGCCCAAGTTGTAAGTCAAAAGATGAAATTGATAAGCTTACTTTAAAAAATTATTTAGATAATACTGATACTCCTGTATCACTTGATAGTATTTCTTTTAATTCAGGTGTTGAATTAAAAAATATTAATAGATTTATGGAGAGTAAAGAATTTTCAAATTATAAAAAGTTACTTGGAAATGATGGATTTGAAAATGTTAAAATTAATTTGTAAGAATTTAGTTATGATATTCGAGAAAAACAAATAGAACTTTAGTATATAGCCTAAAGTTCTATTTTATATTTATTCTCAAGTTTATCTTAATTTATATTTCTTCTTTATTTAATTTTTCTTATGACTCCTTTTAACCTTAAGCTATTAAGTGTAACTGTTATACTACTTATCGTCATTGCAATTGATGCCATCATAGGATTTATAATTATTCCAAATGATGAAAATATACCAATTGCAATTGGTAACATACACAAATTATAGAAAAACGCCCAGAATAGATTTTGTTTTATATTTCTTATAGTCTTTTTACTAATATCTATTAGTTCCACTATCTTTTCTAAGTCATTATTCATTAATACAATATCACTACTGTCCATCGCAACATCTGTGCCGCTTCCCACAGAAACACCTATATCTGCCTTAACTAAACTTACACTATCATTTATTCCATCTCCACACATCATAACTAATTCATTGTTCTTTTTCAAGTTTTCAATTGTTTCTGCTTTATCTTTTGGCATTACTCCTGCAATAACATTATCTATTCCAATCAAATCAGCTATTGATTTAGCTGTTTTTTCATTATCTCCTGTAAGCATTACAACATTTATATTTCTTGCTTTTAATTTACTAATTACATCTTTTGCATTTTCTTTTACATTATCATTAACTCCTAAAAGTGCAATTAGTTTATTATCTTTTGCAACAAATAGTAGGCTGTTTCCTTCTTTTTGCAATTCTTCCTCATCCTTATCAATAGAGAAATTTGTATCAAAAATTATATTGTTCTGCTCCATAAGTTTTTTATTACCTATAAAGTATTTTTCTCCATTATATTCAGCTGTAACACCTAGTCCTGCTAAATTTTCAAATTTTCTTACTCTTTCAATTTCTATTTTTCTTTCCTTTGCTTCTTGCACAATTCCTCTTGCAATTGGATGTTCTGATTTGGCTTCTATACTAGCTGTAATCTTTAAGATATCCTCATCGCTAAGCGAATTTAATCTATTATTCTCTTTTTTATTATCTACAACATTTTTCGTATAATTATACATTTTTGATAGTGTTAATTTTCCTTTAGTTAATGTACCTGTTTTATCAAATACAATAGTTTTTACTTTATGTGCATTTTCTAAAGATTCACTATTTTTTATAAGTATGCCTTTTTTACTAGATTCACCAGATGCTATTACAATCGAAAGTGGAGTTGCCAATCCTAAGCTACATGGGCATGCTACTACTAATACGGATATTAATACATTAATCGCAAAACTAATATCATGATTTATAATTAACCATACAAGTCCTGAAACCAACGCAATTAGCATAATCACTGGTACAAAATATCCACTAATTTTATCAGCTATTTTTGCTATTGGAGCTTTTGTAGAAGTTGCTTCGACAACCAATTTTACAATTTCTGAAACTGTTGATTCTTTGCCTATTTTCTCCGCCTTATATTCTATTGTTCCTTCATAATTAATACTTCCTGCAATTACTTTCTTTCCTTTTTCCTTTTTAACAGGCATGCTTTCACCTGTAATAAATGATTCATCAATATGTGTAACACCATCTATTATTTCACCATCAACGGCAATTTTCTCCCCTGGTTTACAAACAACTATATCTCCTTTTTCTATTTCATCAATTGTAACTTGAACTTGCTCACCATCTCTTAACATTGTTGCGTGCTTTGGAGTAATCATCATCAACTGACTTATTGCTTCTTTTGTTTTATCTTTATTCCTATTTTCAACATATTTTCCTATTTTAATAAAGAAAATGATTATAACTGCAGATTCATAGTATAAATTGTTTACATAGTCATGATTTCCTTTAATAATCATTATAGTTCCATATAAACTATATAATATACTACTTAAAACTCCTAATCCGACTAGTGTATCCATATTAGGGCTTTTATGAATTAAATTTTTATATCCATTTTTTAAAATATCCCAGCCAAATATGCATGCTAACAGAGATAAAATTAATAATATGACTGCAAAATTGATTGGATTTTCATGCATATCTAAATATGGAATCGCGGGAAGTCCTACCATATGTCCCATTGAAATATATAAGGTTATTACAGCTAATACTCCTAGTGCAATTAGCTTATACTTTTGATTGTTTTGCTTTTTCTCTTCTTTTTGAAAACTGTCTATTCCTAAGCTTTCAAATCCTGCCTTTTCAACAAATTTTTCTATTTGTTCTAGATTCAATTTTTCTTCATCATACTGTATATTAGCATTATTCATTACTAAATTTACTGATGCACTTTCTATTCCATCTTGCTTATTTAAAAATTTTTCTAAACCACTTGAACAGGCACTGCAAGTCATACCACCTATTTTCAATAAAACTTTTTTCATATTATTTATTAAAATCAACTATTAATAGAAAAAATTAGTCTTTACGCTCAAATTTTGAAATAATTTTTTCTATATAATTAATCTTTTCTCCTTTCACCAATTAATCTACAGCTTCAAATCCTGCATCTGATACACCTTGCTTAATATCATCTAGTTCTAGTTTATCCTCATCATATTCTACTTCGGCATTTTTATTTTCTAAACTGACTTTAACATTACTTACTCCATCTAATTCACTTAATACATTTGTTAATCTTTTAACACAACCTTCGCAATGCATTCCTTCTATTCCTAATACTATTTTTTTCATAATAAAACCTCCTTGAATAATATAATTACTCTAAATTTATACACATATTTTTTATAAATTATTTTTTCATAGTAATATAAATACTTTATCTAAACTTTTTGAACAAGTCCATAATCTCATCTGTAACTTCTGGCTTTCCTTCAGCTATTTGTCTCTTTATGCATTTTTCTAAATGTGATTCTAGAATTGTATTTTCTAAACTTTCGATAGATTTATTGACAGCTAATAACTGTGTCAAAACGTCATCACAATATCTGTCATCGTCTATCATTTGCTTGATTCCTTTTATTTGTCCTTCAACAATATTAAGCCTTCTTTTTATATATTGCTTTTCTTCTTCGGTTCTATGTGTTGATTTCTTTTCTTCCATTATACCCTCCTTTCATAAAATCTAATATTTTTTATATACTATATTATTAATTTGAAATCATTATATACCTATACGGGGTATATGTCAATATGAGTTGTATAAAAATTTCATTACGCATTTTTTACTTTTACGTAATGAAATTTATAATTTTATTAAATAATCTCATATATTTGCTGTTTTATTATTTCATTTGCTTTATTTTCATCATTAGAATGAATATATCCAAGTATTTCGCCTTTTTCTACTTTGTCCCCAACTTTTTTGTTCAAAACAAATCCAACTTCTTTTTGTATATTATCCTCTTTTTTCATTCTTCCAGCACCTAAATATACAGATAATTTTCCTATTGTAAGTGCATCTAATTTACTAACTGTTCCAGTTTTTTCTGCTACAATTGGCACTATATATTTTGCTTTTTCAAATTTGTCAGTATTTTCTATATAACTTATATCTCCACCTTGATTTTGAACAAGTTGAACAAACTTTTCATATGCTTTACCATTATTCAAATTTTCTAATATCTTTATTTTTCCTTCTTCTATGCTATTAACTTTATTTGCTAAAAGTAGCATATTCGCACCCAATTCAGTTATTATATTTTTAATATCTTCTGGTAAATATTTTCCTTTTAATATATCTATTGCTTCAATTACCTCTAAAGTATTTCCAACTGCTCTACCTACTGGCTGATTCATATCTGTAATAATACATTTTGTTTCTTTATTAGCTAACTCTCCTATTTTTGTCATTACTCTAGCAAGTTCCTTAGCACTTTCAAGATTTTTCATAAAAGCACCGCTTCCACAAGTAACATCAATAACTATTTTATTAGCTCCAGAAGCTATTTTCTTACTCATGATACTTGATGCAATAAGAGATATGCTTTCAGTACAACTAATTGTATCTCTTAACGCATATAGTTTCTTATCTGCAGGAGCCAAATTTAGAGTTTGACCAATTAAACTGATTCCTATGTTTTTTACATTTTCTATAAATTTATCAACAGGTACATTTGTATTATATCCTGGTATAGATTCCAATTTATCTACTGTTCCGCCAGTAAAGCCTAATCCTCTACCAGACATTTTAGCTACTGGAATCCCTAGGGATGCTACAATTGGCATTAAAATTAATGTAATTTTATCTCCTACTCCTCCAGTGCTATGCTTATCTACAACTTCACCAAGACTAGACAAATCAAGCACATCTCCAGAATGTGCCATAAATAAAGTTAAATCAGTTATTTCTCTTTCATTCATTCCATTAATGTATATTGCCATAACTAAAGCAGCTGCTTGATAATCTGTTATACTTCCTTCTGTATATCCTTTAACAAAAAATTCAATTTCTTCTTTAGTTAATTCTTTTTTATCTCTTTTCTTTGCTATTATATCTAAAATATTCATTAGTTCTCCTTTTCTTTTTTCAATTTGATTTTTTTAACTCTAAACGTAGTTTTTTAAAACATATATTTTTTTGTTTTAAAGTCCGTCCTGAGTTATAAAAAAATTAAATAAAATGTTTAATAAAACTTTTTCTGTGTAATGGGCATGGTCCATATTCTTTAATTGCTGCAATATGTTTTGCAGTTCCATAACCTTTATGTGTGCTAAATCCATACTCAGGATAAATTTTATCCCATTCTTCCATTATTCTATCCCTTGTAACTTTTGCTAAAATTGATGCAGCCGAAATTGAATAACATGTTGCATCTCCTTTTATTATTGATTCATATGTTATTCCAAAAGTATCTATTTCTCTAAGTGCATCAACTATTACCATATCTGGCTTGGTTTGCAATTTTTCAATTACTTGTCCTAGGGCATCATGTAATCCTTTTTTCGTTGCATTTAAAATATTTATTTCATCAATTTCTTCTTGTGAAACAATTCCTATTCCATAGGCAAGTGCTGTTTCTTTTATCTCGTCATATAATAACTCTCTTCTTTTAGCTGTAACCTTTTTAGAATCATTCATAAATTCAAGTTTTGATTCTCTTGGCATTACAACCGCTCCTACTACAACTGGTCCTGCTAATGGTCCTCTTCCTGCCTCATCTATACCACATATATATTTCAATCCTTCATTATATAAATTTTCTTCGTACTTTTTTAAATTGGTTAATCTTTCTTCTTCTTTTTCCTTCATTTTAATTCTACTTTCCTAATATCTAATTATTGCTTTTATATTTGATTATTGTAATTAATAAAACACTTCTTCTATCATCTTCATATTCAATTATTGCAATTGGTACAACACTTCTTCAATGTCTCCCATAGTATAGCCTTTTGTTATAAATACAGTATTATCTTCATAATTTACAATGTAATAAGAATTTTCCTCATTTTGTATATCTAATTCCATTCCAGATAAATCTTCATTACTAAGAGCATAATATTTATCTAGTTTGCTTGAATCTACTATTCCTTTATTTAAAAACTCTGAAACAATACTATCTTCTTGCATTTCAGATAATTTTCTTCCTTTTAATGAATCTTGGTTATTATTCACTTTAGTTGTTTCTTGTAAAATTTTACACTTTCCTTGTATTAAAAGCATATTAGCTCTAATATCTTCTAATTTTTGTTCATCTACTGTGTTAATATAAAAATTGTATGCAAATACTGCTATTAAAACTATAACTATTATAGATATAATTATTGCAATAATTCCCATACCGCGTTCTTCTTTCATAGTACTATCATCGTATAACAATTATACGAATTTCTCCTTTTATTAAATTTAGGTTTTAACAAGGTTATACCTATAAACCTTTGAATTATTTAACAAATCACTTTTGCTAAGTATATCATAGATTTTACAAAAAGTTAATAAAATGTAACATCTTTTTCACAATTTTTTCACAATTGGGTTGTAATATATATATGGATTGAGATAATATATAAATATGAAGTAAATCTTCAAGAAAGGACAAATTAATAATGGATAATCAAAATAACCAAAACAACTATAATTATATCAACACGAATGCAACAGAAAATTCATCAAGCAGTTTTAAGTCTGCTAAACCACCAAAAAACAATAAACCTAAAAAGGAAAAGAAGCCAAACTCAGGTGCTGGTTTTGGTAAAACTGTAGCTCTTCCTTTCGTTAGTGGAATAATCGGAGCAACATTAGTATTAGGAGTTTGCTTTAGTGTTCCTCAAATCAAAAATGTTATAATGGGAACAGATAATGCAATTTCTAGAGATGACAATTCAAACATTGACTATAACAATGTTAATTTGAATTTAGTTTCACTATCTAATATTTCAGATACTGGTGTATATGTTGCACAAAAAGTATTACCATCAATTGTAGGTATAAATGTAGAATATTCTATTAATTCTATATTCTCTCGTAATTCTTCTACTGCAACAGCAGAAGGCTCTGGAGTAATTATTAGTGAAGATGGATATATTTTAACAAATAACCATGTTATTGACACTTCAAGCTCATCTTCTAGTTCATATTATGAAGTAGGAAATGCAAGTAAAATTACAGTATATTTATATAATGATGAAACACCTTATGAAGCCGAAATAATTGGTACTGACGCACAAACAGACTTAGCTGTAATTAAAATTGACAAAACTGGTTTAACTGCAGCAGAATTAGGTGATTCTGATACAGTACAAGTTGGTGAATGGTGTATGTCAATAGGAAACCCTCTAGGAATGAGAAGTACTGTATGCCAAGGTTCAATTAGTGCTTTAAATAGACAAATTACAGATTCAGAAGGAAAAACATATAATGTTATTCAAACAGATGCTGCTATTAACGAAGGAAACAGTGGTGGTGCTTTAGTTAATAGTCAAGGTCAAGTTATAGGAATAAACACATTAAAAGCTTCTGGAGAAGGTGTTGAAGGATTAGGTTTTGCTATTCCAATAAATGACACAAAAGATATTTACAGTGATTTAATTCAATATAGTAAAGTAAAAAGACCTTATATAGGAATTACTGGTAGTGATATTACTGAAGAAACTGTTGCTGCTAACCCAACATTTGACTTAAGAGTTGGTGCTTACATAAGAGGTGTTGAAGATTATTCTCCTGCTGAAAAAGCTGGATTAAGAATTGGAGATATTATTATAGAAGCAGATGGTCAAACAGTTGAAACTATGGATGACTTAAATGAAATCAAAAATTCTCATCAAATCGGTGATACTATGTCTTTAAAAATATATAGAAGTGGCCAAGAGTCAACTGTAGAATTAACACTAGCAGAACAACCTTAGTAAATTTGTATTTTTTATATTTTTCAAATGTACCACAAATTGTTCACAAAATGGACAAATTTCATTATTATAATATAACCATAGTCAGTAATTAAGTTACTCCGATTACTGATATAAATAAAAAAACATCCCCTTTTATTTTCAAAAAGATGATGCCGTAAAAAGCATCATCTTTTTATTGTTTAAAAAATTTTATCCTATTAATATCTTAATAAAAGATATTAATAGGATTATTCTCTATTATTGATATACATAAGTTTGAGGATTTATTTGCTCTCCATTTAATCTTATTTCAAAATGAAGGTGGTTACCAGTTGAATTACCAGTTGAACCAACTGCTGCTATTTCAGTACCGGCTTCTACGCTCTCTCCTGCTGAAACATATAATCTACTACAATGTCCATAATATGTTTCAACTCCGTTTCCATGGTCTATTTTAACTAAATAGCCATATCCACTACTCCATCCAGCAAAAGTTACTGTACCTGCTGCTGTTGCTAAAATTGGTGTTCCTCTAGTAGCCGCAATATCTATACCTTTATGGGTATGGTCTCTAATACTTTCGTTAGCACCAAATCTGGATGTGATTCTTCCTGTAACAGGTGTTACTGCTAAATAAATTCCATTAACTGTTCTACTATCAATTTTTTCTTTTTCTTCTAATTCTTGCTCAAGACTATTTGTTAAAGCCTCTTTTGCAAGTTTTATATTTTCTTCGTTTACTTCGTCTACGTTATCTAAGTAAATTTGATTTATTACTAAATTAGGTTCTATTTCACTGTATTGTTCTTTCAAAGTAGAAACCATTTCTTCAGCTTCTTCCATTGAATTAACATACACCTTAGTTTCTTCATTGTTTAAATCTGCTACTTCATAAACTCTATATACATTTTGTGAGCTTTCTTCTAAAGTAGCTAAAACTGTGCTTTCGTCAACAAAATTTCTATTTACAAGAGTAAATGTATATTCAACTTCATCTAATTCAACAAATGCTACATTTGATTCATCAGGTGTTAAAATATTTTCATTTATCTCATTTTGAAATTCTTCTTCATCCCCTACGTATCCTATTTCTTCCCCATTTAAACTAACACTATATGCTGGTCTAAACTTTATAAGAATTATTGCAATTATTAATACTAAAGCAATAGCAATTATCTTAAAGAGCTTCATCGTTCGTTTCATATAATATGCTATTCTTTTACTTAAAATATATGTTCACACTCCTTTTTTTGCGACGACAATTATAATTATACCATATATTTTAAACAATTTCAACCAATTTATGCAAAAAAAGCAAAAAGTAACGTTTTTTCGATTTTATTCTATGTCTTTTACCATTATTTTATTTCCATATTCATCTGTAAGTCTTAAATTAGGGAATGCAAATGATATTACATCATCATTAAATATTTTATCTAAAATGGTTTCATTTATTTGCTCGTTTTTATACCTTTTTTCTGCCCTATTCATATATAAACTAATTGAAAATACAGTTAAAATTACATCTATTATCAAAAATATTGTTATTACTTTATCCCATGGCTTAGTTGGTATTTTATCTATTATTTTATCAAAATAAGGTTTTATAAATTGAATTAGCAAAACAGCTAAAATTCCCCAAAAAACACTATAAGTTAGTGATACTCTACCATTAATTTGATATGTTGTATATGAGTAATCCCAAAACATACTTCCATATACGACTTGAAGCACATAACTACATATATATTCAAATATAGTTCCTGAAATTGCTCCCATTATAAAAAGCTTAACTTTACTCTCTTTATATTCACTTAATATAATAATAAATAAAGCTGCACCAATACCATATATAGGGCAAAAAGGGCCTAAAATAAGCCCTTTTCTACTTTCTAATATTCCTGTTGTTGCAAAACAATAAATAGTTTCTATTAGCAATCCTAAAATGCTAAATAAAACCATATACCAAATTATATTATGATAAGTATATTCTTTTTTCTCCATATATTGCTCCATTTTATATTATATTTCTATAATATTTATATATTACTTCATCCTATAATTTATAAATATTCCATATTATATTTCGATTATATCCATTTCAGAAGTATAATTATTATTTCCATATGCAAAGATAATATACAATTCTCCATTTGGTCCTTCCATAAAGTTTGTTATATTATCAATTTCATACATATCATCTTCTAAATTTCTTTGATAAACTGTATATCCTGATGCAGCCATTTGAGCGGCATCATCACTTGCTTTTTGTACTACACTTCTTATTTTATTTGCTACTACTGTTTCATCTATATCTCTATCTTCTAATATTTCTCTCAATGTTACACTTTTATCATTTTGTAAATCATAATTATATGTTTGAACAATAACTCTTTGTGGATTATCCCCTTCTTTTATTGTGGCTTTAATTGCTACTGATAAAATGTTATTATTCACATATGCTATGTAATCTAAATTATAAATAGTATATACAGTTGTACCAGCCATAACAGAATTTATTTTATCTACAAATATCCTTTGTGTTAGATTATTATACTCTGCAACTACATCGCTTTGAATATTTATAAGTGGTATTTTTATATTCATGCTATAACTTCCATTTACAGTTTGATTATTTTCGTAAAAAGTATAAACAATCTCTTGGTTATTATCAATTTTAGTAAGTGTACTATCATCATAATTAGAATACAATTCATTAGTAAATAAATCTAAAAATGATTGATTTACATCTTGAGCAGTTAATATATTTCCCCCTGCTTCTATATCATTTTCATACGCCCCGCCTATGTCCTCTTCCATAAAGAATTGTGCATAAACAGCTAGTCCAATTGATACAATACATATAACGACAATTATTGCATACATTGTATATCTAATAAATTTTGTATTCATTTTACTAAAATCCTTTTCAACATATTTAGGTTTTTGAAGGTTCCACCTATAAACCCTAGCTAATATTTATTATACCATTTATTATTTTTTTAGTAAATATTAATTTGACTATTTGCCGATTTTAATGTATTATATAATAGATAATATTTATAAAAATAAGCTAAGTAAATTATAATCTTATAAATTATTATAAGTTAAATAGATTGGAGAAACAAATATGTTATGTTCAGATTGTAAAAAAAATACAGCTGTCATTTTTGTAAATAAACAAGACGAAAAAGGAGAAATGAAAACAGAAGGTTATTGTTATGATTGTGCTAAAAAAAGAGGCATAAATCCATTAAATGCCTTCTCTAACACTTCAAACCTTTCTGAAAGTGATTTAAACAATATGACAGAACAATTAAATTCAATGTTTAAAGATTTATCTGGAAATTTATCTATTCAAGGAATTTCTGAAGAAGACTTAAATAAAATATCTGAAGAAATGAATAACCCAGATAATGCAGATAGTTCAGACGAAGAATCACCTAAAGGATTTGCTATACCTTTAGGCTCAATATTCTCAATGTTTGGTGGAAATAATTCAAATAACAATAATAATAACAACAGCAATTCACAAACTAGACAGTCTGTTAAAGAAGATAAGAAAGCCAATAAAAAGTTAAAAACTCTTTATACATATGGTACAAACTTAACTAATAAAGCTAGAAATAATGAAATCGACAAAGTTATTGGTAGAGAAAAAGAAATAGCTAGAGTTATTCAAATACTAAATAGAAGAACAAAAAATAACCCTTGCCTGATTGGTGAACCTGGAGTTGGTAAAACAGCAATCGCACAAGGACTAGCTTTAAGAATAGCTGAAGGAAATGTTCCTGCAAAACTATTGAAAAAAGAAGTATTTTTACTAGATATGACAGCCGTAGTAGCAGGTACACAATTCAGAGGTCAATTTGAATCAAGAATGAAATCTATAATTGATGAGTGCAAATTAGCTGGAAATATTATATTAGTAATTGATGAGATTCATAATATTATTGGAGCTGGCGATGCAGACCACTCAATGAATGCAGCAAATATATTAAAACCATCTTTAGCTGATGGAACTATACAATTAATAGGTACAACTACTCTAAATGAATATAGAAAATATATTGAAAAAGATACAGCCTTAGAACGAAGATTCCAACCTGTAATGGTAGAAGAGCCAACGGTTTCTGATAGTATAGAAATACTAAAAGGCATTAAAGGCTATTACGAAGATTATCACAAAGTTCAAATACCAGATGATATTATTCGTCAAACAGTTATTATGTCAGAAAAATACATACATGATAGATTTTTACCGGACAAAGCAATAGACGTATTAGATGAAGCATGCTCTAGAATCAATTTAAATAATAAAGACTTATATGATTTAGAAGTTCTAAAAAATAAACTCTCTGATATTCAATCTCAAAAAGAAGCCGCTGCAGAAGCTGATTCTACTGAAGATTATAAAAAAGCAGCTGAATTAAAAACTCAAGAATGTTCATTAACAGAGCAAATTGAAGCGATTGAAAAGCGCATGAAGCCAGTTGTTTTAACCAGTCAAGATATTGCAAGAGTAATTGAAAGTTGGACAAAAATTCCTGTTCAAAAAATTACTGAAGAAGAAACTAAGAAATTACTATCTTTAGAAGACAATCTTCACAAGCGAGTTATCGGACAAAATGAAGCTGTTGCTGCAGTAGCACGTGCTATTAGAAGAAATAGAGCAGGCCTAAAAAGTACAAAAAGACCACCATCATTCATATTTGTTGGCCCAACAGGTGTTGGTAAAACTGAATTAGCTAAAGCTTTAGCTTGTGAGGTTTTTGGAAGTGAAGAAGATATTATAAGAATAGATATGTCTGAGTATATGGAAAGTAACTCAACAGCAAAACTTATAGGAGCTCCTCCAGGATATGTAGGTTATGATGATGCTGGACAATTAACAGAAAAAGTAAAAAGACATCCATATTCAATAGTTTTATTAGATGAAATTGAAAAAGCTCATAGCGATGTATTTAATATTTTACTACAAGTATTAGATGACGGAAGACTAACAGATGCTCAAGGAAATACAGTAAGTTTTGAAAATACAATTATTATAATGACATCAAATGCAGGTTCTAATCAAAACATGAATTCAATAGGTTTTGGAACAAGTACATATGCTAAAAATAAAGTACTAGATAGTTTAAAAGAAACTTTTAGACCTGAATTCTTAAACAGAGTTGATGAAATTGTAGTATTTGATTCATTAAACAATGATGAATTAACTCAAATTGTTGACTTAATGCTTAAAGATACTCAAAATGTTTTAAATGATAGAAATATCAAAATGTATGTATCTGATAAGGCTAAAAAATACTTATTACAAAAAGGCACAGATATTAAATATGGTGCTAGACCTTTAAGAAGAGCAGTTCAAAGATATGTTGAAGACGAGCTTTCAGATATGTTATTAAAAAATGAACTACAAAATGGACAAAAAGTTTATATTGATTTAAAAGATGAAAAACTTACTTTTGAAGTTAAGGATTAGGAGGAAAAAATGATAAAACACATACCAAATATTTTAACAGTTATTAGATTTATATTTATACCATCAATCGTACTAGCACTTGTATATGACAATTATCTTCTAGCATTAATACTCTTTACACTTTCATCACTTACAGATGTATTAGATGGAAAAATTGCTAGAAAATATAATGCAATATCTGATTTTGGAAAATTAATGGACCCATTAGCAGATAAATTAACTCAACTTTCTATTTTACTAACTTTAGCAATTAAAAATGTTATACCTTGGTGGATAGTAGTTATACTTGTAGTAAAAGAAACAGTTATGATTGCTGGTGCTTCATTCCTTTATGGAAAAAGTCTAGTAGTTTCAAGTAAATGGTATGGAAAACTTACAACCGTTCTAATTTATATTGCAGTAGTAAGTTCTTGCATTATTAAAATATATGGTTTCTATAGATTTGATATATATATCTATGCTTTAGCTGTAATATTTGCAATTTTCTCACTTATTATGTACTTTATATATTTCTATGGAAATGGATATTTACCTAATAAAGAAGAATTGAAAAAGCAATCACAAACAGTTCCAGAGAAAAAGAAATCAAAATAATATAATTAAAACTGGAGATTATTGAAAACTTTTGCTAATAATTATTAATTAGCTTAAAAATTATCAATAATCTCCGATTCTTTTTATACTTACCATTTATTCATAATCTTCTAACTTTCTAGCCAATTCATTTTGTCCATACGCGGTTATTCCCTTTTTTAACAACTCTACATCTTCCTCTGGCAAATATTGTACAGGTATATCAGTTTCTTCCTTTAATGTCTTATTTCCTTCATCATCAACAGAATAAACTGCTATATAATCATCTTTTACTGTAATTAAGTAATGCTCATCACAATTTCCTTGGAATTCCTTGTATAGCCTTACTTCATCTGCGCTAAATTCTTTTATCGTCCAATCACTATATGCATTTTTAAAATATTCTTCATCTTTATTAACTTCTGCCTGTTCAACTTTTTCTTTTTCTATAATAGTATGCCCACAATTGATATAGTGTTTTTCAAAAATTATATATGCATCAGGTGATAACTTTATATCTTGCGAGTTAGTTTCTATAACATCTGAAAAAGTAGTATTCACTGCATTTGAGTTCATTAACTCATTAGCCTTTATAATTTCATTTACTTGTGCTTGCTGCATATTATTTCTATCTATTATGCTTGCTAAAATTCCAAATAGCATTCCTAGTAACATGGCTACACATATTAATATAATTATTGTGGATTTTTTCATATACTCATCTCCAATTTGTTTTAAAGACATCCTTGTCTAATTTTTTATAATTTATAGAAATATTTGAGTATATTTTTTCCATTTTTATTGATTTTATTCTAATTTGACTAAAAAATATTAACTAATGTTTCATGTATTTTTAAACTATCATTTTATTGTAAGAGTTCTAATTATTTCATACTTAGCATTTCATGTATTTTTAAACCGTTCTTACAAGTTATAGTTATTTCACCACATTCATCTGTCCTATATATTTTACAACCTATACTTTTTAGCCTTTCGAGCACATCACCATTAGGATGTCCAAAGTTATTATCTTTTCCAACTCCAATTAATGCTATTTTAGGGTTTACCGCTTCTAAAAAAGCCTTTGTTGTTGATGTTTTTGAGCCATGATGAGCAACTTTTAATATAGTAGCCTCTAATTCTTCTAAATTGTCTTCATATAAATTTAATATCATATTTTCAGCTTTTTCCTCAATGTCTCCTGTAAAAAGTATTGATATATTTTTCCATATAAATTTAAAAACAATTGCATTATTATTTTTAGCATTATCTGTAATCAGCTCATTTCCTGGATATAGAATCTGTATAAGTGAATTACCTATTTTTATTCTGTCTCCCTTTTTTACAAATATCAAATTCGTATTTTGTTTTTGAGCCAGAGATATAAAAGTATTGTATTCAGATGATTCCTGTCCTAGGCTTGATATAATTGCATTTTCTACTTTCATATTTTCCATCACAAAATTAAGCCCCTGGCAATGGTCTGAATCAAAATGAGATACAATAACATAGTCAAGTTTATTTATCCCTCTATCTAATAAATATGGAAATAAAATCCTTTCCCCTACATCAAATTTTTCTCCATAAGAACTTCCTCCTCCATCAATTAGAATATTCTTATTATTTACCCTTATTAAAGTACTATCCCCTTGACCTACATCTATGAAATTAATTTCTAAATGCTTTCTTTTCGAAGTTATAACTGGGAATATAAAATTAATTAGAATAACAACAATTAATGAAATAACTAATATATTTTTTTGTCTTATTTTCCCTTCCTTATTATTCACTTGTTTATAAAATAAATATATGATGACGTAAAAAGCTATAATTAGAACAATATTAGGTGTAACAACATAGATTTTTGAAAAGGGTAGTAAACTACAAATATGAGCTATAAAAATTAATAATTTTAGCATTAAATTTAATATAATAAATAATGGAGATATTAGAGTTTTAAATATAATGGATAAAAAAACAAGAATGAAAGCATAAATCACTAATACTCCCATTATGCTTCCTGCTAATAGATTAGATATTACAAAAGACAATGAGATTGTATTAAAATTAAGCATCATTATAGGGATTATTACAATATTCGCAGATAATGTAACACTTATAGATTCATAAACATATTTTATTACTTTATTTCTAATACCTTCTTTTTGCACTCGAAACAATCCACATATTTTCACCAGTCTGTCATTTATTATATCATTAAATAGCACTATACCAATTACTCCACCATATGACAATTGCACACCTATATCAAAAATAATGTATGGATTAATTATTACTTGAATTAAAATCGCTATGCTCATATTAGTCCACATATCACTTTTTCTATATAATAAACTTGCTACCACTCCTAAAATAGCCATTATTCCTGACCTAACTACTGAGCCTGTATTCCCTGTTAAATTCATAAATAATATTATAGCAATAAGCATTATTATTTGCCCCAATCTTTTTCTTTTAAATAGCTTAGTAATATATGTCATTGCTAAAATAATATAAACAAAATGCGAACCAGACACAGCTAGCATATGTGTTAAATTGGAAGTTTTAAAATCCTCTTCAATTTCTTCATCTAAATTTGTTCTATCACCTATTAGTAATCCTATACATAAGTTAGCCTCATTTTCTTCTAAATTTGCCTCTAAAACGCTTTTAATATATGTTTTAAATGAAATTATACATCTATTAATAAAATTGCCTTTATTTTTAATTTTAACATTCACATTAGTTCCTTTAAAATTTCCATATATGCTTTGTGTTTTTAAATATAATGAATAATCATATCCTTCATAATTTCTTTTAGAATTAGGTTTATTATAAACTCCATTAAACTCTATTATAGTTCCATAATCTAATTCATCTTCAAAATCTTTCTTTTTTATGTCTAACAGGAACTTTTTCTCGGAAAAAATCTCATTACTTTCATTTTTATCTTTTTTATTTGTGCTTTCTTCATTTACACTATTTTTATTTGCTGTTTCTTTATTTGCGCTCTCTTCATTTAAATTGTTTTGCAATTTTATAATATAGGTTATTTTATAGTCAGTTTCAGATTTTTTACTCAAAACCATAGCTTCATATATACCTTCATTTCCATCTAAAGCATATACTTTATTATAGTCAAAAAAGACTACACCTAAATTGTGTAGCCCTATTATTATTAATATTATAATAATAGCAAGGACACATATATACCTTTTCATAAAAAGCCTTTCTAGCCCCCGCTATTCTTTATTTTATATATTTATGTTTTTAATTTTATTATATTCTCTTAAGTCTTACCTTCTATATCTTTACTGTCTTGTTTCAGATAAATACTGCTTCATCATATATCCATCCCCATCAGTAACTGAAACGCTGTACCAGTCTCCTTCTTCTCCTCTTACTGTAACTGGTGTATTAAGTCCTACACTAGCAACTGCATTTGATTCAGTTGTTGGTTGTGCCCTAATATATACTGCATCAACATTTACATACATTGTTTTAGGATAATCACTTGATGTACTACCATTATTAGAATCTCCATTTGTATCACCTTGATTATTGCCTTCATTATTATCTGCTTGATTGTTATCTCCAGAATCACTGTTATTTGAGGTATTATCTCCATCACCTAAATTGCTATCTTCTGTTCCATTTACATTGTCTGTAAAAATCCATCCTGAAGCTGTATCTGTTTGAATATATGCCCATTTTCCTGTTATAGAAACAACTAAAACTTCTGTACCACTATTCACTGTACCTACCACTGTTGAATTTAATAAAGGTAAAACATATATGCTAGAATTTTGATTTACAATTCCATTTGAATTTGCTCTTGCTGGAATATCTGTATTCGCAACAGTTTCACTTACCTCAACATATTGTTTACTTACATAACCTGTATAGTCTTGATATTGTATTTGATACCAATCTCCTTCTTCTGCAATAATATCAAATGAAGCATTTGCAGGTAAAACTGTTACAATATTTGATGATGTTGATGGACTTTCTCTAACATTCAAAAAGTCCGTATCTTTTAACGTTCCTGTATTTGCAAAGCTGACACTTGCAAAGATTAAAGCTAACATTATAAAAATTGTTAATACATTTAGCAATTTTTTCATTTAGTTCCTCCTAATTTATAAAAAAAAGCTTTTATTTAAATTGTTTATATGCTCTTAAATAATAAAATTATTTATTTCCATTCATAAATATCTTATTACTTAAATTTCTTAAAGTCAAGACCTTTGTAATAATTTTGTAATATTAGTGAATTATTTAGTTAATATTTTGTGCATCTAAATAATCATAATTAGTTGACACTTTTTATGTAAATATGGTAGAATATACAAATATTGTAATGTTTTTTATTCAATTTCATGGATATTAAAAAGAAACATATAAATGATAACTATTGCATTACAGAAAGGATAATACATAAAAAATTGAAAAAAAATATAATAATAATTGGGCCAAGTAGATCAGGAAAAACTACATTAAGTAATAAAATAAAAAGGATTCATACAGAATATAATATCATTCATGCTGATTCCATTTTATGGGGTATAATTCGTGGCCTTGGCAAATACGAATATTACACTACACATGTAAATGAAAGAAAAAATTTAGCTCATAGTGAAATGTTTCAATCTATTTTAATAGAAATTTTTAATTCAGCTGTTAGATATGATAAAGACGGATTTGGAGTGATTTTAGAATCAGCCCAGTTAGAACCAAAAATGCTAAAAGAATTATCTGATAATAATATCTGCATATGTCTTGGTCATGGTACTTTAAATGCTAAAAAAATTATGGAACAATGTAGGAAATATGACACTTGTAATGATTGGTCATATAAAATTTCAGATGAAGATTTACTTTTTAACTGTAAAAAATGGCATCAACAAAATATATTATTCAAAAAAGAGTGCCTTGAATTTGGAATTAAATATATAGATACTTCAGTTAACAGGGAAAAAATATTTGATAATATAATAAATACTTTAGACAATTGATAATTTAATAATATTAATAGTCTAATAAAGTACCTAATAATATACAAAGTTATTTTTCATAATCTTAAAAATAAGGTGAGTAATATTTACCCACCCTATTTTTTTATATTATTATTCAATCACTTCTGATACAACACCAGAACCAACTGTTTTTCCACCTTCACGAATAGCGAATCTTAATCCTTGTTCGATAGCGATTGGTGTGATTAATTCGATTGTCATATCTACGTTATCTCCAGGCATTACCATTTCTGTTCCTGCTGGTAAATCAATTAATCCTGTAACGTCTGTTGTTCTGAAATAGAATTGTGGTCTATATCCATTGAAGAATGGTGTATGACGTCCACCTTCTTCTTTTGTTAGAACGTATACTTG
>CAKNJR010000020.1 GCA_930986425.1 uncultured Clostridium sp. | reverse complement strand
AAAAAGCACTAATAAAAATTAGTGCTAGAGTGAACGAAGTTCACTTTTGTTCTATGTTTAGATAATTTAGGTATACCAGTTTGCAATATTATGTTAAATGTTGTATAATTGAAAAGTGAATTTATAAAATAAAATACATAATTAAAAGGAATGAAAAAATGCAAAAAATACTTAGTAAATTAAGAAAAGCCGTTGAAGATTATAATATGATAGAAGAGGGAGACAAAATAGCTGTTGCGCTTTCAGGTGGTAAAGATTCTGTTACTTTACTTTATGCATTAAAGAACTTGCAGATATTTTATCCTAAAAAGTTTGATTTGATAGCTATAACTGTAAATCCTGGATTTAATGGGTTTAATACAGAAATACTTGAAAACATTGCAAAAAATGTAGGAGTAGAATTAGTTATTGCTCCAAGTGATATTAAAGCAATTGTTTTTGATGTAAGAAAAGAAAAAAATCCTTGCTCATTATGTGCTAATCTTCGTAGAGGGATATTAAATTCAGTGGCAAAAGAGCATGGTTGTAATAAAATAGCACTAGGGCATAATGAAGATGATGTATTAGAAACATTCTTATTAAATATGATATATGCAGGAAACTTATCAACATTCGCACCAATGAGCTATATGGATAGGTCAAATATGACATTAATAAGACCACTAATATATACTCCAGAAAAAATGACAAGAAGCTTTGTGAAGAAAAATGATATACAGATAATGCCTAAAGTTTGCCCTATGGATGGAGTATCAAAAAGAGAGTATGCAACTGAGTTATTAAAAAACTTTGAATTACAATATAAACATTCTCGTGCTAATTTAATTGGAGCAATAAAAAGAGCAAATATAAATGGTTGGAAAGAAGTAAAATAGGTTTTGAAAAAGCCCTATTTTACTTCAAAAGATTAATATTATTGGAAAAGCGGTAGAATTAATTCACAAAATGTGGTATAATCGTGTATATATGTTTCCGTAGCTCAGCTGGATAGAGCAATCGCCTCCTAAGCGAGAGATCGGCAGTTCGAATCTGCCCGGGAACACCAAGAGTACAATAGTACTCTTTTTTTTTGGCAAATAATATAGAAGAGAATATACAATATAAAATACTTTATCCAAACTAAAATAAAAGAAAATGAAAAATATAAAATACTTACTTTTATGTAAAGTAGAAAGAAAAATGAATTACATATGAATGAAGTGGAAATATATATAAAAAGGGTTACATAAATTGAACGTTTAAGAGTATTTTATTAAAAATAATAAAAAAATGTCGATTTTATATGTTTATGTAAATCATCACAAACATTATGTCGACGAAAGAATAAAATTTTTTTGATGTGCCACATAAATGGAAAAAATTACAAAGTTGTATAAAAATTATTTTTTAAAATTAAAGTCCTTGGCAGGTTGTAAATTAGAAAAAATAAAAGGTTTTGGCAAATAATAGAAATAAGAAAAAGTAAAAAATAATCAAAAAGAAGTTAACAATAATATAATTATGTAAGATAAAATTTAAATGTTAAAAAATGTAATTGCAAAAATATTCCAGTTGTTACGATGGAACGTTAATATATCAAAAATTATTGTGATAATATTTTGACTGTGCTTGTAATAGTGCGGAAAATACGAAATAGTTAAATGAAATAAAAAACGCAACTAAAACACAAAAATAAATGAAAAAACATATAAAAATCCTTCTGTGGCAAAATTGCAAGCTTGCGTGTATAGAATTGTAGTAGTTCTATTAACTATAATTTCATTGTTGTACAAAGCAGGGGGTGATTTATAGGAGAGGAAGAAAAGATGAGTTTTGGAAACAACTTAGTTAATTTGAGAAAACAAAAAGGATGGTCTCAGGATGAGTTAGCAGATAATTTGAATTTATCAAGACAAGCAATTTCAAAATGGGAAAACGATTTGAGTATGCCAGATGTAGACAATGTTAAGAAAATAAGTAGAGTTTTTTCAGTAGGAATTGATGAGTTACTTAATAATGAGGTTCCTAAGGATAAAGCAGTTGCACTTGACATAAAAAAGCAGGATAAAAAGGACAAAATAATGAATTTAGTTAAAACTATTATCTTAGCTTTAGTGATTATCTATCTTATTAATGTCATATACAAATTTGCTTCATTACTTGTAATTGTTAATGGAGTAAGCGCATATCAGAATCTTAATAATTATCATTATACTATTACTACATATGATGAGAATGGATTGGCGGAAAAGGAAGAATGTTGGTATAAAGATGGAGTGTCTAGAACGGAAAATACTATATATGTAGACAATGGTTCAAACATAAACTCTATTTATGTGAATTATAATGATGAATATGTATGTGCTATTGACAATGATAATAATAGTATGGAACTAAGTTTTGAAGAATATAATTTGATGAATAACTATGCACATGGAGAACAATTCTATAGTAACCTCCCTTCAATAATAAAAAAGGGCAATATAGGGGTGAACTTAGTAGCTTGCTTAGATTTTGATAATATAAATCTTAATATTTCAGAAACAAATATTGTTATAGAGACAAATGAAAGAAATATTGTATTGAATAGGGAAAATTTACTGCCTGAATTTATTTATAATAACAAAGAAAGTCGAATGGTTACTGTTGATATGGAAATAGGCTCGGTAGAAAGCGTACAAATTAAATAACACAAGCTATACCGTTGCTGGATATAGCCTGTGAGGGAGAGAGTTAAGAGTATTAGTCATAAATCAGTGCGATGACTTCTATTGGAGTCGAGATTGCGGTGTAGAAGTAGAACTGATAAGTACCAGCAGGGGCATATACGAGTTCAACACTACCGGTATAACTGCCTGTTCCTGCCATGGAACCTAGAGAATAGCTGTCTCCGTCAGGAGTACGAACTGTGCAACTAACAACGCCAATTTCAGAACTGTATCCAATACCTGCTCTGAGATCAGCCCACCAGTTGCCGGATGGCAATGTAACACTTATAATTCCACTACCGCCAGTAATGGTTCCGGTACCGGCGATAAGAACATCTCCCAGGCTCTGGGTGCTGACTTCCTGATTGACCGTATTCTGGTCAGCAGGAACAGCGCTGGTCGGTTCCTCGGCGAAAGCCGTGGTAGAAAAACTTGCAGCGATAGCAATGGTCATGATAACGGCCAGAAACCGTTTAAACAGCTTGTTCAAAAGAATCATCCTTTCTCACAACATTTGTAAACCAATACTCTCAACTCTCTCCCTTTTTATTACCATATACCCCAAACAAATTCAGGGCATAATAGTAATTGAAACAGCAAGTTTTCGTAATAAGAATATCATGCATGCATTGTAAATACAGAAATTCGAGAGAAATTAGGAATTAATTGGAATCTTTTGGAATTCAACAATTAACCCTAAAAAAACATTTATATGAATAAAATAATTGTGGATGCAATAATGAGAGAATTGAATCATTTTAGATTCAGAAGAGGTTCATTGTCATATCAATATTTAATAGAAGCTATATATTTAGTAATAGTTGATAGGTCGTCTATAAAGAATTTTTATCAAAATATTTATGTACCTATAGCAAAGAAGTATAATACACGACCTGATAATATACAGTGGTCCTTAAGCAAGTTAATAAATTTAATGTATTTAAATACATCAAATGAAATTGTAAGTAATTATTTTTGTTTTTATATGGAAGAAAAGCCAACTCTCAAATTTTTTATAATTACAGTAGCACAAAATGTGAATGATAGTCTTGTTATATCTTGTTAGAAGCTTTTTGCTTTGTATGACAAAAAATATTTAAGAAAGGGTGAATGTATCATGAGTAAAGAATTATTCGCAACAATAAGCGTTGCAAAAGAGAATGAGAAAAAGGAGGTTAGAATTTATAAAACAAAAACTGAAAATTTCGGTATTGAAATTAATGCAACAATGAATTCTAACGAGAAAGCTGTAACTATTGAGAATGTTACAAACAAAGAAGAGAAAATTGATGATTTATTAAATAAGTTAATTTTTAGTGTGGCTGATTTCCAACAATTAGAATATATAGCAGAAGATTATTCTGATAAAAAATTGACCGTATAAAGCATATTTTTTAATATGCTTTTTTCTATTATATAGTCTTTGGAATTTTTTAACTTGCAACAAAAATAATTATATGCTATTATATAATATGTCTTAAATGGGAGTTAAAATGAATAAAGAAGATTATATGAAAATGGCTTTGAAAGAAGCTAAAAAAGCTTATAATGAATTAGAAATTCCAGTAGGTGCTATAATTGTAAAAGATGGAGTAATTATTGCAAAAGCACATAATGAAAAGGAAAAAAGACAAGATAGTACTAAGCACGCAGAAATTTTGGCAATTCAAAGAGCATGCAAAAAATTAAATACATGGAGATTGTATGATTGTGATATGTATGTTACACTTGAGCCATGTAGTATGTGTGCTGGAGCGCTAATTCAGTCAAGAATGAGAAAAGTATATATTGGTACCATGGACGAAAAAACAGGAAGTTGCGGTTCAGTTTTAAATCTCCTTGAAGACTATAAATTTAATCATGTTGTAAGCTACGAATATGGAATTTGCAAAGACGAATGCGAGAAAATTTTAAAAGACTTTTTCAAGGAATTGCGCGAGAGTAAATCTAAAAAATAGTAGTTATTACATATAATTAATATTATGAAGAGATACCGAAGTGGTCATAACGGAACTGCCTCGAAAGCAGGTGGTCATTTTTGATGGCTCGTGGGTTCGAATCCCACTCTCTTCGCCAATGGAGGATTTAATGAAGAAAAATAAAACTGAAATAATAAAACTTGCAATTGTATTGTTTGTTTTAGTGGTTGCATTTGGTATAGTGATAATTCAAATGCTTATATATACTCAGGAAGGCGAAAAAAATATGCCTTTTAATTTAACTGAAATTATTGTTGTAAGTAGTGCAGAAGGTATAGACAAAGCAGAAAATCCAGAAAATTATAAATGGAATTTGGATATTATGCAGTATAATGATATTTATTTGCAAATTTCTAAAAATGAAGATTATGATAGAAATGCATATATAGAAAGTGTAAGATTAGAAAACTTTTCTTTTTCTACACCTAAAATAGGAAATACTAGAATATATATGCCTAATAGTACTGAGGAAAGATTATTTTCATATGATGATAATTTCTTAATAAATAGAACTCTTACATATAATGGCGCAGATGAAAGTAATTCTAAAACTTTAGAAATTTCTAGTCAAGGTGGAAAAATATTATTTAGAGCAGCTAATACAGATGTTGGAGATTTGGTTTCTAACGAAAACCTTGAAATAGCACAAGATGGAACTATTATTTCTAATACAAGTGTAACAATGGAAGATTTGAAATATAATATATCTTTTGATTTAGTTATTGATACTAATATTACTACATATAGAGGAAATATTAGTTTAGAGTTGCCTTGCGGAGATATTATATCAAATGGAACAGCTCAGTTAGATGAGAAGGATTGTTCTAATATAATTTTTAAACGTGAAAACTCTTGATATTATTATACAAATAGTATATAATTACATTCGGGTATGAGAATGTTTCTTTATAGAGGATATTCTCAATAAAAGGCTATGAATCTTGTCAGGACCGGAAGGTAGCAGCAATAAGTAGATTCTTTTATGTGGGGGTATCCTCTATGAAGAAAGGTTTTTATACCTTTATTTAAAAAATTGGAGGCTTTATATGGAATATACAGCTTTATATAGAAGGTTTAGGCCAATGACTTTTGGTGAGATTGTTGGTCAAGAGCATATAACTACTACTTTAAAAAATCAAGTTATAGCTGACAGAGTAGGGCATGCTTATCTTTTTACTGGTTGTAGAGGATGTGGAAAAACTTCTTCTGCAAAAGTTCTTGCAAGAGCTGTAAACTGTTTGAATCCAAAAGATGGAGAACCATGTAATGAATGTAGTATATGTAAAGCAGCTTTAGATGGGTCACTTACAGATATTGTTGAAATGGATGCAGCTTCTAATAACAGTGTTGATGATATAAGAGCTATACGTGATGAAGTAAACTTTTTGCCAACAGTGGCAAAATATAGGGTATATATAATTGATGAGGTTCATATGCTTTCAACAGGAGCTTTTAATGCTTTGTTAAAGACTTTAGAGGAGCCACCAAAACATGTTAAGTTTATTTTGGCAACTACTGAACCACAAAAATTACCAGCAACAATTCTTTCAAGATGTCAAAGATTTGATTTCAAAAAAATTTCTGAAAAGGATATCACTTCTAACCTTGAAAAGGTATGTAAAGAATGTGAAATTGAATATTCAGTTGATGCTCTTAATTTAATTTCTGAGCTTTCTGAAGGGGCAATGAGAGATGCGTTATCTATTTTGGAAAGATGTGCACAAGGTGAAGATAATAATATAACAGAGCAAAAAGTAAAAGATTTAGTTGGAATACCTAAACTTGAATACATTTCAGGAATTGTAAAGGCAATTTTAGAATATGATGTTTCAAAAAGCTTAGAAATAGCAAATAATATAATCCTTGAAGGTAAAGATTTATCTAATTTCTTATGGGAAATAGTCAAATATATTAGAGATATGATGATATTAAAAACAACACAAAATGTTTCTAATATATATTCAGAAGAAGATAAAAATGTTATGAAGGATATTTCTAAAGATGTTAGCGAAGATAGGCTTTTGCAAATGATTTATTCGCTATCTAATTTAGAAAATGAATTGAAATGGTCTTCACAAAAAAATATTATTTTCCAAGTTGGAATAATGAAACTTTGCAATAAAGAAAATATGTCATTAGAAGAAAGAGTTAATGCGCTAGAAAACACGATTGCAACAGGCAATTTTACAGTTTCGGCAGGTGCTAGGAGACCGGAAACGGCAAGCAATATGACTAAAGCGCAATCCACAAAAAGTACACAAAATGTGGATAGTGCACCTAAAAAACCAGCATCAGGAGAATCTGCTAAAACTGGAACAAGTGATGTAAATAGTGCTGAGTTTTGGCCTAATGTTATAAATAGGCTAAAAGAGGAAAGAAAAGCAATGCTTTTTTCTAATTTAAATAATACTAAAGCAGTTTTATTAGACGATATGACTGTTGGAATTCAGTTTTTAAATGGGTTAAACAGTTTTGGCAGAGCTGTAATAGAAAGACCAGAAAACATGAATGAGTTAAAAAAATTAGTTTCATTAGAATGTGGAAAAGACATGAGAATAAAAATTGTAGATAAAACTGATGAAAAGAAGGAAGAAGATTCGTCAGAAAAACTAGATTTAGGAATAGACATTAATTATATAGATTAGATAATTATAGAAAAAATTATAAAGGAAATTGATTGAATATTTCAAATTCAGTTTTCTGAATTAAGATTATTGGTTATAGGTAAGCCTTAAAACCTAAATTATAATATAAAGGAGAATTATTTATGGCAAGAGGAGGATTTCCAGGTGGAGGATTTGGTGGAATAAATATGAACCAAATCATGAAGCAAGCAAAGAAAATGCAAGAAGAAATGGAGAAATCACAAGAAAATTTAGCAAGTCAAACTTTTGAAAGTACAACAGGCGGAGGAGCTGTTTATGCTAAGGTAAATGGTAGTAAAGAATTGGTAGAAATAAAAATACAAAAAGATGTTGTAGACCCAGATGATGTTGAAATGCTACAAGATTTAATTCTAACATGTGTTAATGATGTACTTAAAAAAGTTGATGATGCACAAGCTAAAGAGCTTGGAAAATATAATATACCAGGACTAAAATAAAATGTCATATTATTCACCATCAATAGAAAAACTTATTGAGGCATTTCAAAAACTACCTAGTATAGGAGAAAAATCAGCGGTAAGACTTGCTTTTTATATTTTAAATTCTAGTGAAGAAGAAACAAATAAATTTATACAAAGTATACAAGATGCTAAAAAGAATTTGAAGTTTTGCTCAAAGTGTTTTAACATATCAGATACTGACCCATGTCCTATTTGTTCAAACCCATCTCGCGATAAAACGAAGATTTGTGTTGTTGAAGATGTAAAAGATGTTGTGGCAATGGAGAAAACACATGAATTTAAAGGATTATATCATGTACTTCATGGCTCAATATCTCCAATGGATGGCATTGGACCAGATGATATAAAAATAAAAGAATTGCTTGCAAGGCTAATGGATGGAACTGTTAAAGAAGTTATTTTAGCAACTAATCCAAGAGTCGAGGGAGAAGCAACTTCAATGTATATAGCAAAATTAATAAAGCCAATGGGAATTAAAGTTACAAGAATAGCTCATGGAATCCCTGTTGGAGGAGATATCGAATATACAGATGAATTTACTTTGGGTAGAGCACTAGAAGGAAGAATTGAATTATAATTATAAATAAAAAACCAGCTTTAATGCTGGTTTTTTGATATGAAGTTTTTATAAATTTTTAATGATAGTCTATTAATATACATGCTAACTCTTGTGTAAAATGTATGTTAATTTCTTGCTTAATTTTCCATTAAGATTTTACAAATATCTCTTGTAGAATTCTTTTTAGCCATTAATTTTGAGCGTATTTTCATATGTTTGATTTGCTCAGGATTTTCTAAAAGTTCTTTTACGGCTTCATCAGGATTTTCTGTTTTTCTAATCCAAACAGCAACGCCTTTTTTCTCTAAAAATTCAGCGTTTTCTACTTCTTGACCAGGTATAGGGTTTATAACAACAATAGGAAGTCCAGAAGCTAAGGCTTCTGTGATAGTCAATCCACCAGGTTTAGTTACAACTAAATCAGATATACTCATTAATTCTGGAACTTCATTTGTATAACCATAAACTTGTACATTAGGATTTTCTCCAACCAATTCTTCAAATTTTGCTTGCATTTTTTCATTTTTCCCTGAAATAGCAATAATTTGATATTCATCATGAATATTATCTATAAAAGCCTTTAAAATTTTTAAAGTTTTTTCTTTACCTAAACCAAATTCTCCACCGCCAAAGAATAGTATGGTTTTCTTATTATATGTTAAATCAAAAGATGATTTTATTTCTTTTCTATTAAAATGCTCTAGAAACCTGTTAGATAGAGGAATTCCTGTTGCATGTATTTTTGATGCTGGTATGCCTTTGGCAGTTATATCTTTTTTCATTCCTTCATGTGAAACAAATATATAATCTATATAGTCGCTTCCAACTAGCCATTGGTCATGTGAAGCAAAATCTGTCATAACACTTGCTAATTTACAATTTGTTTTTCCTTTTTGCTTTAAGTATGCTGTCATTTGACTAGCAAAAGGATGGGTAGAAATTACTAAATCTGGTTTAAATTCTTCAAATAATTTATTTAATTTTAAAGACATAAACTTATTTGCACCACTACTTATATGTGACATTGCACCTTTTTGTGAATGGTCGTAAATTTCGCCCCAAGCCCAAGGTGCTTTTTTTGCCATTTCCTTATATGCAAATGTGGTAAGTGTATTCAATCCTTTATTTATATATTCTACACAATCTACCATCTTTGTTTTAACATTCTTATAATTATCATCTATGTATTGTTTGATTGATTTTGCAGCAGAAAGATGACCACCACCATAAGATGCGTAAAAAATTAAAACCTTCATATATCATTTTCGAATAAGTAATACTTATCCGAAGTCTCCTTTCACTATAATAAAAAATCTATAAAAAAATTATTTATTTGTACTCTATAAAATCTTTATACCACATTATATGAAATAAATCAATTGAATATTTTATAAAATTTGGTTAAAAATATAATAAAAATTGTAAAAAGGAAGGAAATTGAGTTCAATGAGTAAAATTAAGGATAAGGTTTATGATTTTAAAGATAGGTTAGAAGATAGAAAAATGCTTACCTTAGTAGTAACTTTAGTTGCAATAATTGTGGTATTAGGAATAGTTATTTTTAAAAAGCAATTGGAATATAGAGGGTTAGCTGAAAATGGATATAATAATGCTTTTTATCAATTAGTAGAATATATAAATCAGACAGAAGTTCTTTTAGCAAAGTCTACAATTACAAACAGTAGTAAGCATAGCGCAGAAACTTTAACTAATATTTGGAGAGATTCTACATTAGCTGAAAGTTATTTGGCAAGATTGCCAATAGGAACGCAAGAACTAGAAACAACACAAAAGTTTTTAAACCAGCTTTCAGATTATAGTTATAGTTTAGCAAATAAAGCAATTAGTGGCAATGACTTATCTCAAGAAGATTTAGATAATTTAACTACATTACATGGATATGCTAGCTCATTAAAAGATACTTTGAATCAGTTAGAGATTGATTTGCATTCCGGAAATATAAAATGGGGAGAACTTGAAAAAGCAGGAGGAGAAGCTTTAACACAAGAAGCAAGTAACTTATCACAGAGCAGTTTTGGAAGTATGGTAGAAGATTTACATGAATATGCAGGTTTAATATATGATGGAGCTTTTTCTAACCATATGACAAATCCAGAAAGAGTAGGTCTTACAGGAGATGAAATAGACGAGACAAAAGCTATGGAAGTAGCCAAAAACTTTATTGGGCAAGATAAAGTTATAGAAATTACATCTAATGGACAAACTCAAAATGGAAATATTGAATGTTATAGTTTTAATATAAATGCACAAAATGATGAAATATTTTGGATTGCAATATCAAAAAAAGGTGGACATGTTGTATTTATGAATTCAAATAGAGATATTGCAAATGAATCAATGTCACCAGAGGATGCTGTGAAAAAGGGCGAGGAATTCCTTGAAAGTAAAGAGTTCAAAAACATGAAACCTACTTATTACTTAAATAATAGTGGAATTCTTATAGTTAATTATGCGTATGAACAAAATGGAATTACTATGTATCCTGATTTAGTAAAGGTTAAAGTTGCATTAGATAATGGCGAAATACTCGGAATTGAGTCAACAGGCTATTTAAATTGTCATAGAGATACAAGAGAAATTGCAGAAGCAAAGATAACCTTAGAAGAGGCTAAGGAAAAAGTTAATAAAAATTTAGAAATTAATTCATCTGGCTTAGCAGTAATTCCAACAGAGTGGGGAACAGAAGTGTTATGCTATGAGTTCAAGGGCAAAACAGCAGATAATGATTTTATAGTATATATAAATGCAGAAACAGGAGATGAAGAAGACATATTAATGATTATTAATACTCCGGAAGGAACACTAACTGAATAGAGAAAAAAGAAGAGTTTTATTTAAAAATAAGGCTCTTCTTCATTTTTTACTTGTAAAATTAGTATTATTAGCATATAATAAACAAAAAATTAATAATAATTTATTAATTTAAATAAATTTTTTGAGGATAATAAAATGAAAGTTAAAGATATAATTAAAATTATTGATGGTGAGATTTTATGTGGAAACGATGAAACGGAATGTAATAATTTCGTTAGAGATTCTAGAGAAGTAAAAGAAGGAGATGTTTTCGTAGCATTAAAAGGCGAAAATTTTGATGGAAATAACTTTTGCAAAGAAGCTATACAAAATGGCGCAAAGGTGTGTATAGTAAGCAGAGACGTAACAGAAGAAATAAAAGAAAGCGAAAACAGTCAAAATAGAGATAATGGAGAAATTAAAAAAAGCGAAAATAGTCAAAATAAAGATGATGAAAAAACAAGCTCAGCAGTAACAATTGTAAAAGTAAAAGATACGTTAAAAGCTTTACAAGAAATAGCAACATATAAAAGAATGCAATACAATATTCCAGTTGTTGCCGTTACAGGCAGTGTTGGAAAAACAAGTACAAAAGATTTAATTGCAGGGGTAATTTCTCAAAAATACAATACATTAAAAACAAAGGGTAATTTCAATAATGAGATAGGCTTGCCTTTGACGATATTAGGATTAAAAGATGAAGAAGCGATGGTTGTAGAAATGGGTATGAACCATTTTGGAGAAATCAGTAAGCTTACAAATATTGCAAAACCTACTGTCGCAGTAATTACTAACATTGGAACAGCTCATATTGGAAATCTTGGCTCAAGAGAAAACATACTTAAAGCAAAACTAGAAATATTGGAAGGGTTACAAGGAAATACAGTAGTTATTAACAATGATAATGATTTGTTAAATAAATGGGCAAAAGAAAATCATGATAAATATAATATAATTACTTATGGAATAGTTAATGATAGTGATTATATGGCAAAAAATATAGAAGCTTTTGAAGATAAAAGTGAATATGAAATATGCATATCAAATAAAAATAAGAATGGGTTAGATGGAAAGACTATTGTAGTGCCAGTAGGAGGAGAACATTTTATACTAAACAGCCTTTGCGCAATTGCAGTAGGTGAATATTTAGAAGTACCACTAGAAAAAATAATTCAAGGGGTAGCTAATTTTGAACTTACAAAAAAGAGAATGGAAGTTTTGAAGAGCAAGTGTGGAGCAACAATTATTAATGATACATATAATGCAAATTATGATTCTATGAAAGCAGCAATTACATATTTGAAAGAGATAAAAGGCAAAAGAAAAATAGCTGTATTAGGTGATATGCTTGAACTTGGAGATTTTTCAAAAGAATTGCATGAAAAAATAGGAAATGAAATAGATGAAAATATTGATGTGCTTATAACCGTTGGAAATGAGGCAAAATATATTGCTAAAAATGCAAAAGCAAAAGAAATATTTGAATATGATAGTAATAAAGATGCAATTAACCGAATAAAAAATATAATAAATCAAAATGATGCTATTTTGCTTAAAGCATCAAATGGAATGAGATTTTTTGATATTGCAAGTAGCATTCAAGAATTTTAAACGAGCAAAAGCTAAAGAATTATGGTTTAATTTGATTATTAGAAATAGGAGAAAATGATTATGATTAAAGTAGCGGTTATTTATGGTGGAATGTCAACAGAACATGATGTCTCTATGGTTTCTGCACAAAATGTTATAGAAAATTTAAATGCTGGCAAATACGATATTTATAAAATTGAAATTGCTAAAAACGGGGAATGGCTTAATAATGGAAAGAAAATAAAAAATGTAGTAGAAATATTACAAAAGATGGACGTAGTATTTCCTGTTTTACATGGTTTGTATGGTGAAGATGGCACAATACAAGGTATGCTAGAAATGCTAAAAGTTCCTTATGTAGGTTGTAAAGTATTAGCTTCTAGTGTTTGTATGGATAAGGTTTATACTAAATATATATTGAAAAATGCAAAAATAAATCAAGCTAAATTTGTATACATAAAGAATGAAAATACATATGTTGATGATGATTTAGAAGAAATGGATTTACAAAATGACGAAATAATTGATGTGGTTAATAAAAAACTTGGATTTCCTGTATTTGTTAAGCCTTCAAATTCTGGTTCATCGGTAGGTGTTACAAAAGCAAATAACGGGGAAGAATTAGTAAGAGCTATACAAACAGCAAGTCAATATGATAAGAAGATTCTTATAGAGGAAACAATTGTTGGAAAAGAAGTAGAATGTGCAGTACTTGGAAATGATGAAGTAAAAGCTAGCACAGTTGGAGAAATAATATCTGCTGAGGATTTTTATACTTATGATGCAAAATATAATAATAGTGAGTCGAAAACTGTTATACCAGCATTAATTCCAGAGAAAATTATTGAAGAGATTAGAAGATGTGCAATAAAAGCATTTAAAGCTGTTGATGGAAGCGGTTTAGCAAGAGTAGATTTCTTTGTTGAAAAAGACACAAATAAAGTTTTCTTAAATGAAATAAACACAATGCCAGGATTTACTGAGATTAGTATGTATCCTAAATTATGGGAAGCTTCAGGCATTAGTTATTCAGAATTATTGGATGAACTGATTAAACTTGCATTGCAATAAAGTTGTATTGGAATAAAGTTATTGGGGTGAGAATAATGGTTGAAGATATTGAATTATTAAAAGAAGAAGTAAAAGAAAAAGTTTCTGAAAAAAGGTTTGCACATAGTATTGGAGTAATGAATATGTGCGAAAAGCTGGCTAAGCAATACGGAGCAGATGAAAAAAAGGCTAAGCTTATTGGAATCGTTCATGATATAGCAAAAGAAATGTCTGATGAGGAAATGCTTGAATATGTAAGAAAAAATAAAATTGCTATAACTGAAACAGAAAAGCAGATTCCTCAAATATTACATGGAAAAATAGCGGCAGATATGTGCAAGAAAAAATATGATTTTGATGATGAAATGTGTGAAGCAATTGCATATCATACAACAGGAAAAGAAAATATGACTCTTTTGCAAAAAGTGTTATTTGTTGGAGATAAAATAGATGAAACAAGGACATATGATAGTGCAAAAGAGCTTAGAAATATAGCATTTCAAAGCTTGGACGAAGCAATTATAAAAAATATTGACGAAACTCTTAAAATTAATATAGAGAGAAAAAGTTTAATTGTTGAAGAAAGTATAAAAGCAAGAAATTATTTATTAAAAAATAGTTAAAAATACTATATTTTTTCTCTGACATAGTGAATTTTAAAAAAATATATGATATAATGAGCTTGCCACTAGAAATATATATATTATATTTATTATGGAAAGTTATGCTACTTAAAAAGTGGAGGATGTTAAATGAGTTTTAAAGATTATTATAGTATTTTAGGACTTGCTTCAAATAAAGTTTCTTTAGATGAAATAAAAATAGCATATAGAGAGAAAGCCAAAAAGTATCATCCAGATATGCATGTTGGTGAAAATAGTTCAGAGGATAAATTTAAGGAAATAAATGAAGCTTACAAAGTTTTATCTGATGCAAAATCAAGAAAAAAATATGACAGAAGTTGGTTTGTATATACTGAAAGAAAGAAAAGACTTGAGCAAAAAAATCAAGAAGAGAAAAAGACTTTTAAAGAAAAGCTAATGGACATATTATTTGGAGCATCTTTAGGTAATAGAAAGCAAAATAAAAAGGTTGTAAAAGAACCTATAAATGGCGAGAATATAGAAACTGAAGTAGAAGTTGATTTAGTACAAGCGTTTAATGGAACTTCTAAAAAATTAAAGCTTTTAGCTGTTGATGGGAAAACCAAAACCTTTAACTTAAATATTCCAGCAGGAATCCAAGATGGAGATAAAATTAGATTTATAGGACAAGGTAAACCAGGTAAAAACAATGGTGAGAGAGGCGATTTATTAGTTAAAGTAAGAATAGTTAATACAAAAGACTTTGCTTTGAATGGAGCAGATATATACCATGAAGTAAAGATTTCACCATGGGAAGCAGCTTTGGGAAACAAAATAACAGTTCCAGCAATAGATGGAGATATATCGTTTATTATACCTAAAGGAACTGAAAGTGGTGAGAAATTTGTTATTAAGGAAAGAGGATATAAAGTTGGTAGAGGACAAAGGGGAAATTTTTGTTTAATAACAAAAATAGTTGTCCCTAAAAAGTTAAACAAGAAAGAAGAAGATTTGTACAAACAGCTTAAAGAAGCTGAAAAACTAACTAGTTGACATATTATTGTATCTATGATATAATAAAAGAGTCTAACTAAGGAAAAAATATGAAAAGGGGTGCTAAAATGAATGAAGAATTTCAAGGAAAATATTTTAGTATAACTGACCCTCAAGGTGTGAATACGGTTATATATAGAGTTAACCACACTGCCAAGGAACTACAAAAGCAGTATCCAAAATATACTGTTGAAAGATTAGTGTACTCTGAAGAATTAAATGGAAACATGAAGAAAAAAACATTCTTCGTTGATTATCCAGAACCAGATGGTGAAGATTTAGTCATATTATCTTTTGGTCAAGATAGAGTAGTAGTAAATATGGGAGTACTAAAGGATAATAAACTAAAAATTTCTAAGAGACCTATTCCAGTTAAATTTGATACTGTTTATTCAGAGACTCCTTTGGAGATGAAAGAATTTAATTACACACCAAACTTACAAAGGTCTTTTACTATAATTGACCCTGAAACAACTGAAGAGGTTAAACCAAGATTATATATAGATAGTAAAACAAATGAAGTAAAAGGAAAATGTAAATTACAACCATATAAATCTTATTTCACATTTGAAATAAAATAAAAGGAGGAGAATTTAGTGGAAGAGAATATTACTTCTAGAAAAGGACCAGACATTTATGCTAGTAAGATAATGCCATTACCAGAAAAGGCTAGACAAGAAAAAGGAGCAAAATTAGGAGATGCACTTGAAGGAGAGAAACTTCTAAGAGAAAATATTGAACAATTTCCTGATAGAGACCCATTATCTGTAGTAAATCGTTTAGGAGCAACAGAATTAACTGTTGGCGATTGTGCAAGAGACGGAGTTTATCCACCACCAAGCGGTATGCAAGAACTTGCTAATAGAAGAAAAACAAGACCAACACAAGAAGCTTCAAAATATAGAAGCAATCATTCAAGAACAAATACTAGAATGAACAATGATGGACCAAGTTTATCATAATAATTGTATGAAAAATATGTCAAAATTAATTTGATAATAAGTATTTAGAATTATTTAATAATAAACCAATGAGAAGGTAGATTATGGACAATAAATTTAGTGAATTTATGAGAAAAAATTTAAAATATATAATATTTGCAGTAGTGCTATGGGTTATAGGCGAAATTTTTCTAGTTGCGCCTATTTCTTTTACTGTAAGTCAGAGTTACACCAATGGAGTGTTTGATATAAACTATTTTGTAGAGTATTTGATACCTAATATCGTATCATTTTCATCTATAACAAAAGTTTTCTCATCTACTGCAATTGGTGCTTTTGGCACGGGAACATTATGGTACACAATTATATTACTTGTAGCAGTTGGAATAGGAGCATTTAAGGCTAGAAAAAAATCGGAGTTCCAAGATATAGAGCATGGATCAAGTGATTGGAGTCAAAACGGGGAACAGTACAGAGTATTAAGCAAAAATTCAGGTTTAATACTTGCTCAAAATAATTACTTGCCACTTAATAAATTAGGAAACATCAATGTTTTAATAGTCGGTGGCTCTGGTTCTGGTAAATCTTCAAGCTATACAATACCAAATGCACATCAAATGCTAGGCTCTTACGTATTTACAGACCCTAAAGGTGAAATATATGATAAAACAGCAGGATTTTTAAAGAAGAATGGTTATGAAATAAAACTTTTAAATTTAGTAAATCCAACTAGTAGTGATAGTTATAATCCACTACAACATATTAAAAACGAGATAGATGTAGATATTATCGCAAATACAATAGTAAAAGGACAGAATGCCGAAGGTTCTGCATCAGACCCATACTGGGATAACATGGCAGAATTATTACTAAAAGCGTTGATTTATTATTTAATTGCAGCAAGACCACCAGAAGAACAAAACTTAGCTAGCTGTGCAGAACTTGTAAGAGCAGCAAATAATAATGGTGGAAGCAACTTACTTACAGAATTAATGAGTCAATTGCCATATGACCACCCAGCAAGAATGAACTATAAATCTGTTGAAATAGCTTCAGATAAAACATATAGCTCTATATTAAGTACATTACAATCAAAACTTGGTAAGTTCGACTCAAAAGAAATAGCAGATTTAACATCAACTAATACAATTGATTTTGATGAAATTGTTACTAGAAAAACGGCTCTTTATGTTGTTTCATCAGATACACATGGTGCATATGATTTCTTACTAACAATATTCTTCTCTCAGATGATACAACAAATGTATGATTTCGCAGATAAGAATGGCGGAAAGTTACCGATAAAAACATTCTTCATCCTTGATGAGTTCGCAAATATTGGACAAGTTCCAGACTTTGATAAAAAAATATCTACAAGTAGAAGTAGAGGAATATCATTCAGCGTTATTTTACAGAACTTAGACCAATTAAAAGCAATATATGAAAAATCTTATGAAACAATCATAGGTAACTGTGATACTCACGTATTTTTGGGAAGTAACTCATTTGCAACAGTTGAATATTTCTCAAAGGAATTAGGTGAAAAAACAATTTCACATAATAGTAAATCTACTAATAGAAATAACGTAGATGTAAGAACTGGATTTAGTGAATCTGACCAGATTATGGCTAGAGCATTAATGACACCTGATGAATTGAGAAGAATGGACAACAATGAATGTATCATATTTGAAAAAGGATTAAAACCTATTAAAGCGAAGAAGTTCTGGTATTTTAAAACTCCAATGCTTAGAGATTTTGAAACAACACAAATTGACCATAACGACTTTGATTGTGGTGACAGAGGAAAATGGAGAAAATATAATCCATATAATCCTTATACAGGAGATGAAAATAAGTCAGAACAAAATAAAGACGTTAAAGTGGAATCTTTGGATGATTTATTTGAAGATGTACCACCTGCAAATCAGACAGTACAACCAGCTAATAATAATCAAATGCAAGGACAAAATATCAATCCAAATCCTGTTATGGATAACAATATGAATAATCCAGTAAATGCAAATAGTAATCCAATAGCAAATTTAAATCAAGAAGGAAATAATAACTTTGCAAATAATTCACTAGGAAATATGACAAATCAAAATTCAAGTGTTTTACCAGGATTTGAGGATGAAGTTACTAGTCAAATGCAAGAAATACCGGAAGATGAAATTGATATACAAAAAGAATTAGAAGCAAAATTTGACGAATTATTTGGTTCAGATTAATATATAAACAAAAAGTACTTTAAGTGTTAAAAAATAACATATGAAGTACTTTTTTCTTATTTAATAGTTATTATACTACTCGGTCATATACTTGAAACTTTACAATGTTACATATAAAATATATATGTGAGAAAATATGAACGAAGAAAAAATTAAGCAAAAATATGAGATTAAAATATATAAAGAGTTACCATCAACACATTTATATATAAAGGAAAATCAGAAGAATCTAAAAAATTATACAATAATTATTGCTGATAGGCAGACAGCTGGAATAGGAACTCATGGAAGAAGCTGGTATACTGGCAGTGGTGAAAATATTGCAATGAGCATTTTATATAAACCCAATTGCAGTATAGAAAAACTGAAGAATTTAACTTTAGATATAGCAAAATGTATACAAGAAGCCATAAAAGAATTGTATAATATAGATTTAACAATAAAATATCCAAATGATTTATTATTAAATGATAAAAAAATATGCGGAATATTAACGGAAATTAATACTATTTCTGAAACAACAAATTATTTGATAATAAGTTTAGGATTTAATGTTAATGAAATTAACTTTGACGAGGAAACAAAAAAGATAGCGACTTCATTAAAAAAAGAATATAAGTTAAATTTTGATAAAGAAAAGATTACCTTTAAAATAATTGAAAATATAGATAAAATAACGGAGCTTATATGAATGGAATAAAAATTATAGGAAGAGGCAAATATTTACCAAGAAAAGAAGTAACTTCAAAAGCCCTTGGAAAAAGATTTGACGCTTCAGATGAATACATATATAAAGTATGTGGAATTAATAGCAGATGGTATTGTGAAGGAACTGAAAACTTAGAAACAATGGCATATAATGCGAGTATCAATGCAATTAACAATGGAAAAATAAAAAATGATGACATAGATTTAATTATAGTAGCAACTACATCTTCTCCAAAGATGATGCCAGGAATATCTTATACAGTTCAGTCATTGCTAAAAATAGAAGATTGCATTTGTATGGATATATTAGGTGGCTGTAATGGTTTTATTAATGCTTTTGATATTGCATATAACTATATAGCAATAGGAAAAGTAAATACAGCATTAGTAATAGGTGTAGATAGATTATCAACTGCAATAGATAAAAACGATATGTCTACAACTATTCTTTTTGGAGATGGAGCTGGTGCCACTATTATAACTAAAAGCAGTGAGAAAAAAGAATACTATTCTAAATTAAAAAGTAGAGGACAGGAATCAGAATACTTAACATATGAAGTTGGACGAAAATTGAGAATGGACGGAACAAACATATATAAGTATGCAGTAACAGAGGTTCCAAAAATAATAAATGAAACATTAGAAATGGCAAATTTAGAAATAGATGATTTAAAACATATAATTTTACATCAATCAAATATTAGAATAATGAATTCAATCGCAAAGAAATTAGGAATTTATAAAGGAAGATTATATGCAAATATTGAAAATGTAGGAAATACATTTTGTGCTAGTATACCAATAGCTTTAGCAGAAATAGATATACAAGATGGAGAATATTTATTGATGTGCGGTTATGGTGGAGGCCTTAATACAGGTTGCATTATATTAGAAGCGTAAATTGAAAAACAAGTAGAATTTAAAATTCTAATTTATAATTAAAGAATATATTAATAATTTGAAAAACTCGAGAAAGGATGAACAAAATGAAAGCAGCTTTTTTATTTCCTGGTCAAGGAAGCCAATTTTCAGGTATGGGAAAAGATTTTTATGATAAATTTAGAGAGGCAAGAGAAGTATATGATTTAGCAAATACAGTAACAGAAATGCCAGTTAAAGAATTATGTTTTGATGGAAGCGAAGATGAGCTAAAAGAAACAAAAAATACTCAACTTGCAATTGCTACAACCTCACTTGCAATATTAGCAGTTATAGATAAAATGAACATTAAAGCAGAATATGCAGCAGGATTGAGCCTTGGAGAATATGTTGCATTAGTATATGGAGGTTTCTTAAAGTTAGAGGATTGCTTTAAACTTCTAAAACAAAGAAGCTATTATATGCAAAATTTAGTACCAAATAAAGAATATGTAATGGCAGCTGTCATAGGACTAGATTCAAGTAAAATCGAGGAAATTTGCTCAAAACATGAAGCGAGTGGAGAATTTGTAGTACCTGCAAATTATAATTATTCTATGCAAACAGTAATATCAGGAGAAGCAAAAGCGATAGAAAGCGTATCTACAGAACTAAAAGAGCTAGGTGCTAAAAGAGTAATACCACTTAAAACATCAGGACCATTCCATACAAAAGCACTAGAAGAAGCAAGTAAAGAATTTTATAAAGATTTACAAAAAGTAGAGTTCAAAGCAGGAAATGGCGTAAACGTAATAAAGAACCTTGATGGAAGTACATACAAAGTAGGAGATAATTTCGCTGAAATATTATCTAAACATATTATAAGTCCTGTAAGATTTGATAAAGCATTAAATATATTTAAAAATGAAAATGTAGATACATTTATAGAAATCGGACCTGGAAAATCAATGACAGGATTTGTGAACAAAGAAAAATTAGAAGGTTTAGCTTTGAATGTACAAAAAGTAGAGGATTTAGAAAAATTAAAGTAAAAAGAAAGGAATTGAAAAATGGAAGAAAATAAAGTTGCGTTAATTACAGGTGGAACAAGAGGAATAGGAAAAGCCATAGCTAAAAAGTTTGCAGAAAATGGCTATAACTTAGTTATAAACTATGTTTCAGAAAATGCTGATCTAGAAAAGTTAAAAAATGATATTAATAGTAAAAATGAAATACTATTTGTAAGAGCAAATGTTGGAGATTTTGCATCTTGCGAAGAATTAGTAAAACAAGCAATAGATAAGTTTGGAAAAATAGATGTATTAATTAACAATGCAGGAATTACAAGAGATAACTTAATTATGAGAATGAAAGAAGAAGATTTTGACAATGTAATTAATACAAATTTAAAAGGAACATTTAATGTTACAAAAAATGTAGTTCCATATATGATGAAAAAAAGAAGCGGAAAGATAGTTAATATATCATCAGTAGTTGGAGTAAGCGGAAATGCTGGTCAATGCAATTATGCAGCTTCAAAAGCAGGTATAATAGGATTTACAAAAAGCATAGCTAAGGAATTAGCAAGTAGAAATATACTAGCAAACTGCGTAGCACCAGGCTTTATAGATACAGACATGACAGAAGTTTTAAGCGATAGTGTAAAAGAAAATATAAATAATCAAATACCATTAAAAAGAATGGGAACTGCAGAGGAAATAGCAAAAGTCGTATATTTCTTAGCAGGAGAAGATAATACATACATAACAGGCCAAGTACTTAATATTGATGGCGGAATGTTAATGTAGATTTTATAAAAATAAAAGAAAGGATAATTAAAATGGACAGAAGAGTTGTAGTTACAGGAATGGGAGCAATAACTCCTATAGGAAACAATGTAGAGGAATATTGGAAAGGATTACAAGAAGGCAGATGTGGAATTGATACAATTACTGCATTTGATGTGTCAGATTTCAAAGTAAAATTAGCTGGGGAAGTTAAAAACTATAATCCAGAAGATTATTTTGATAAAAGGTCAGCTAGAAGAATAGATAAATTTTCACAATTTGCAATGATAGCAGCAAGAGAAGCTATGAAAGATAGTGGAATGACAAAGGAAAATACTGATTTTGATAGAGTAGGAATTTTTATTGGCTCTGGAATTGGTGGATTAGAAACAATTGAAAAAGAATTAAATATATGCTTTGAAAAAGGATATGATAAAATATCTCCTATGTTTATACCTATGGTTATATCTAATATGGCTACTGGAAATGTTGCAATTGATTTAGGACTAAGAGGCGAATCTTTTTCAATAGCTACAGCCTGTGCAAGTGCAACTCATTCAATTGGTGAAGCATATAGAGCAATAAAACATGGATATCAAGATGCTGTATTTACAGGAGGAACAGAAGCTTCTATAACAAAAGCTGGAGTAGCTGGTTTTACAAATATTAAAGCATTAACTCAAAGTACAGATAAAAATAGAGCTAGCATACCTTTCGATAAAGAAAGAAGCGGATTCGTAATGGGAGAAGGAGCCGGAGTTCTAGTATTAGAAGAATTAGAACATGCTAAGAAAAGAGGAGCAAAAATATATGCTGAAATAGTAGGATATGGTGCTTCTTCAGATGCATACCACATTACATCTCCTGCACCTGGTGGAGAAGGTGGAGCTAGAGCAATGGTTAGAGCAATTAATGATGCAGGAATCGAAGCAAAAGATATTACATATATAAATGCTCATGGTACATCAACACATTTAAATGATTCTTGCGAAACAGCAGCTATAAAAACAGCGTTAGGAGAAAGCAGTAAAAACGTAATGGTAAGCTCAACAAAAGGAAATACAGGACATTTACTAGGAGCAGCGGGAGCTATTGAGGCAATTGCTTGTGTAAAATCCGTAGAAGATGATTTCGTACCACCTACAATTAATTATAAAGTTCCTGATGAAGAATGTGATTTAGATATAGTACCTAATGAAGGAAGAAAAACAAAGGTGGAATATGCTATGTCAAATTCTTTGGGATTTGGTGGACATAATAGTTCAATTATATTTAAAAAATATGAGAAAGGATGTTAAATTTAATGGAATACAAAGATATTAAAGAAATAGTTAAAGATATGGGAGAATCTAAAATTGATGAGTTGAAAATAGAATTCCCTGATGGAACTAAAATAAGCATGAAGAAAAATGACCAAAAAGTTGTATATAAGGCTGAACCAGAAGTTCATGAAGTAGTAATACCACAAGCTTCAGTAGAAAATACTACTGTGCATGCTAATTCAGAAAATAAAGTAGAAGAAAATTACAAGGAAATAAAAGCTCCTATGGTAGGAACATTTTATAGTAAATCATCTCCAACAGCAAAACCTTTTGTAAGTGTTGGTGACAAAGTAAAAAAAGGTGATGTAGTTTGCATAATTGAAGCTATGAAGCTTATGAATGAAATCGAGAGCGAATTTGATGGCGAAATAGTTGAAATTTGCAAAAAAGATGAAGATATGTGTGAATATGGAGAATGCTTATTTAAAATCAAATAGTATAGGCGATATAATTAAAATGATTTACATAAAGGAAGGAAATAAACATGTTAGATATTAATGGAATTATGGAAATAATACCTCAAAGAGCACCATTCTTGATGATTGATAGAGTTGAGGACTATGTTCCAGGAGAAAGTGCAGTTGCATATAAAAATGTATGCATAAATGAACCACACTTTGCAGGTCATTTTCCAGGTAACCCTATTATGCCAGGAGTATTAATAGTTGAAGCATTAGCACAAACTGGAGCAGTTGCTATTTTATCTAAAGAAGAAAACAAAGGTAAAAATGCTCTTTTTGGAGGAATAGATAAACTAAGATTTAAGAAACAAGTTGTTCCTGGAGATACATTAAAACTAGAAGTAAAAATAATTAAGCAAAAGGGGCCAATAGGTATTGGTGAGGCAATAGCAACAGTTGACGGAAAAGTTGCTTGCAAAGGAGAACTTACTTTTGCAATTGTTTAAGCCAAAATTGGCAAAAATCCACATCTAAAAATGTAAGCTGTGAATTTTAACTAAAATTGAATGAAATTTAAAAAGAAGGAGTTTAAATGATACGTAAAATATTAATTGCTAATAGAGGAGAAATTGCAGTAAGAATAATCAGAGCTTGTAGAGAAATGGGAATTGCAACAGTTGCTGTTTATTCTGAAGCAGATAGAAATGCTTTACATGTGAAGTTAGCTGACCAAGCTGTATGTATTGGTCCAGCTCCATCGCAAAAAAGTTATTTAAATGTAAAAGCTATATTAGAGGCTTGTTGCCTTACAGGAGCAGATAGTATTCATCCTGGATATGGCTTTTTGTCTGAGAATGTTTCATTTGCAAAAATGTGTAGTGAAATGGGTATTAATTATATAGGACCATCATATGAGTTAATTGAGCTAATGGGAAATAAATCTAAAGCAAAAGAAACAATGAAAAAAGCTGGAGTTCCAGTTGTTGAAGGCTCTGATGGAAATGTTGAGTCACTACAAGGAGCAAAGGAAGTAGCAACTAAAATTGGATATCCAGTAATAATGAAAGCTGTAAGTGGCGGTGGCGGAAAAGGTATAAGAATAGCAAATAGTGAAGAAGAACTTACTAGATATTATGATGTAATAAGAGCCGAAGCCAAATCAGCATTTAATGATGATAGTATTTATATAGAAAAATATATACAACATCCTAGACATATAGAAATTCAAGTAATTGCTGATAAACACGGAAATGTAGCACATTTAGGCGATAGAGATTGTACAGTTCAAAGAAAAAATCAAAAAATGCTTGAAGAGAGTCCATCAGATTACATAGATGAAAAATTAAGACAGAAGATGGAAAAAGTTTCAGTAAAAGCAATAGAAAAAATAGGATATACAAATGCTGGAACAATAGAATACTTGGTAGACAAAGAAGGCAATTTCTATTTCATGGAAATGAATACTAGACTTCAAGTTGAGCATCCTGTAACAGAGTTGGTTACTGGTGTTGACTTAGTTAAAGAACAAATAAATATAGCAGCTGGAAAGAAACTTTCAAAAGAAGTAATGGATTTACATGTAAAAGGTCATAGCATTGAATGTAGAATAAATGCAGAAAATCCAGATAAAAACTTTATGCCTTGCCCTGGAAAAATAACAGGACTTCACATACCAGGGGGAAATGGTATAAGAGTAGATTCAGCAATCTATCAAGATTATGTAATACCACCAAATTATGACTCAATGATAGCAAAACTAATTGTCCATGGTAAAGACCGTGAAGAATGTATTAATAAAATGAAGAGTGCATTAGGTGAATTTGTAATAGAAGGTGTAACAACAAATATTGATTTCTTGTATAAAATACTAGAAAACCCTGAATTTATAAAAAATGATTATGATACATCATTTATAAAATAAAGTGTTACTATTTATAACCTTAAAAATATTTAAGTACAAAATAAATTTGGCTGTGAATTGTAACAATAAAATATAGTAGATTTATTAGAATAAAAGAGATTGTAATTTACAATTTTGTATATTAGTACTAAAAAGTATTGAAGCGAGAGGAAAAACAATGGTTATTGATAAAATCAAAAAAGTCACAGTATCAGAGACAGGAGCCAACACAAAAGCATCAGATATGATGGTTGGAAAATGGATAAAATGTGATAATTGTAAAGAAATTTTATATAAAGAAGATGTAAGAGCAAATTATAGCGTGTGCCCTAATTGCGGTAAGCATTTTAGACTATCTTCAAGAAGAAGAATAGCTCAAATAATTGATGAAGGCACATTTGAAGAATTGAATGAAAATTTACATACTACTGACCCAATTAAATTCGAAGGATATTTACAAAAAGTAAAATCACTTGAAGAAAAAACCAAAATAAAGGAAGCTGTTAGAACTGGAATTGGAAAAATAAATGGTATAAATGTTGCAATAGGAGTAATGGATGCTAACTTTATGATGGGAAGTATGGGAGAAGTTGTAGGTGAAAAAATTACAAGACTTATAGAAACAGCCATAGAAAAACATTTACCAGTTATATTGTTTTGTGCTTCAGGCGGAGCTAGAATGCAAGAAGGTATGGTATCTTTAATGCAAATGGCAAAAACATCAGCCGCTCTTTCAAAACTAAATAAAGCAGGACTACTTTACATAAGTATATTTACTGATCCAACAACAGGAGGAGTTACTGCAAGCTTTGCAAGTTTAGGTGATGTTATTTTAGCAGAACCAGGTGCATTAATAGGATTTGCAGGCCCAAGAGTTATTGAGCAAACTATAAATCAAAAATTGCCTGAAGGATTTCAAAGAGCAGAATTCTTATTAGAACATGGATTTGTAGACAGAATTGTTGAAAGAAAAGATATGAAAAATGAATTATGTAAAATATTAAAGTTACATAATTACTAATTTTCAGTTAGGGACGGTCCTTGATTGAAAAAATAAAGAAAGGAAAAGCAATATGGCAAACAAAATAGAAGAATGGGATAGAGTTCTAGAAGCAAGAAAGCCAGAAAGACCTAAAGCATTAGATTACATTAATTACATGTTTACCGACTTTATGGAAATGCATGGCGATAGATATTTTGGAGATGATAAAGCAATAATTGGAGGAATAGGCTTTTTTGATAATATTCCAGTAACAGTTATAGGTGAGCAAAAAGGAAAATCTACAAAAGAAAATATGGAAAGAAATTTTGGAATGCCTAATCCAGAAGGATATAGAAAAGCATTAAGGCTTATGAAACAAGCAGAAAAGTTTAATAGACCTATAATTACTTTTATAGATACACCTGGTGCATATCCTGGACTTGGAGCAGAAGAAAGAGGTCAAGGCGAGGCAATTGCAAAAAATCTTTTAGAAATGTCTAACCTAGAAGTACCAATAATTTGCGTTGTAATAGGAGAAGGTTCAAGTGGAGGAGCTCTAGCAATTGGTGTTGGAGATAAAATTTTAATGCTTGAAAATTCAATATATTCAGTATTATCTCCAGAAGGTTTTGCAAGTATTTTGTATAAAGATTCAAGTTTATACAAAAAAGCTGCAAAGGAAATGAAAATTACAGCAAAAGATTTGAAGAAGCTAGGTATAGTTGATGAAATAATAAAAGAAGATGATATTTTAGAAAATACTAAAAAAGCAATTGCTAAAAATTTAAAAGAGCTATTAAGCTTAGATAAAAATAAGCTAGTAGAAAATAGATATCAAAAATATAGAAATATAGGAAAGGGTGAAGAAAATGATATTAAAGGATAAGGTTATTTTAGTAATGGGATTAAGAAATAAGTGGAGTATTTCTTGGGGTGTAATTAGAAAAGCATATGAAAATGGAGCAAAGGTATTATATACATATAATGATGGTGACCAAGAAAAAATGGATAAACTTACAGAAGAATTAAAAGGCGCTAAAGGTTATAAATGTGATGTTTCAAGTGATGAAGAAATTGAAAAATGTTTTGAACAAATTAAAAAAGATTATGGAAAATTAGATGGAATATTACATAGTATTGCACATGCATATACAGATGATTTAAGAAATGATTTTATATTAACTTCAAGAGATGGATATTCACATGCAATGGATGTAAGTAGTTATTCATTAGTAGCAATTTGTAGATATGCAATGCAATTAGATATGTTAAATGAAAATGCAAGCATAGTAGCTCTTACATATTATGGTTCAGAAAAATCAATAGAAGGATATAATGTTATGGGAGCTGCAAAAGCAGCATTAGAAGCTTCTGTAAGATATTTAGCAAAAGACTTAGGTAAAAAAGGTATGAGAATAAATACAATATCTGCTGGACCTATCAAAACATTATCAGCAAAAGGTATAAAAGACTTTAATTCAATACTAGATGTTGTTGAAGATAGAGCACCATTACATAGAAATGTAACAATAGATGATGTTGGTAATGTTGCAACATTCTTATTTAGTGATATGGCATCAGCTATAACTGGTGAAATAATTCATGTTGATTCAGGATTCTCATCAGTAGGTGTATAAATAAAGTACATAATAAATAATAAATCCCTGTTTAGATTAAAAATTCTAAACGGTCAATTGAAAAAGTAAAATATATTTAGAAAAAGTAACTTCTAATTACCAGTT
>CAKNJR010000019.1 GCA_930986425.1 uncultured Clostridium sp. | reverse complement strand
GGAATTTTTTGAGTTTTAAAAGAAAAATGTTTGATTTTTCCTATATAATAAAAAAGGTAATATTAAAAACTAACATTACCTTTTATCCTAACTCAAAAAGAATTATTCCATTCTTTTTAATTCTTCTTCTGTTACATTTAAAATTTTGCAAATATCCTCAGTGGTTAATTTCATTTTTCTTAAATTATTTAATATGAGCTTTCTCTCTTCTGTTCGTCCATCTGCTTTTCCATCCTCATAGCCCTTACTCCTGATTGCCTTTTCATCTAATATTGCTTTTTCTCTTAAATCTGCTAACCTTCTCATTTTTTCATCTTCTGTCATTTTATGTACTGTTACTACTGCTTCTTCTATATCTTCATTTTCCTTCATAATCTCTTCGACCTCCTTAGTATTAGGGTCGTCTATGAATAATACCCATTGTACTTTTTTATTATGCTTATTTTTCTCATATTCCTCCCTTACTTTAGATAGCTGTATTATATCTATTTCTATTTTGTCTGTCAAGATAAGGTCTTTTTCTTTTTCTTCTCTTAAGTTCCATTTCGTTTCCATCCCTTTTATTTCTTGAGTTAATTCTAAATCATAATCTAAAATTGCTATCATAACTACTCTTTTAGCTTTTTTATAGTCGTCACCTCTTTTTACTTCGTTATAATATAATTTTGAAAAATAATATAATAACCTTTCTTGTAAGTTTGACCTATCTACTAGTTGAATCTCTACATCTACTTTTTCTTCGTCATTTATATCTAATTCTAGGTCTAATATTCCAAGCTTGTCCTCTGGTTTTTCTCTAAATAGTTCTTTATCATCATTGATTGTTATTTTCTTAACTTTTTCATCCAACATTGCTTCTGCAAATGCTTTTGTTATTCTCTCATTTTTCTTGCTAAATAAACTTTGAAAAACTACGTCTATCTTTGGTTTTAATAATTTTAGATTTGTTTCATTTTGAGACATATACAAAATTCCTCCTTATTTAATATCTATCATTTCATATAATTACACATTAAGGAGCTCCTAGAATTTAACCTTATTTTTAATAAGATTTATAAAATATAATAAATAATTTAATTAATTCTCTATTGAAAGTTTAAGATATAAATCTTGAATCAAATTTAATTATTTTAGAATAATTTATATGATAAAATATTTTTTATTTAAAGCTTTAAATTATGTTTTTATTATATGTTAATTTCTATTTTTTGTCAATAAAATTTGAAAATCATTTGCTATTTTTCGTTGACATTTTTCTACATATTTTTCACATTAATTATAATAATATAAAATAAAAATCTGCAATAATTATTCTTTGAATTAATAATTATTGTCAGATTTTTATTAAAATTTATTAAGCATTTGAATATTCTTTCATTGCCTCAGTTAATTCTTCTAATTTTTGTTCTGCTTCCTCCATAGATTTGCCTTTAACACCCATATAGAATTTAATTTTTGGCTCTGTTCCTGATGGTCTTACGCAGCACCAGCTGTTATCATTCAAATCATAATATAATACATTTGATGTTGGTAAGTCAGTTTCAAGTTTAGTTCCATCAGCTTTAACTATTGTATGTTCTTTGTAATCTCTTACTTCTAATACATCATAGCTTCCTAACTTCTTAGGAGGATTTTTTCTCATTTTTTCCATCATGGCTTTTATTTGTTCAGCACCATCCGCCCCTTTTAGTGTGATTGATACTTGACCTTCTTTATAGAAACCATATTTTTTATAGATGTTGATCATTTGCTCCCATAAAGTTATTCCTTTGCTCTTATAATAAGCTGTTGCTTCACATAGTGCCATAACTGCAGATATTCCATCTTTATCTCTTGCATGTGGACTTATTAAGCATCCATAACTTTCTTCAAATCCAAATTGATATGAATAGCTATTATTATTTTCTTCAAACTGTCTTATTTTTTCGCCTATCCATTTGAAACCTGTTAATGTTTCAAACATTGTTAAATTATATTCTTTTGCTAAATCTTTTGTCATATTTGAAGAAACTATTGTTGTTATAATAGCGCCATTAGTTGGAAGTAATCCTTTTTCCTTCTTTTGAGATAATTCATACTCTGCAATAAGAATAGCTGACATATTACCTGTATATGGTACATATTCGCCATTTTCATCTTTTGAATATACACCTAGTCTATCTGAATCAGGGTCTGTTGCTAAAACTACATCTGCATCTACTTTTTCTGCAAGTTCTAGCGCTAACTTAAATGCTTTTTTATCTTCTGGGTTTGGATAACTTACTGTTGGAAAATCTCCATCTGGCTTTTCTTGCTCAGGTACTACATATACGTGAGTAAATCCTAATTCTTTAAGAACTCTTTGTACTGGCACATTTCCGGCTCCATGAAGAGGAGTATATACTATTGTAACATTATCTTGTTCTTTTTTAATAACATCTGGATTTAATACTAAGCTCTTTAAAGTATTAACAAAGTCATCATCAACTTCTTTTCCTATTTGTACATATAATCCTTTTTCTACCGCTTCTTTTTTATCCATTGTTTTAATAGTAGAAAAATCTGTAATAGCGTTTACTTCATCAATTATTTGTTTATCTTTTGGTGGAACTATTTGTGCTCCATCGTCCCAGTAAACTTTATATCCATTGTATTCTGGTGGGTTGTGGCTTGCTGTAATCATAACACCTGCTGTGCAACCTAATTTTCTAACTGTAAAAGATAGCTCTGGCACTGGTCTTAAAGATTCAAATACATATGTTTTTATTCCATTTGCATTTAAACATAAAGCTGTTTCTTCACTAAATTCTTTTGACATATGTCTTGAATCATATGCTATTGCAACACCTTTATCTTGTGTGCCTTCTTTTAATATAAAGTTGGCCAAGCCTTGTGTTGCTTTTCCTACTGTATATTTATTCATTCTATTTGTTCCAGCTCCGATTACACCTCTTAAGCCTGCTGTTCCAAATTCTAAGTCTTTATAAAATCTATCCTCTATTTCTTTTTCATTTCCTTTTATTTCTTCTAATTCTTTTTTAGTATCTTTGTCAAAGCATGGATCATTTAACCATTTTTCATATTTAACTAAATATTCTTCCATTTTAATTTCATTCCTTTCTGAAGGCCCAATCCTGATTGAAAAATTTACTATTATTTTTCAACCTTTCTCCCTTCTAAGCCAATTGCCTCAAAATGCTAAATGGCTAATTTTAATATTTCATTTGCTTGTGGAGCAGCTGACTCTTAATCAGCAGGTCCACGCCCCATAAAGGCATAAGAAAGAAAATAAGCTTCACACCTATTTTCTTTCCCATTCAATTTATTTTTTACTATGAAAATCTGTGTATAATTTTCTAGCTGTTTCTGGGCTATCTACACCTTCTGCATTTTTAACAGGTGCAAATTCGTCTTCTCTTTTTACTCTTAATATAGCCATATCATCTAAGCTTTCAAAAGCATCAAATAAGAAAGATTCGAATTTGTATGCATTAGGGCTATCAGGTGAAACAACATTTCCGTCTTTATCTAGATATTTAGCTTTCTTGAAAGCTACGTGATATGGTAAATCCATTTTACTAATTTTTTCAATAGCTTTTATATTAAATAAATTACATAAAATATGTGATTCGCCATATTTTAATTCTCCATTTGGAGTTGTTTCAGCTGCCATTTCTTCTGAAATCTCGCTATACTCAATAACACTTGGTTTGCCATTCTTTTTGCAGAATACACCAACTTTTTCCTTTGGTCCTGCTTTAACAATGCTTTTTCCTGCAGCTAATACATGTTTATCTTCAGAAAGACCTATTAATACTGCGTCAACCATGTTTACTAATACATTGTCAACTCCGCCTATAAATACCCATTCAATTCCTCTAGATTTCATGTCATAAATGACACCATCTTTAAGCATTGATTGGAATATTCCACCATGTCCGTCTGCTGCTTCTTTAATTTGTCCTTTTTCATTTAATAGGATTTTTCCTTCTGTACTTAGCATAGGTAATTTACCTTGCTTAAAGAATGTTACACAACTCTCTGGATATCCAAAGAAATCATGCTCTTTGAAAAAGTTCTCTGTTGCTTCGTTGTTTTCTTCACTTGTCATTATATACCAAGGAATATCTACTCCATACTTGCTTCTAGCTTCTTTTAAAGTGTCGCAAAGTATTTCAAATATTGATTTATGTGTGTCTAATCCTAAATCATATGTTCCTTTAGGGCCTGTATGTCCTAGTCTGGTTCCTTGTCCTCCAGCCATAGTAACTACAGCCAATTTTCCCGCTTTAATCTTCTCTGTTCCAATTTTTTCGTATTTTGCATACTCTTCCTTAGATAATTTAGATTTGTCTACAAAATCAATTGGTTCAATTTTTGATTCTGAAAAGTCCTTCTCTTTTTTGCTTGCCTCATATAACTTTTCAATTTGTCCAAAATCGATTGTTAGAATTTCATTTAAGAAGTCTTGCTTTTCTTTTTCGCCTGGTTGCCTATTATATCCATCTAATAGTTGTTCCTGGCCATACTTTTTAAGTATTTGTTCAACTTGTTTTAATTTTTCGTCCATTTTTATTCTCCTTTGCCATATTTTTTCTAGGCTTCGGCCACGATAGACACTTCATGCCATTACAACTAAAAATGAGACACAACATTTTTAGATACACATTAATATATACCATTGTGTTGAAATAGTCAATCAGTTTTGTGTGGAAATTTTGTGACTAATATCATTAAAATTAGGAGCTATGTTTCCATAGCTCCTTGCGTATATTACTCAATTACTTTCTCTCCTGTAGTGTATAAAATTTTATCACTACCTTTAATAATATCTTTCATGAAATTTCTTTGCTGGTCAAAATCATAACAATTTACAATTTTAGCTTTAACATTTTTCATGTATTTAAGCTCTTCTTTAATATAACTATTCGCCTCCCTTAAATATAAATTACTACCTCTAAGTATAAATATTATGTTTTTTGCTTGTTTTATATATGTATCATGTATATTATTATTTGAATTAAAATTTACTTTATTTTTTAAATTATGGTTTGCTCTATTTTCTACCATTTTCATTTCATCATTAATTCCATCCTCAAAAAATGTAATTACTTCCTTTCTACTATTTTTTCTTAAGTACTCATATAGTACAACACTCAGATGATACTTACTTGCATAAAAATTGCATACGTTTTCTATCTTCATAAATGTCCCCCTTCTCTATATGGTAGATTTTACCATTTTGTTACAAATGTGTCAATATTATTACAAATAAATCGTTCGTCAAATTTCGACAATTTGATAAAATTATTCCATTTATGTATATTTTAAAAATATTAGGTAATAATTTTATTAAATAGCAAAACAAGGCAAAATAAGTTTGTTTTGGAAAGGATAGTGATTTTATGAAAAAATATTTATTTTTATTAATTGTTCTATTTTTATTTGTAATACTCTCAGCCTATTCTTATGTTACTGCTGTAAGTAATAATTTAGCAGATAGCGTTTTTAGATTACATGTAATTGCTAATAGTGATAGTGAAGAAGACCAAAACTTGAAATATAAAGTACGTGATAGCCTTATAGATTATATGAATACTTTAACAAAAGATGTTGAAACAAAAGATGAGGTAATTGAAATTGCAAAAGCCCATATTAATGATTTTCAAAAAATTGCAAAAAACGTTGTAGAACAAAATGGTTACGATTATGATGTAAATGTGGAAATAGGGAATTTTTCTTTTCCTACAAAAACTTATGGAGATATTAGTTTTCCAGCTGGATTCTACGATGCTCTGAAAGTTGAAATAGGTAAAGCTGAAGGTCAAAATTGGTGGTGCGTTATGTTTCCTCCACTTTGCTTCGTAGATGTTACATCTGGTGTTGTTCCTGAAGAATCTAAGGAAAATTTGCAAGAAAATTTAGGTGACGAAGAATACGATATAATTTCTGAAAATAAAGATGATGGTATCCTAAGTATTAAATTTAAGATTATTGAATTTTTTGAAAACATAGGTACAAAACTTGCTGAGAATTAAGTTATATAATCATTTACTAAAAAGTTATTTTTCAAATGAGAAATAACTTTTTGATTTTTGTACATATAATAAGTTTATAATCATTACATTTTTGGCATAAACTTAATTACCCTACTTGTAAAAAAACTAATTATATGTTATAAATTATGTGATAAAAAATAATATTCTTATTGGGGGAATTATAATTGGATAAATTTGTAATAAAAGGCAAAACAAAATTAAAAGGTGAAGTTGAAATAAGCGGTGCAAAAAACGCTGCTGTTGCAATTTTACCTGCAACATTATTAATAGATGGTGTAACAACACTTGAAAATGTACCAAATATAAGTGATGTAAAAATTATTTGTGATATTTTAAATGAATTAGGAGCAAAAGTAACTTGGACTGGTGAACATTCTCTAACAGTTGACGCTACTAATTTGTCATGCACAAATGCACATTTAGATAAAACAAGCAAATTTAGAGCTTCATATTACTTATTAGGCTCATTACTTGGTAGATGTGGAGGTGCACAAGTAGGTCTTCCTGGTGGTTGTAACTTAGGAGCAAGACCTATTGACCAGCATATAAAAGGTTTTGAAGCACTAGGAGCAATTGTAGATGTTAGTCAAGGAAAAATCACAGCCAAAGCAAAGAAATTAACTGGAACCTCTATATATTTTGACGTTGTATCAGTAGGGGCAACAATAAATTTAATATTGGCTTCTGTACTTGCTAAAGGTACTACAATTTTAGATAACGTTGCTAAAGAGCCTCATATTGTTGACGTTGCCAACTTTTTAAACGCTGCTGGTGCAGATATTCGTGGAGCTGGTACAGATACTATTAAAATAAATGGTGTGAAATCTCTTAGAAATAGTTGTAGTTATTCAATTGTTCCTGACCAAATAGAAACAGGAACATTCATGCTTGCTGCTGTTGCATCTAGAGGTGATATATTAATAAAAAATTGTATTCCAGAGCATATGGATTCACTAACTGCAAAAATCATTGAAATGGGAGCTAATGTTGAAGATTTAGGCGATAGTCTAAGAGTGACATGTAATAAAAGACCTCATTCAGCAAATATAAAAACTCTTCCTTACCCTGGATTTCCAACAGATTTACAACCTCAAATGGGTGTAGCTCTTGCTGTTGCATCTGGGACAAGTATAATCAATGAAAGTATATGGGAATCAAGATTTCAATATACAACTGAATTAAATAAGATGGGAGCTAAAATTACAGCACAAGGTAAAACTGCCATTTTTGAAGGTGTAGATAGTTTAACAGGCGCTCCAATTTATGCAACTGATTTACGTGCCGGTGCAGCTTTATTAATTGCTGGTATAATTGCTAATGGAACAACTGAATTATATAATATCCATTACATAGATAGAGGATATGAGCATATAGAAGATAAATTTAGAAGTTTAGGAGCAAATATTCAAAGAATAACAGAAGAATGAGGAATAACAAATGTTTAAATTTTGTAACTTATATAGTGGAAGTTCAGGCAACTGTTCTTATGTAGGAACAGATAATATAAATATATTAGTAGATTGTGGTGAAAGTCAAAAGAAAATATCAGCTGGCTTAGAAAGTATAGGGAAAAGCTTATCAGATATTGATGCTATAATTGTAACTCATGAACATAGCGACCATGTAAAAACATTGGGCGCTATTTCAAAGAAATATGACATACCTGTATATGCTAATCAAAAAACTTTCGATAATATGCCAGACCAAACAAATCTAATATCTGAAGAAAATAGAAAAGTATTTGATACAGATGACCATTTTGAAATTGGTGATATAGATATTCATCCTTTTCATATCCCTCATGATGCTGCAGAGCCTTGTGGGTATAATATTTATAATGACAATAAAAAAGTTAGTATAGCAACAGACATTGGTCACATGGAAAATAATATAGTAAAAAGATTAGAAGGTAGTAACTTTTTATTATTAGAATCAAATTACGAACCATCAATATTAAAATATTCAAAATATCCATATTATTTGAAGCAAAGAATTGCTGGTCCAAATGGCCATTTATCTAATCAAGAAGCGAGCAACACTATAATAAAATTAATTTCTAGTGGTGTAGACAATATAATGTTAGGACATCTTAGTAAAGAAAATAATTTTCCAGAATTAGCATATAAAACTGTAATGGAAGAAATTATAAATAATAAAATAAATAAAAGTCTATCACTATGTGTTGCAAGTAGGCTAAAACCAAGTAACATTGTTAATTTGTAATAAAAAATTAAAATAAACCAAAAATGTTAGAAATATTTTAACAAACATGGTTTATTTTTTTATAAAATAATTTAATTATTAAAATTAATATTGTTAATTTTTTTAAATAAAAAATATATTAAATAAGTAAAAAATACAAAAATTAATTATTAAAATAATTATATAAATAAAAATAAATTTTATTTATATTACAGAAAATAAATAAATAATAAATAAATTAAAAATAAATTAAAAATAAATTAAAAATAATTAAAATTAATTTAAAAAAAATTAAAATTAATTATAAATAATTAAAAATAATTAAAATTAATTAAAAAATAATTAAAATTAATTAAAAAATAATTAAAATTAATTAAAATTAATTATAAATAATTATAAAAAAACAGATACAAAAAATAATTTAATAAAAAAATTTAATTAATTATTTATTTAAAATTAAATAAACAAATATTAAAAAAATATTTTGTTATTATAATAAATTATTAATTAATTTTATTATTAGTAAGTGCAATATTACTGATTTTCGTAATTTTTCTTTAGTATAGCTGGATAATTTTTATTCATCTTTGTATTGTCATCTTGACAGTTTTTCATCTTTAATATAGCTTATTCAATTATAAGTATACTACTCTTATGAATCTTATACTAAATTTTCTAAAATTTCATAATCTCATTTTTTGTTTAATCCTTAAGCATAACAGCCCTTATTTTAGTCAAATTTTTCTCAAAGTTTATATAGCAACAAAGCAATTTTATCTAGGGTTTTTAATCGCACATTAATTTTATTTTCATTTTAATTGTTTTTTTGACAATGATTTTATAGTGATTTATTAATTAATTTAATATTATTTTTCTACATTTTAGAATAAATATATCTTTTTTTCGCCATTTTTATCATTTTTTCCTTATTTTTCTGGAACTCAAAAAGACAATTATCAATTTAAGTTTTGTTTCACCGGCCACTAATTTTGCTTTATGTATACCAGTTTCAAACAGTATTTTCTAACAACTTTACATCTAGGAAATTTAATGAAAGTCTTTATTCCTTACTGGTTTAAGAGTTATATTTTTTTATTTGACAGTTTTTTGAAAAAAATTTATAGTCTTTTTATGCATTTTCGCCATTTATCATTTAAAAAAGCATTTTGTCTTTTTGTTAATAATTTGACTTTTACTTCAGTTTTTTTACTTAATTGTTTTAATTTTCTGCTTATATATTTTTTTATTTTTCTATCATTTATTGAAAAAAATTATTTTTAACTAAAAAATATTACTCTGCTTAATTAAAATATAAAAAAATAATATTTTAATTAAGTATTTTTTATTAAAATAATAATTTAAAAATTTTTTATTACTCTTTTATAATTATTTTATTTTTTATTTTTTAATTTTATAAAATATTATTTACAAAAATTTTATTAATTATTTTTATTATTTATTTTAATTTTTTATTTTAATAAATTATTATTTCATTTTTAAATTATTTTTTATATTTCTTTTTCATAATTATTTTATTTTTTGTCTTTTTAAATCCTATTCTATATTCATCCAAAAAAGCATGCCTATTTATACTACCTAGTTAAGCTCTTTTTATTTTGTCAATTAAACAACAGTTCATATAAAATTCAAGTTCTTTTAAAATTCAATTTAAACAGATTCCGTTCATTGAAATTTATAGTAAATTGATTTTTAGTTTAATATTTTTTCTTTATTCCTTAGGTTTTTAAAATGTTATTTTGTCATTTTTTGTCAGTTCTTTGTTTGTTCTTTTAGAAATTCTTTTCCCAAATAACAATTTTCTATTTTCTTTTTCAAAGTTATTCTTGTCTTTTCGTCATTCATTTTTCCTGTTTTTTTAATTTTTAAATTATTTTTTTATATTTATTTTAAATTTTTTCTAATTTTTATATCTAATTTTTTGCCATTTTTCGTCTATTTTCGCTTTTTTTCATCATTTTTTTGTTTTATCAAAAAGACAAGCTTTTTATCTGCTCATTTTTTTAACCTTGGTAAACTAGCTTTTAATTCTTATTTATGTAACCTAGTTTGCGCATGTTTTTAAGTTTTTACCAGCAGGGCGTAAGTTTCTTAAAGTGCTTAATTGCTTAAGCAAATCCGTTTTCAAATTTACTTTTCATTTCGAACATTCTACTTTTTTGAAATGTATTTTTTTATTTTTATCCTTTTTCGTTTTTGTAATTTTTTTGTCTTTTTGGAAACACAATTTACTTTTTATTTAAAAATTCAATTTTAACTATCTATAAATTATTTTTTTATAATTTTTAATTTATATTTTATTTTTATTTTTATTTTAATATTTTATATTTTATATTTGTATACTTATTTTTTAATTATTTTATATTTATTATATTTCCTTTTATTTTTATAATTAATAATTTATTTAATATTTAATTTTATTTTTTTAATATTTTATCTTAAGAAAATAATTGCTGAAATTATACTTGCAATATCTGCTAATATTGCTGGTATAATTATTTTTCTACTATCCTTTACCTTTACACTGCTCATATATAAAGCTATTACATAAAAAGTTGTTTCTGATGACCCCATTATTGTTGCAGCAATTCTACCAATATTACTATCAACCCCAAAATGGGCCATAATTTCTGTTGCAATTGCCATTGAACCACTTCCTGATATAGGTTTTATAATTGCTAAAGGTAATATTTCATTAGGAACATTAAATAACTCAGTTACACTAGCTAATATATTACACACAAAATCGATAAGCCCTGAACTTCTTAACATATAAATTGCTAAAAAAATACCTATTAAAGTTGGAAATAATTTAAAATTAACTTTAACTCCTTCTTTTGCTCCTTCAATAAACAAATCATAAACTTTTTTCTTTTCTTTTATTCCTACAAAAAGTACCAATGAAATTATAGTAGGAATAATTATAGCTGAAATATATGTCATCTATTTTTACTCCTTTTTATTAAAATCTTTGTTGCAAAAATCCCTGTAAGCGTTCCAATAATTGTTGAAATCCAAATTGGGATAATTATATCTGCCGGGTTTTGAGCATTTAATGAAGCTCTAACAGCAATTACAGTAGTAGGTATTAACTCAATCGATACAGTGTTTAATACTATAAGCATCATCATAGAATCACTTAATCTATTCTTATCTTTATTTTCCTTTTGTAGGCTTTCCATTGCTTTAAGTCCTGCTGGAGTAGATGCATTCCCTAATCCAAATAAATTTGATATTGTATTTATTGATATATTTTCCATAGCTTCTTCATTATTTTTACTATCTGGAAAAAGCCATTCCAATACTGGTCTCAAAATTTGTACTAATTTAGACATTATAGATGTATTTTTAACAATTTCCATTAAACCACACCACAAGCACATTGTTCCAACTAAAGTCATAGATAAAGTTATGACTTCTTGTAAAGAATCAAAAATCGAATTATTTACATTTTCTATATTGCCACTAATTATTGAAAAAATAAAAGAGCAAAGAATTAAAATAGGCCATATGTAATTTAACATTTTTTGTTACTCCATTTCTCATTAAAAACCTAATTTTAACAATTTCTTTTTAATTTATATTCAAATATTTTTCCAATTATACTAGCTTTTTTCCAAAATATATGATACAATATTTACGAATTTTTTAAAGATTGGGAGGGAAAAATATGAAATCAACTGGAATAATTAGAAAAATTGACGAACTTGGAAGATTTGTTATACCAATGGAAATGAGAAACAAACTAGACATATCTAGCAACGATTCATTAGAGATATACGTAGAAGGAACAACCATTATGCTAAAAAAATATCAACCTGATTGCGTATTTTGCGGAAGCTCAAAGAATGTCACTCCTTACAAAGGAAAAAACGTTTGTGAAAAATGTTTAAATGAAATGAAAAACTTAAAATAACTAAAAAATATTTTTATATACATTAAAAAGTCTACTGCAGGAGTAGGCTTTTTAATTTTTATTTATTTTATTAATTAATTTATTTTTTTAATTTATTTTTAATTTATTTTTAATTATTTTTAATTATTTTTTATTTATTTTTAATTATTTTTTAATTATTTTTTAATTATTTTTTATTTATTTTTTATTTATTTTTAATTATTTTTTAATTTATTTTTAATTATTTTTTATTTATTTTTAATTATTTTTTATTTATTTTAATTATTTTTAATTATTTTTATTTATTTTTTTATAAATTTTTGATAAATTTCATTTTTATTTACATTTCTATCCTTAGCAATTTTTTTAATTATTTCTTTTTTTTCTAATCCTTGCTTCTCATAAAAATTATAATGTTCTTCTAAACTTAAATTATTTAAATTATTTTCTTCTTTTATTTTAATTCCTTCAATTAATATAATAAATTCACCTTTTGGTTCTCTATCATTAAAAATACTTAATATTTCACTTACTTTACCTCTAATAAATTCTTCATGTATTTTTGTAAGTTCTCTTGCTAAAACAATATTCCTATCTCCTAAATTATTTAATATATCATTTAAAGTATTTATTAATTTGTGTGGAGCCTCATATATTATTGCAGTTTTTCCGTCTTTTTTTATTTCTTCAAATTTATTTTTTCTTAATTTTTTATTTAATGGTAAAAAAGCATAAAAAGAAAATTCTTTTGTATCTAGTCCTGATGCAATAAGTGCATTTATCAAAGCGCATGCTCCAGGTATTGGAATTACTTTAATATTATTTTTTATTGCCTCTTTTACTATTTCTTCTCCTGGGTCTGAAATAGCAGGAGTTCCAGCATCTGTAACGATAGCTATATTTTGTCCATCTAATAATTTTTCTATTAATAAATCCTTTTTTACATCTTCATTATGCCTATGATAACTAATTAATTTTTTAGAAATTTCCAAGTGATTTAATAATTTTAATGTTTGCCTTGTATCTTCTGCTGCAATTAAATCTACTTCTTTTAAAATTCTTATTGCTCTTAATGTTATATCTTCTAAATTTCCAATTGGTGTAGCAACCAAATACAAATTTCCTTTTTCCATTTATTTTCCCTCTTCATATATTTTTAATATTTCATCTGTATAACTTCCGTCATTTTTATATATTATTAATGGCTTCTCTACTTTAAGGAAATAATTTGCATATTTTACAGCTTTTATTAATACTAAATTTGCATCTTTATCTATTTTAGGATACACAAATCTTATTCTTTTTGGCTCTAACCTATATTTTCTTAATATTTCTATTATTTCATTAAGCCTTTCAGGTCTATGCACCATATATATTGCGCCATTATCTTTTAATAATTTACTTGCAACCTTTATCCATCCATCTAAATCTACTGTTGTTTCATGCCTTGAAATTATTTGTTTATCTTTTTGATTTATAATTCCTGTACCTTTTTTCTTATATGGAGGATTTGTTACTACATAATCAAAAGAATTTTTTTCTAAACTTAAACTTTGCACATCTTCATTAACTATGCTCATTATATTTTGTAGGTTATTTAATTCAACGCTTCTCATAGCCATTTGGGCTACATCATTTTGAACTTCGACACCGACTATTTTTGAAGCTTCTACCTTTTTACTAAGTAATATTCCTATTATCCCTGTGCCGGCTCCCAAATCTACAATTGAACTATTCTTTTTCATATCCTTTGCAAATTCTGTAAGTAAGACACTATCTATGCCAAAGCAAAAACCTTCTGTATTTTGAATTATTTTTAAACCTTTATATTGTAAATCATCTATTCTTTCCATAATAACTTTAGTATAACACAAAAATTCTCTAAAAAGCAAGGTAGCAAGCCTGTTTTCACAAACTTGCCACCATTTTTGCAATATTTACTTCCTCACAAATGCCTCTTTCATATTCTCTTGCTCTTCACCATCAATTAAAAGCTTTACACTATTTACTTCTTTTAATTCAGTCAAAGAATTTACAACAGCATAAATAGCATTTGTTCCACTACTGTTTAAAAATTCCTTAGATAAATCAACAGTAACACAATCCCCATTAAGTTCTGCTTTATTAACTTTAGTTCCTTCAGGTATAGGATTTTGTAAATTCTCATTTTCTGGACCTGTAATTAAAAGATTTACTATGTACATGTATGGATTATCTATTAAATCTTTTGCATCCACTTTCTTTTCTTCTGAAACTAATTCTAAGCTTTGTTTATCTTCAAAATATAATGTAATTGCAGTTTGCCTCATTTGTTCTTCTGAAATCTCTTCTTCTGGCTCAATTACAGTTTCATTTTCCACATTTTCTACCACTTCTGTGGAAAAATTTAAAACAATTAATATCGCAATTATTGAAATAATGCTAATTATTATAACAACCTTTAATATAAAAAATTTTTTCATATCTGCCTCCTGTGAAATATTATGAGACAAGGCATATTTTTATAACATTTTTTCCAAAAAAATTTTGACTTTTCTAATTATAAATTTAAAATTAATAATTAAATGATTTTGGCTTATTTTTAGCCATTTTGCAACATTTTTACCAATCTTTAGTTATTGACAAATAAGTCTTTTGCATATACAATATAGAAGTAATTTTATGCCCAAAAATCTTTTAAAAATAAGGCATAAATATAGGTTTATAGGTAGCCTTAAAAACCTAAATTTTTAAATAAGGTGAATTTTATATGAGTAATACATTACATGTTGGTCTTGACGTTGGTTCAACAACAGTTAAAATCGTTGTAATGGACGAAGACCTAAATATTATATACGAAAATTACCAAAGACATTTTTCAGATACTAAAAATACAGTATGCCAAGTTCTAGAAAAACTTGCCGAAGATTATAAAGATTATACATATACAATAGCTTTAACAGGTTCAGGAGCTATGTCAGCAGCAAGATTTTTAGACTTACCATTTATACAAGAAGTTGTTGCTTGTAAAAGAGCTGTTGAAAAATACATACCTCAAACAGATGTAGTTATTGAGCTTGGTGGAGAAGATGCTAAAATAGTGTACTTTGGTAAATCAATTGAGCAAAGAATGAATGGTACCTGTGCAGGTGGTACAGGTGCATTTATAGACCAAATGGCATCACTTTTAAATACTGATTCTCAAGGTCTAAATGAACTTGCTAAGAAGCATAAAATGATTTATCCAATAGCTTCTCGTTGTGGTGTTTTTGCAAAAACTGACGTACAACCACTTTTAAATGAAGGTGCAGATAAAGAGGATATTGCTGCTTCAATTTTCCAAGCAGTTGTCAATCAAACAATAAGTGGTCTAGCTTGTGGTAGACCTATAAGAGGAAATATAGCATTTTTAGGAGGTCCTTTAAATTATTTATCTGAATTAAGACAAAGATTTATTGAGACTTTACATTTAACGCCTGAACAAACAATAGTTCCTGAAAATGCACATTTACTTGTTGCAAAGGGTGCTGCTTTAGATTCAATAGAAAATAAGCCTATTTCAAATGAGAAATTAAAAGCTAAAATTCAAATGTTAAAAGCATCTCATGATTCTACATCAACACCACTTGAACCATTATTTGTAACAGATGAAGACTATAAGGAATTTAAAGAAAGACATGACAAAGACAAAGTAGAAAAAGGTGATTTAAAAACCTTTAAAGGTGACTGCTTTGTTGGTATAGATGCTGGTTCAACAACTACAAAATTAGTTGTTACAGACAGCGATGACAGGCTTCTATATTCTTCATATGGCAGTAATGAAGGAAATCCTTTAAAGAGTGTTATGAAAGCTCTTAAAGAGTTATATAAAATTATCCCTAAAGATGCCAAAATAAGATATAGTGGTGTAACTGGTTATGGTGAAAAATTAATTCAAACTGCTCTAAATGTTGATTTGAATGAAATAGAAACAATTGCACATTACACAGCTGCACAAAGATTTTTACCTGATGTTACTAGTATTGTAGATATTGGTGGTCAGGATATGAAATATATCAAAATTAAAGATGGCACAATCAACAATATTATGCTTAATGAAGCTTGTTCATCAGGTTGTGGTTCATTTATAGAAACTTTTGCAAAAAGCTTAAATTTATCTATTGAAGATTTTGTAAAAGCTGCTCTAGAATCACGTAATCCTGTTGATTTAGGTTCAAGATGCACAGTATTTATGAACTCTAAAATAAAACAAGCTCAAAAAGAGGGCTCAACAGTAGGAGATATTTCAGCTGGACTTTCATATTCAGTTATTAAAAATGCTATTCAAAAAGTTATGAAAGTAAGAGATGTAAATACACTTGGTAAACATATAGTTGTTCAAGGTGGTACATTCTATAATGATGCTGTTTTACGTGCATTTGAGCTTATTGTTGGCAAAGAAGTTATAAGACCAGATATTGCAGGTCTTATGGGTGCCTATGGTGTTGCAATATTAGCCAGAAAACAATTTGAAGCAAACATGGATATGGAATATATCTCTAAACTTTCTAAAGAAGAGGATTTAGATAAACTAAAAATTGAAACTTCTCATGTTCGTTGTAATGGATGTGAAAACCATTGTTTACTTACAATTAATAAATTCAATAATGGACAAAGACATATTTCAGGAAATAGATGTGAAAAAGGTGAAGGAATAGTTACAGGTAAAAAAGAATTACCTAACCTTTACAAATATAAATTTGAAAGATTATTTGATTATACTCCACTAGAAGAAAAAGATGCAAAACGTGGAACAATTGGTATTCCTAGAGTTTTAAATATGTATGAAGATTATCCTTTCTGGTTTACTTTCTTAACTAAGCTTGGTTTTAGAGTAGTAGTATCAGAAAAGAGTAATAGAAAAACATACGAAAAAGGTATGGAATCAATGCCATCCGAATCAGTTTGCTATCCCGCAAAACTTTCACATGGACATATTATAAGTTTAATTAATAAAGGTATTAAAACAATATTTTACCCTTGTATGCCATTTTCTAGAAAAGAATATGAAACTGCAGATAACCATTATAATTGCCCAATAGTTATATCTTACTCAGAAGTATTAAAAAATAATATTCCTGAATTAAAAGAAAAAGGTATAAAATTCTTAAACCCATTTTTACCTTTTGAACCTAAGAAGTTGGCTGAAACAATAATGTCTTTACCTGAATTTGAAGAATACAATTTCACTAAAAAAGAATTACTAGAAGCAGCAAAAGAAGCTGAAACAGAGTATCAACATTTTAAAGATGATGTTCACAAAAAAGGTGAAGAAGCTTTAGAATATATGGAAAAGAATAATGTTCATGGCATTGTTCTAGCAGGTAGACCATACCACGTAGACCCTGAAATAAATCACGGTATAGATACACTTATTACAAGTTTAGGATTATGCGTATTATCTGAAGATAGTATAAACAATCAAACAGAAGTAAAAAGACCAATTAGAGTTGTTGACCAATGGGTATATCATGCAAGACTTTATGCAGCAGCAGATTTTGTTGGTAAACATGATAATTTAGAATTAGTACAATTAAACTCATTTGGTTGTGGCGTAGATGCAGTAACAACTGACCAAGTTGAAGAAATATTATCAAGCTATGACAAAATGTATACATTAATAAAAATAGATGAAGTAAACAATTTAGGAGCTGTAAGAATTCGTATTCGTTCACTACTAGCTAGTATGAATAAAAGAATTGCTAAAAAGAAATCTGAAAATTCTAATAATGGAAATTATGAAATTGATAGAAAAATCTTTACAAAAGATATGCGTAAAGATTATACAATATTAATTCCACAAATGGCACCTGTTCATTTTGAATTATTAGAATCAGCAGTTGAAGCTTGTGGATACCATGTACATTTGCTTAAAGAATGTACTCCACACACAGTTGAAGTAGGCTTAAAATACGTAAATAATGATGCTTGCTATCCATCTATACTTACAACAGGTCAAATGATTGAAGCATTAGAATCAGGCAAATATGACTTAAATAAAACAGCATTAATAATGTCACAAACAGGTGGTGGATGTAGAGCTACAAACTATATTGGATTTATCAGAAAAGCTCTTAAAGATGCAGGTTATCCAAATGTACCAGTTATATCATTCAATGTTGTTGGTATGGAAAAAATGCCTGGATTTAAAATAACACCTAAATTAGTTGAGAACCTAATCAAATGTGTAATTTATGGTGATATTCTTCAAAAAATGCTTACCAAAAATAGAACATATGAAGTAAATAAAGGTGAAACAAAGGCTTTGTTTGATAAATGGATGGAAAAGTGCAAAAAATTAGTTGCTAAATCAACCATGAAAGAGTTTAAACAAAATATTTATAATATGGTAGAAGACTTTGAAAAAATAGAATTAGATACTTCAGTAGAAAAGCCTAAGGTGGGTATTGTTGGTGAAGTTCTAATCAAATATCATCCATTTGGAAATAACTTTGTTGCAGATAAATTAGAAGCTGAAGGTGCTGAAGTTATACTTCCAGACTTTATGGGATTCATTAAATTTATTGCTACACATAAAATAACTTTCAACCAATTAATTAAAACAGATGCTACTAAAGCTAAGATATTTAAGTTGGCAATAAAATTAATTGAAATTCTTGAAAAAGACGAGAGAATAGCCCTTGAAAATTCTAAAAAAGGATATTTACTACCTTGCGATATCTTCAAGTTAGAAGAAAATGTAAAAGGAATTCTTTCAATAGGAAATCAAACAGGGGAAGGTTGGTTCTTAACAGCTGAAATGGTTGAATATATTGAACATGGTATTCCAAATATAGTTTGTGTACAACCATTTGCTTGCTTACCAAACCATGTTGTTGGTAAAGGTGTAATAAAAACAATTAGAGATACTTATCCAGAAGCAAATATTTCTGCTATTGATTATGACCCAGGTGCTTCTGAAGCAAATCAAACAAATAGAATTAAATTATTAATGGCTGTTGCTAAAGATAATTTAAAAGCTAAAAATAATAGTAAAAAGGCTATTGAAAAAGAAAATACTCAACTTTCAAACGAAAATAGCTCAAAAGGCAAAGAAAAAGCTAAGAAATAAGTTTATATTATATTTTAACAGAAGTTTAATTAGGAGGCTTTATGGGACATTTAACACCTAAGGATAGTTACAGTAATATATCAGATATAAGTTTAGATTACTTAATAAATGATGTAGGTATAAAAGGCTTAATATTTGATTTTGACGGTACTTTACTTAGAAATAAGACAGTATCAGTAGATACACTAAATTTTCTAAAAGAAGCTAAAAATAGAGGCCTAAAATTATCTATTTTAAGTAACAATCCTTATGTTAGCAAAACAATATTAAAGACAATAAATATACCTGCAACAAAAAAGTTTGCTTGTAAGCCTCTTAAAAAGCCATTTCTCGATATGGCAAAAACTATGAAACTTCTACCTGACCAAATTGCTGTAATAGGAAATAATAGAATTTCAGACATATGGGGAGCAAATAGAGCAAATATGTATTCTATATATATTCAAAATTTGAATAGTCACAGATTTAAAAAGAGGGTAGAGGATAGGTTAAAAGACTTAGGTATAAAAAAGATAAAGTAGAAAGTAAAAAGCTTTCTACTTTTTATTAATTTTATTTTGTCATAATTTTTAAGCTAATGACCTTTTTACTTCTTGTTCCTCACTAATATCAGAAATTTCACCAGTTTCTAAGTCAATCACTCTTTTAGGTTCTCTTATAAATTCTGGCATATCTTTCTTAGGATTAGTCATCCAAGCAATATGCATCAAATAAGCAGCATTTGTATCTTTTAGCCCCGCACAGCCTGCTCTAGCTATTAAAGCTTTTCTCTGTTCTGAATCTAACTTAAATACAATATTAGATTTTATAACACTCATTCCATCTTGAGCAGAATCTTTAATAATATCTTTTCCGCCTCTATATAATGGAATTTTAGAGTCTCCACTTACTATTCTCACTCTTCTTTTTACTGAATCCATATCTATATGAAGCATTATAGGTGCATTAACCCCTTTTAAATCAACTACAATCATTGGTTTGTTAGTAGACTTATTATCATCACTTTCCAAAGAAATTCCAGCATTTCCATATTCTTTAGTATTTAGTATAAATCCAATCATTTCTTCCATAGCTATATCTTTTTGGTCATATAACAATTGTGACCTATCATTTAAGAAAATTACACTTTGTAACATACCTTCTAATTCATTATATCCATAATATTCTATATCTTCACGAGAAAAGATTTTTTTAATATCAAATTTTGCAAATACTAATTCGTCATTTTTATTATCAAAATTTTGAGCATCTTCTAGCATTTTATCAGAATGTTTATAAGCCGTAATATATGGTGTTAAACCTCTATATTCGGATAAATAATAAATTATATCCTCATCTGCCAAATCAAAATTTACTCCATCTTTAAAAGAAGAAAAATTATTTGAATTTATAATCACATATATTACTTCATTCCATTTTTCAACTTCCTTAACTAACTTATTAGTCCAAAAAGCATTCAATGCAACTAATTCTGCTACTGAATAATTTCTAAATTTCTTATAATCAATTAAATTACTATCAAATGTTTCTTTATCTCTTATACGTAATGCAGAAGGTAAATAATTATAATCAACAGTTTTATTGTATGAATCCTCATATTCAGATAAGCAACCAATCTTTTTCAAAAACAATATCTTTTTAATAATGCTTTTAGAAAGGTCATCTTGTAATCTATTCTTAAAGATTTTTCTCCAGTTGCCAAATGATTCCAATTGCTCATTTTGAAGCTTAGTCATCTCATATGTAGAAAGGTTTTTGACTTTAAATTTTTCAAATTTTTCGCTTAATTCTTGCATTTCCTTTCTAATTCTATTATCGCCAGGATTCTGTTGTAATTTTGCACTTAATATCTCATAACGAAGAACTTCTTCTTGGAAGTAAAATTTTACTAAAGAATCATAATCATGATTTAAATTACCATTGAATTCAACATTTCTACCTAATTCGCTAATATCTAGTCTTTCATTTGCTCTTCTTAATATTGAACCTTTTTCTTTTGAGTTTAACAATGATTCAATTGCAATATATTTAAATAAATCTCCATATCTTACTTGATGTGTAGTTAATACTAATTCTTGTAAATCTCTATTATACTTTTCAATGCAATCTAAAATAGAGGCTTTAGGATTAGCTTCTTTCATTTCTAATATAAGCTTCATAAATTTTTTTAATGAACTTCTAAAATATTTTATATCCCTTTTAGTTAGATATTTTTCAATCAAACTAATTCTTTTACTTAATTTCATTTTCTCCCCTGTCATTTAAACTTGCAATCATTAATGATGTAACTTTAATTATATAACAACATCTTATTATTTTCAATACTTATTTATGTTGTTTTACAATAAATATTATTGTTTTCATAAAAAAAGACATAAAGAATTTTCTCTACATCTTTTTGGCGTAGGTGAGAGGATTTGAACCTCCGCGGCCCTAAAACGAACCCTACAAGTTTAGCAAACTCGCCCCTTCAACCACTTGGGTACACCTACATATATTTTATTTAATTATTATAAAGGTAACAAATCACCTTAAATATAAAAATGGCGGAGAGGGTGGGATTCGAACCCACGGTAGGCTATAAACCTACGCCAATTTTCAAGACTGGTGCCATAAACCAACTCGACCACCTCTCCATATAACTGTTACTTTTCTCGTAACAGTATTTATAATACCACATTTGGGCATTATATGTCAATAGAAATATTAAAATTTTACATTTTATCTAGTTCATTTTAATATCATTAATGATTTTTACTTTTTTTCAATTGCATTATTTATTGCTTCTTTTTCTTCATAAGATAAATTATATTTTGATGTTCCTTTTATAACTGGCTTAGAATATACATTTGAGTTATCCTGTCCATAAATAGAATTAATAACTATGCCATTATTTTCTCTATCAAGTAAAGCAAGCGCAAAGCTTAAGTTGTTTTTAGTATTTCCAAAGGCATCATATTTATACAAACCAACTTTTTTAATACAATGGGCAAGCTCATTATTAATATTATTACATACTTCTATAATTTGGTCATCTCTTTTATTAAGTTTGTCCACTTGTGAAACATAACTTTCGAGCATTTTAGCAAAGTCTTTTCCTTCACCCAATTTATTCATAGTTTTTTCATAATTTTTATATATCTTTATAGAAATACACAAGCTTATAATGGCAATTATAAGAGAGATAATTGAAAAGATAATTAAATATATGTCTTGCATATTTTCCTCCCTTTATTATTGATTCTTAATTAATTCTAATAACCTTTCTAATTCATCATTTGAACTATATTGAATAACAATCTTTCCACTATTTGTGCCTGCATTCAATTTGACTTTTGTACCAAAGAAACTTTGGAAGCTATCTTCTATATCCCTATAAACAGCTTCATATCTAGCATTTTTTGCACTGATTTTTTTCCTGTTTTTTACTGTTCTTTCAATATCTCTAACAGTTTGACCTTTTTCTATAATTTTTAATGCTGCAGCATATTGCTTATCTGGGTCAGCTATTGCTAATAATGTTCTACAATGTCCTTCAGATAATTGACCTTCTACTGCTAGTTTAATAACTCTTTTATCTAGATTTAATATTCTTAAAGTATTTGTAACATTAGTTCTACTTATACCTAGTTTATCTGCTAAATCTTGTTGTCTCATATTATAGTTATCTATTAATTCTTTATATCCTAACGCTTTTTCAATTGGGTTCAAGTTCTCTCTTTGTATATTTTCTATTAAAGAAATTTCTTTAACTCTTTGCTCATCTTCATTTCTAACAATACAAGGAATTTCTGTAAGTCCAGCAATTTTTGCGGCTCTCCATCTTCTTTCACCAGCTATTATTCCATAGTATCCATCTTTTTGTTCTACTATAATTGGTTGAATTATTCCATAAGTTTTTATAGATTCAGCTAATTCATTTAAAGATTCTTCATTAAATTTCTTTCTTGCTTGAGTCTTGTTAGGCTCTATTTCTATTATTTTAATTTTCTTTATCGTTTCGTTACTATTTTCAGATTGCTTCATTTCTTTTAGTACTGCACTTTCAGCAAATAAAGCATCTAGTCCTCTTCCTAATCCTGAATTTTTTGCCATTTTATATCATTCCTCCTACATATAAATATATACATATTATATACTTGTTAGCTGTTTTTCGTCAACATTAATATATTTCTACTGTTTATTCTTTTTCAAAATTTCTTTTGCTAATTTTTCATAGCTTCTAGCACCTTTTGACATAGGGTCATATATTACTATTGGAAGACCATAACTTGGGGCTTCACTTAGCCTTACGTTTCTTGGAATTACAGTTTCAAATACTTGATTTTCAAAGTATCTGTTAACTTCCTTAACAACTTGATTTGATAATTTAGTTCTAGCATCAAACATAGTTAATACAGCACCTTCAATAGTTAAATTTCTATTATAATACTTTCTAACTAACTCAATTGTTTTAAGAAGTTCTCCAACTCCCTCTAAAGCAAAATATTCGCATTGAACTGGTATAAGAACACTATCTGAAGCACTAAGTGCATTTAGTGTAATCAGACCTAATGATGGTGGACAATCTATGAAAATATAATCATAATAATCTTTAACCTTATCCAACTTGTCTTTAAATCTATACTCTCTACCCACTGCCGAAACTAGTTCAACCTCTGCTCCTGCCAAACTCATGTTCGCTGGGCAAACATCTAGATTTTTGATTTTAACCTTTTGAATTGTATTTGATATTTCTACTCCATTAATTAAAACGTCATATGTCGAAAATTCGCAATCTTTGCTTATACCCAAACCACTTGTTGCATTCCCTTGAGGGTCTGCATCTACTAAAAGAACTTTTTTATTCTTTTTTGCAAGTATAGCGCTTACATTTATTGTGGTTGTAGTCTTTCCAACTCCACCTTTTTGATTTGCTACTGATATTATTTTTCCCAATTTTGTCCCTCCATTTCTGCTAAATATAATATAAAAAAAAACGCAATATGTCAATAAATATAGAGAAAAAAAATAAAAGAGCCTATAATGGCTCTTTATTTGGTATTCCAGCTTTTCTAGGATATTTAGGTTCTGTTTCTTTTATCTTTTTTATTATAACAATGTTTCTTTCATTATCATTTTCTGATAAGTAGAAATTATCTACTATCTCAATTTGTCCTCCTAGTTTTTTTATAGCATTTTTTGCCTTATCTATTTCTTCTTTAACATTGGCTCCTTTCATGCAAATACATTTACCTCCAACCTTAACAAATGGAAGCATATATTCAGTTAAAGTACTTAAATTTGCAACTGCTCTTGATACAGCCACATCATATTTTTCTCTATGAGCTTTATTTCTTGCCAATTCTTCTGCTCTTCCATGAATTGCAACTATATTATCTAGTTTCAATTCATTTATAACAATATTTAAAAAATTAATTCTTTTATTTAAAGAATCTAATAATGTAATATTAGCCTTTTCGTTCATTATCTTAATAGGAATGCCTGGAAAACCAGCTCCTGTTCCTATATCAATAATTTTATCTCTTTTATCAACATATTTTAATATTGTAAGAGAATCTACAAAATGCTTTAAAATAATATCATCTTTTTCTGTAATTGCTGTTAAATTTATTTTTTCATTCCATTCTAATAGCAATTTCATATATAAATCAAATTTTTCTATTTGCTCATCATTGATTTCGATATTATATTCTTCTAATTTTTGTTTAAAATCCATTTAAATTTCCTTTCACTTAATAATTATAATTATTTTCTCATAAAACTAGACATTTTTTCAAGCTCTATAAATAAATATTCTTAATTTTGTTAATAATCTTTATTTTCTGTTAATAGTTTCTAAATATATTAATAATACTGATATATCAGCTGGTGAAACTCCTGAGATTCTAGATGCTTGACCTACTGATAAAGGTCTAACCTTATTTAATTTTTGTCTAGCTTCTAGTCTTAAACCTTTAATTTCCTCATAGTCTATACCTTCTGGCAATTTCTTATTTTCTAATTTTTTAAATCTTTGGACTTGCTCATTTTCTAAATTAATATATCCTTCATATTTTAATTGAATATTAACTTCATCTGCCTCTTGTTTTGTTAAATTTTCTCTATTTTCATCAATCTGTGCTAGAGTATTATAGTTCAATTCTGGTCTTTTTAAAAGGCTTGAAAGTCTCACACCAGTTGTGATTGGGGTTGTTCCATGTTCTTTTAGGAAATTATTTACATTTTCAGTTGGTTTTATTATAGTATTTCTAACTCTCTCTATTTCTTTTTCAATATTATTCTTTTTAGTAATAAATCTATTATATCTATCTTCAGAAATTAAGCCTATTTCATGACCTATTTCAGTAAGTCTTAAATCAGCATTATCTTGCCTTAAAAGAAGCCTATATTCAGCTCTAGAAGTCATCATTCTATATGGCTCATTAGTTCCTTTTGTTACTATATCATCAATAAGAACACCAATATAAGCTTGTGACCTATCTAATATTAATGGCTCTTTTCCTTTTATCTCCTGAGCAGCATTAATTCCAGCAATTAAGCCTTGTGCGGCAGCTTCTTCATATCCAGATGTGCCATTAATTTGTCCAGCGAAAAACATTCCTTTAATTTTCTTATGCTCTAAAGATAATTTTAATTCTTGAGCATCTATACAGTCATATTCTATTGCATAAGCAGGTCTTGTAAATTCAACATTTTCCATTCCCGCAATTGACCTGTACATCGCTATTTGAACGTCTTCAGGAAGTGATGAACTCATACCTTGTACATACATTTCATCTGTTCCTCTTCCGACAGGCTCTATAAATATTTGATGTCTTTCTTTATCTGCAAATCTTACCACTTTATCTTCTATAGAAGGGCAATATCTAGGCCCTGTTCCATGAATTTTTCCAGAATATAAAGGAGACCTATCAAGGTTTTGCCTTATAATTTCATGTGTTTTGGAATTTGTATATGTCAAATAACAATCCATTTGTTCTTCACTGCTATCAACAGTGTCATCCATTGAAAATGGCTCTATCTCAGTATCTCCCTTTTGTACTTCCATCTTAGAAAAATCTAAACTTCTCCTATTAACTCTAGCTGGTGTACCTGTCTTAAATCTTATTAATTTAATGCCCAAATTATTTAATACACTAGATAACTGATTTGCTGCTGCAACTCCATCAGGGCCGCTAGAATATGAGGTTTCACCTATATAAATTTCGCCTTTTAAATATGTACCAGTTGCTAAAATAACTGCTTTAACCCCATAAATAGCTCCTACATTTGTTTCTATGGACTTAATAGCATCATTTTCAACTGTAATATTAACTATTTCAGCTTGTTTTAAATATAAATTTTCTTGTTTTTCTAATGTATGCTTCATTTCAGCTTGATATTTCTTCCTATCAGCTTGAGCTCTTAGAGAATAGACCGCTGGTCCCTTAGATTTGTTTAGCATTTTTAATTGTACATAAGTTTTATCAATATTTTTTCCCATCTCTCCGCCTAAACAATCTATTTCTCTTACTATATGCCCCTTTGAACTACCTCCTATATGTGGGTTGCATGGCATATTAGCCACAGCCTCTAAACTAATTGAAAACACTAAAGTTTTCATTCCTAATCTTGCACAAGCAAGTCCTGCTTCACATCCTGCATGTCCTGCTCCAATAACTGCTACATCATAATCTCCTGCAAAATAACTCATATTATCCTCCATCTAATTAATAATTATCCACATTTTACGCTTTATTCTTTATTTTTTACATCTTAAACAGCTTTTTCAAAAAAGTTTTCCACAATTCATGCACATAATTTGAGTTCTATATGAAACTCAAACCAATTTTAAAATTCTATTGAAAAAACTCCTTGAAATTTTAAGATTTATTAAACATTAAAATTCCAAATTTCACTAAAACCGAATTTTTGGTTTTCATCGTTTGCTTAGGAATTTCGTCAACTTTTCTATTTTCCTAGGCAAAATTTAGAGAAAATTTCGTTAATAATGTTCTCTGAAATGTTTTCTCCTGTTATTTCTCCTAAATCCTCCATTGCTTGATTTATATAAATACTTATAATATCTACTGGCATATTGTTTTTTATTGTATCTATTGCTTCTAAAATATGTTTATCTGCTTTAATTATCTGATTTTTATGCCTTTCATTTGTTATAAGAACTTCATTATTAGTAGAAATTTCATTCAATTCAAATAATTTTTTAATCTCATTATACAATAAATCTAGCCCTATTTCTTCTTTAGCAGATATTTTTATTACTGGTTTATTTAATTTTTCAAGTTCTTTTTCATTGTTTTCGTTGTTTTTAGATATATCTACCTTATTTAATAAGATAATAGATTTCTTATCCTTTACTAACTCCATTATTTTTCTATCATCATCGTCAAAATCAGTTGATATATCAAAAATCGCAATTACTAAATCTGCGCTATCTATAAGCTTTTTGCTCTTTTCAACACCTATTTTTTCAATAGTATTCTCAGTATCTCTAATACCCGCTGTATCAATAAGTTTTAAAGGAATTCCATCAACATTAATATATTCTTCTATTGTATCTCTAGTTGTTCCAGCAATATCACTTACAATCGCTCTATCTTCTTTTAGCATACTATTTAGCAAGGATGATTTTCCAGCATTTGGTTTTCCTACTATAACAGTTTTAATTCCGTCCCTAATAATTTTTCCTTTATTAAAGCTACTTTGAAGTTCTTTAAGCATATTATGTATACTTTGTAAACTATTTAAAGCTTCAGCATTAGTAACTTCTTCAACATCATATTCTGGATAATCTATTGTTACTTCTATATTAACTGTAATATCCAGCATCTTCTGCTCAATCTCTTTTATTTTCTTTGATAAACTACCTTCTAATTGATTAATAGACTCTTTTGCTTCCATTTCAGTCTTTGAATTAATTAAATCAATAATTCCTTCTGCCTGTGATAAGTCAATTCTACCATTTAAAAAGGCTCTTTTAGTGAATTCTCCTGGTTCCGCAAGCTCTGCTCCGTTATGTAAACAAAGTTCTAGTATCCTTTTCTCTACAATAATTCCTCCATGAGAATTTATTTCGCACATATTTTCAGTTGTATAACTTTTAGGTGCAACAAAATATGATACTAATACTTCATCAATTATTTCATTATTTTCCGGATTAACGATATTTCCATATTTTATATTGTATCCTTTTATTTCTTTATTTTTATTTTTAGGTACAAATATTTTATTAATTATTTCAAAAGATTGTTTTCCAGATAATCTTATAATTCCTATTCCACCATTTCCACTAGCTGTCGAAATTGCGACAATTGTTTTTTCCATTTTTACCTCCATTTTATTAATTCGTTTCAGATTCGTCATATTTCATTTTTAGTTCTCCAACAGCAAGTTATATTTTTGTTTTATAAAAACGTCTTATTTTTGATTCTGAAGCGAAGTTTTTTGTAAAAGTATTTGTTTTTTATCTGATTTTTTTAATTTATTTTATATTTTTCATTTAAATTTTTTTAATTTTATTTTTTACTAATTATTTAATTTTAATTATTTTTTGTTTTTTAGTTGTTTTTTATTTTATTTTTAATTATTTATTTTATTTTAATTAATTTTTATTTATTTTTAATTATTTTTTATTTATTTTTTACTTATTTTATTTATTTTTAATTATTTTTTATTTATTTTTAATTATTTTTATTTATTTTTAATTATTTTTTATTTATTTAATTATTTTTATTTTTTAATTATTTTTATTTTTTAATTATTTTTTTATTTATTTAATTATTTTTTTATTTATTTAATTATTTTTATTTTTTAATTATTTTTATTTTTTTATTATTTTTAT
>CAKNJR010000018.1 GCA_930986425.1 uncultured Clostridium sp. | reverse complement strand
TCTATATGGAATTTTTTGAGTTTTAAAAGAAAAATGTTTGATTTTTCCTATATAACAAAAAAAGATTAGTTATATTTCAAACTAATCTGCAATTCTTTATAATAAATTTATCCAATTTCTTCTTCCATACATAATTCTAACAATTTGTATGCTATCATTTTTTATTCTAAAAAATACAATATAATTATCTACTATTAATTTTCTAATTTCTAATTTTTTTATAATATCATCATCTATAATTGCATATATTTCAGGGCTATATTTCAAGGAATCTATTTGTGTTCTAATGAATCTAAACCTTTTTCTAATTCTTTGTATAATATATGTTTATCTGTTAAAAGCTCATATAATTCAATGCTCATTACAGCTAAATCTCCAGTACCATTTTTTGTAATATATACAGGACTTTTTGTTTGATGGCAAATAGCAGAAATTTCATTATAATTATTTCTTAAATCTGAACTGGGTCTAATAATTGGCATAGTATACACCTCCATTAATATTATATACATATTTTATCAAAATATTGATATATAGTCAATATTTTTTATATATCTTTTGTATTTTTATACCATCTAGCAAATTGGTCTTTTGCATCTCCCCAATACGAAGCTTCTTTTTCATAGTCTATTTCTCTTAATTCGCTTAACGTCTTTGTTTCTCCATCAGGTATATAAAACTTATCATGCCAACGACCTAAATTGCCTCTTGCTTCATACGCAATTGTTCCTGTTCCACCACCAGAAAATACTACGGCTTTTTTACCCGGTTCACAAAATGCAAAGCAATGTTCTAATCTTGCTTTTCTATTTTTTTCGTTTTTAAAAAGCTTTAAAAATTTATCTATTCCAATTTGTTTATCAAAATAATGATTGTATGGTCCCGGTAAGCCTCCTAGTGCGTCTATGTATAGACCACTATCAGATTTTAATACAGTTTTATTTAATTTGTTTGCTGCATATTCAGCACTAAAAGCTGCAACCTCGCTGCAAGTCTCTGCTTGAATTTCTATTATCTCAAAATCAGGATTTACTATCTCTATGTTAAATCCATACTTTTTTCTAAAGAATTCATTTGCCTCATTTACTTTATTAGGGTTAGTAGTTAAATAAATTAATTTTTCCATTCTTTTTATAACTCCTATACAGTTTATTTTGTTTATATTGTATCATAAGTAACACATCTTTTTAAATAGTAATCATAAAAAACTCCAATAGTTTTATCTATTAGAGTTTTTGCTTAATTAAAGCTATTAATTCGCCTAAATATTCTTATTTCTAATATAGCTCTCCTTAAATTCTTCTGCTAAAATATCCATTCCTACTTTATCATAATATTTTCCGTCAATAAATACACACTGCCTTCTTCTTCCATATTCTTTGAAGCCACATTTCTTATAGCATTTCATTGCTCTTTCATTAAATGACATCACGTGCAAAGCAATACTGTTTAAATTCAAATAGTTAAAGCCATAATCAAGTATTAATCTTATAGCTTCCGTTCCATATCCTTGGCTTCTATAATCTTTATCTCCTATGAATATCCCTAACATAGCATTTCTATCAATATAATTAATTTTCTCTAATGAGATTGAGCCTATTAGTTTATTTTCATCTGGTGTAACTATCGCAAAGTTTGCTTCATCCTTATAATGACTATCTAAATATTCTTTTTCAGCTTTTTGGCTTAGAAGTTGCGAACTTCTACCTAGGTAATCTGTTGTTTCAAAATCATTTAACCATTCTGTAAATTTTCTTATCTCTTCATCTGAACCACTTTTTGGTGATAAATATATTCTTTCACCTACTAACTTCTTAAAATACTCCATTTTTAATCCTCCTTTAAATATCTTTTTATATTTTGTTTATTATTACTTATTAATGCAATTTAATTCAATTCAAATGCAATCTTTATAAATCAAATTTTTCTTTTATCATTTTGGCGACTTCATTTGCAGGTATATTGTTATTATTTATTCTTATATAATTCTTTTCTTGAATTTCCCCCGGATATGAATTGCATCTATGCTTTTTCTCAGCTCTAAGTAAAAATTCTTTACTTTGCTCAACATTTCTTTTTGTCGGTTTATTTTCAAGTCTATTACTAGTTTCATTTCTCCTTAGCCTTTCGTTTAAATCTGCCTCTAGTTCTACATAGTACACTTCTCCGCCTTGCTCTTTGAAAATATTTGATACTTTTTCTGTTTGTTCCCATTCTAAAATATCTTCAAAGCACCATTGAAATGTAAATATTAATCCTTCTAAATTGCTTTTAGCAACAGTCTCAAACATTTCCATTCTATATGTATTTACTAAGTATCTTCCTTCTGGCGAATTATATGAAAAAAAGTTTGAAACTAAATCTATTGTCATATGATTATGAAATAGTTTTAGCCCAGTTATTTTAGCTAATTCTTGACCTACTGTCATTTTTCCAACTGCTTGCGGTCCAAATATTAAGACTAGTTTCATTGCTTTCACCTCCGTTAATAATTTTAATAATAGACTTTACCATATATGAAATAAAAGTCTTACTAAGAAATCTTTAAGACTCCTTAGTAAGACTTTTTCTCATCTTACAGTGTAAGTAGCTTTTGCTACTCTTTACCGCTCGAGCTATGCTCTAGGTAAACTCTTAAATATATTATTTATTGTAGCATGATTATTTAAAATCGTCAAGAACTATATTAACATAAATATTAACAAAATTTAGAATTTTTAATAAAGCATATAATATATCTTGAAAAATTTTGTGTCACTTTTCTTTAATTCTATTTTATGGATATTATGGAACATTATTAATTTCTTTTTTCTTGAACTTATAAATAGACAATGCTAGTAATATTATCATATATACAATATAAATAAATATCGAACTAATCAGAGTCACTCCACTTATATTTGATATACCACCAAATAAATATATACTAAAGTCCCAATTATTAGTTATAAAATATCTTGTTATTAGAGATAAAGTTTCGACTTTTGACCATTCTTTTAGCACAGTATCTGATATTAAAAATATAATTAATGTCACTATCATTGACATTGATGTATGATTACTTACAACTCCAATAAATATACAAAACAAAATCATTATTATATACATTGGCAATTTGCTTATTCCAACAAGTATATTATAAATAAATAAATTCATTGTAAATACTTGTTCATTATTAAAATTATATCCTATATAATCTAATTTGTAACTATCAAATCCAAATATAACTCCGCCAACAATAAATTGTGTAATTAAAACAATCACCATTGCAATTATCGTTGTTATAATACAAGCCAATATTTTTGAAAGTAATATTGTACTTCTTTTATGTGGTTTAGTTAATAAACCTTTTATTGTTCCTTTATTTGTCTCTTCAGTAACAATTGTTGTAGAAATATAAATTATAATTATTACCATTATTATATCAAAATGTTCAAAAGTTCTTATAAAAGAAATCCTTGCATCTATTTTATTATCTGTTATTAAATTATCATTATTTGATATATCATAATTTATATTATTTTCTATGGCATATTTGCATAAACTCATATTTGCTTTATATCTATTAATATTTTCATTTATAAATGCCTGTGATTCATTTTCGTAAGTTTTCATTGCTAATATTAAATAGCTATTACTTTTATAATTACGTAAATATTGATTTAGAATATTGTAACCAAAGTTTATATTATTTTCTAATCGTAAATTATAATATTCTATTTCTATATTTAATTCGTCTTGAGATACATCTTTTAGTTCTTTTAAATTGCGAATTTTTAATCTTACAAATTCTTTCCAATCATTTGAATTTAAGGCTTGTAAATATTCATTATATTTGGTCTTGGATATGTTATATGTTTCCTCACTAATTTCATATCTAGAGTTTAATTCGTGCTTAATTATATTTTCTAAATATTTCTTTATATCTAAGTTATAATTTGTATTAACATCATTTATTACCATTTCAGTTGTTTCTTCTTTTAATGCATATCTTTGCCAAGAGCCTTCTTCAAAGGAATTATATACCTTATATAATTCTATCGAAACTTTTTGCATAATATAATGTTCTGTGTTATTTGGAATTTTATCCAAAGTATTTTCTATAGCTTCTATATTATAATCACTTGTATCAAATCCAAGAACAGGGTTTTGGTCAGGATTTTTATAATTGTATATTATAACGGCAATAATAGAAATTAAAAATAAAAAATATATACTTTTCCTTTTAAATATTTTTATTAGTTCATTTTGTATTAGCTTAATCAATTTTATTTTCACCTACTTTTTTTATAAAGGCATCTTCTAATGATAATCTACCTCCATCTGTAAAATTATCAATATCACTATCTTCTACAATTTTTCCGTTTTTCACTGCAATTATTCTACTACATATATTACCTATTTCAGATAAATTGTGACTTGAAACTAATATTGCAATGCCTTTCTTTGATAACTCTTTAATCAAATTTCTGATTTCAATTATTCCTTCGACATCTAAACCATTTGTTGGCTCATCTAATATAAGTAATTGCGGGTTATTAATTATTGCTTCTGCTATACCTAATCTTTGTCTCATTCCTAGTGAATAAGTGGAAACTTTATCTTTTATTCTGTTTTCTAAACCTACTATTTTAATGACTTCATTAATTCTTTCTTTTGAAATATTCTTGTAGTTATTTGCTGTTATTTTCAAATTATCATATCCTGACAAATACATATATAAATCAGGATTTTCAACTATGGCTCCAACTTTTTCTATTGCTTTTACAAAATTTTTTTCTATATCCAACCCATTTATATAAACATTTCCTTTAGTTATTTTTACTAATCCAAGTATTAATTTTATTATGGTAGTTTTACCTGCTCCATTAGGTCCTACTAATCCGACTACTTCTCCTTGATTAACTGAAAAAGATATATCTTGAACAAGTATTTTATCTTTTACCTTTTTTTCTAATTTAATACATTTTAAAGTTTCCATAAGACCTCTCTATTATAAATTTTTAATATCTTTTTTATTAAATATAACAGTTAACAATAATAACAAAATTATTATTGTTATACAATAAATAATTATCAAATAACTATATAAATATTTACTTACATCATAACTTTTTAATATGATGTAGATTCCTAATGAAACTAAAATATCTAAAGCTATATTATTAGTTATAATTCCAAACGTTAGACTAATTAAAGATAGGACAATATATAAAGGTATTTTTGCAGTAATTAATTTAATCATATATTTTGTAAGTTCTATCGTTTCTATTGTTTTATCTGAACTATTATATATAATAGCATCTAAATTATAACTATCAAATCCAAACAATAAACCTCCTAATAGATATTGAAATAAAGTTATAAAACCTATAACAATGGCGATAATAAAAATATTTGTAATTATTTTTGAAAACAAAATTTGAGTTCTTGAATGTGGTTTTGCCAATAGATGCTTTATTGTGCCAACACTATATTCTTCAGTAACTATCGTGCTAGATAAGTAAATTAAAATAAAAATAATTATAATATCAAAATTATCAAATAATTTTAGCAATATTATTCTTGCATCCGATGGTAATTGAACATTCTTATTTGTGGTATTTAAAAATATATTATATTGAATTTTATTATTTATCGCATATTCTTCCAATTTTATTCTTTCTTCGATTTCTTCATAACTATCATCAATATTCAATTCATCATAATTTTCAAGAAGCATTCTATCATTATTATAAGCTCTTTGATATTGCATATTTATATCAATATTATAACTTGAAAATTTTTCAAATAAATTATATATGATTATTATTAATACTCCTATTACTAATAAAATATATACGTTTTTTCTCTTAAATATTTTTATTAGTTCATTTTCTATTAATTTTAACATATCTTTATCCTTAAATTTTATCTATAATTATTTATAACATAGTCACTTATATTTTCAATCATTTTATTAAATTAATTAACCCAATTATCTTAGGCATCTTTAATATATTATTCTCAAGGCCTTCATTTTAGCAATTCGTATGCCTTTCTTATGTCTGTTTCATAATATATCCTTACGATTTTTAATGTATTTGTGCAGCTAGCAATTCTAATCTCCCAAACTAATTCCAATATCTCTTGCTGTTTTTATAAGCTCGCAATCTTTCGTTACTAATCTAACATTGCTTTCTTTTGTGCCCCCCTCAACTGCGCCAAGTTTTTTGTTTTCTCCTACAACTTCCTCAAGTGGTACATAGTCTAATCGACCATTTTTTATAACTGTTAAAACTCCAAATGTTCCTTGCATTGCAAGTTCCATAGCCTTAGCGCCATATTTTGTTGAAAGAACTCTATCATAAGCTGATGGTGTACCACCTCTCTGCATATATCCAAGTGTTGTACATCTTGCTTCTAATCCAGTAAGTTCTTCTAATTCTTTTGCAACTCTTTCACCCGCTCCTGAAAATTTAACACTTATTCCAGTTCCATTATCTATATTTGCTTTGTAAGTTGATGCTTCTCCATCTTTTGGTTTAGCACCCTCTGATACAACAACAACGCTAAATTGTTTTCCAACTGATATTCTTTTCTTTATGGCATCTGCGGCTTTATTAATATCATAAGGGATTTCAGGAATAAGAACCACGTCAGCTCCACCAGCTATTGCTGATTCTAAGGCTATCCATCCGGCAAATCTTCCCATAACTTCTAAGCACATTATTCTATGATGTGTTTCTGCTGTTGTATGAAGTCTATCTAATGCTTCTGTTGCAACTGAAACTGCTGTATTATATCCAAATGTAATTTCTGTGCAAGCAACATCATTGTCTATTGTTTTAGGTACTCCTATTACATTCATACCTTTTACAAATAAATCTCTTCCTGATTTTTGTGTACTATCTCCACCTAATGTAAATAAGCAATCAAATCCTGCATTTTTAAAGTTTTCAATACATAAATCTGACAAATCTTTATATTCAACTGTTCCATCTGGATTTTCTACTTTATAATTAAAAACTATTGTGTTAGTTGATGAACCAATTATTGAACCACCTTTTGGTAAAATTCCTGAAGCGATTGGATTTCCATCTAGCCTAATATATTTATTCTCTACTAATCCTCTAAATCCATCAATATATCCATAGCATTCTATTCCATTTTGTTCAGCTGTCTTTTTTATAGCCCTTATAACTGGATTTAATCCCGGAACATCTCCACCATTAGCTAAAATAGCAACTTTTTTTATCATTTTGTTTTCCTCCTTGGTTTTTTAATTACATTTTGTCATTAATATTATTTTATTTTTTTGTAATTTTATTCTTATGCTTTTTATTATTCTTCTGAATGTTTTCCATTCTTTTTTCTTTTAATTAGTTTTCTAATTAGTACTATTATTAAAATAAGTACAATTATTAATAGAAATCCTGCGACTCCCCATAATGCATAATTAATTATTTTTCTAACTCTTGTTATAACATTATCTACTTCTTTTTCTTTTTCACCAAGCATATCAACATCAACATTTACTTGGTAAATTGTTGTTTCATCACCATTAGATACAATTATATTAATTAAGTTTTCACCGTCTACAAGGTTGTCCGCTCCAATTATTTCTACATTGGCTGTTTCGTCATTTGCTACCGCATTAACGTTAAGGCTTGTAAGTTCAGTATCAACTAGAGATGAAGTGTAATAAAAAGTATCTTCATCAAATACTGGATTTAACTCTAAGCCTTCAATTTGTAGGCTATCTAATTTTAGGTTTACTTCTGGAGCTTTTAATACTGTTATTGAATAGGCTCTTGATGTGCCATCTTTTGCTGTAACTCTTACAGTAACTGTATTTTCTTGTCTAGTAAGTCTCGTATTTCCAGATATTCTAACAATAGCTCCTTCTGCTTCTGCTTCAGCATTTATTTCGATAGATGTAACATCTTCTGGAATAATAACTGTATATGTTAAATTATTTTTATTGAAATATGGACTTAATTCATATCCTACAACTTCTAAAGAGCTTAAATTTTTATTTGCTCTTGCTTCTTCAATAGCTTCTTCACTTAATTCATTTGTTTCTACGGTTTCATTTGTGGTACTTGTTGTGCCAACACTTGTAGCATAAACTGTATTTAAACTTAATAATAAAATAATTGAAATAATTATAATTGATACATTTAGTTTTCTCATAAATAATCTTCCTCTTGAACTGTATTTTATATTCTTACTTCGATAGTATACCATTACAGATTTTCTTAGTCAATGCAAAATTTAAAATTACTTTACTTATATTTTTTCATTTTGGGACGGACCTTTTTTGAAAATTTTCAATTAAAGACTGTCCCTAACTGAAAAACTCCAATCTATAATTAAACTAAATTTTCAGGATTTAATGGTTTCAATTCTTCAAGCACAAACTTGCCATCTTTTCTTACTAAAACATCATCAAAATAAATTTCACCGCCACCATATTCAGGTGTTTGAATATTTACAATATCCCAATGTATACTTGAACGATTTCCATTATCGCTCTCTTCTAAGCTATCACCTGGTGTAAAATGAAAACTCCCTTTTATTTTTTCATCAAATAAAGTATCTCCAATTGGCCTTTCTATATATGGATTTAATCCTAAGGCAAACTCTCCAATATATCTACTGCCTTCATCTGTGTCTAATATTTCATTTAACTCTTTAGTTTTATTAGATGTTGCTTTAATTATTTTTCCATTTTCAAATTCGAATCTAATGTTGTTGAATAGTATTCCATTATATCTTGTTTCTGTATTATATGTTATGTAACCATTTACACTAGTTTTTACTGGTGCTGTTGCTACTTCTCCATCCGGAATATTAAAAGTTCCCATATATTTTTCTGCTGGTATTCCTTCTATACTAAATCTTAAATCGGTTCCATTTCCTAATATGTGAACATTTTTGGTTTTATTCATTAATTCAACTAAATTATCCATCGCTTTTGACATTTTGTCATAATCTAATGTACAAACATTGAAATAAAAATCTTCAAATTCTTCAGTATTCATATTACTCATTTGTGCCATTGAACTATTTGGATATCTTAGTATGCACCATTTTGTATTTTTTACTCTCTCTTCCAAGTGCACCGGTAAAGTATAATATATATTATATATTTCCATTTTCTCTTTTGAAATTCCGTTTAGCTCGGCTGTATTTGTACTTGCTCTTATGCCGATATAGCAATCCATGTCTTGCATTCTTTGTAAATCATGTTTGGCATAAAGTTTTATTTGCTCTGTCGATGCTTTTAGCAGCATTTCTCTCATAACTTCATAATCAATTATATTGAAGAATGGAAGTGCTCCCATATTTTCAGCTTGTTTTATTAATTCTTTTCCTAATGGTATGGCGTCCATTCCAATTATTTCTATTAGTATTTTTTCATCTTGCTTTAATTCTATAGAATGATGTAATAAATTTTTGGCTAATTTTTCAATTCTTGTATCTTTCATAACTTTTTTACTCCTTATTTATAAATATGTCTTATCAATCAATTATTTTTGGCATTGGTAATCCGAACTTCACATCTTTATATATTTGAATATTTTGCTCTCTACATAAACTTGTATACTTATCATCCCAAGATAATCTATATGCATTTTTTAAGTCTAAATTTAAACATCTAACCCAACTAACAATATTATTTTCAGCATTTTTCTCATTGCCTTTGTTTTCTATCTCAAGTGCTATTCCAAAAGGATATTTATCAACAACAATTTCAATATCATCGTTAGCAAATATATTTCGATATCTTTCATATGACTCTACTTTTTTCATGTGAATAACATTCTCTAATAAAAATATTAAATTATCTAGTTGATTATAATTAAAATCCGCCTCAATCTCTTCTTCTTTGTTTACCAATCCCTTAGTAGTTTCTTTCAATCTCTTTTTCCAACTAATTTTACAGCTTGCTTCATCATTAGAAACATTTTTAGAGCATCTAACTCTAAATCTCCCATCAATATCTTTGTTATAAAAAGACATTTCTTTTAAAGGATGGTCATACTGAATAGTTAACTCATAAAAGCATCCTTTATACTTCAATTCTTTGTTATTTTTTAGCTGCTCTAATAATTTTTGATAATGTTTTTCATTAAAATAATATCTTATTTCTGTTTCCATTAGTTTCTCCTATATTTTTAAATTATACGTCTTAATTTGCTCTATATTTTGTTTCTTCTTTATTCAAAACTAATATTAAATTCGATTTTTTCATAAATAGCTCCTATAATTTGTTAATTCTACAAATATTCTTCTATCAATTTCTTCTTTACTTCAAAGCTCTCTTTTGTAGATGTATCAAAACTATTTTTTGTAAGCAAATAATCAATCCACTTTAATGCAATACTTTTTATGTATGGTAATTCAATTTCTTTATTTTGAGTATCACTTTCGTAGTAGGAATCAATGAATGTTTTTATCTTATCTAATTCAGTACCTCTGCTTTTAGATAAGAATAATAATGAAATTGTTATTGCAACATCATAAACAGATGGACCGAATTTTGCATCGTCAAAATCTATAAAGCCAATTTTATCTTTATTTATAAAGATATTATCCTTTGTTAAATAAAAATGTAAAATTGATTTTCTTTTAAATTCAGTTTCTAAATTAAAATCAATATGTTTTAGATTAAAAGTTACATTTTCTGTTAAATCATGCAGTCTACGTATCTCTTTAGCAAGTTTTAAAATGGTTTTATTATCAACTGTTTGTATAGTATTTTTTAATTGGCTACCTTCTAGAAAAGAATACATTACAATGTATTTATCATTGTATTTTTTATAATATTCTTTATTTTTGGTTTGTATAATTCTAGGTACATATAAATTGTTTTCATTTAAAAAATTATGAAGCTTTATCATGGATTGTGTATGTTCTAAACTATTATATATTTTAAAAATGTATTTGTTATTGTTGCTTTTAATAAGATATACATTGCTATCAGTAGAGTCAGAATTTTTTGTTATATTATTTATTTGAATTTCATAGCTTTCTTTTATAATCTTTTCTAAATTATTATCATTCATTGCTAACTCCTTGATTTATCTTTCTTATATAATAAATGACCTCGGGCCCGTAGGTAATCCGAGGTACTCATCGACTATATATTATAGTATAACATTAATAAACACTCTTTATCAATAGATTTGTTAAATTTTCTATCTATAATTGGTATCTTTCTTAGTATAAAAAATCCCCTCTTTCGAGGGAAGAAAAAAGTTTTACCTATTTTTTATCCTAGTTATAGCCAATCCATCTCCTACTTCTAATATTTTAGTATCTAGTCTAGGATTATCTGTTGTAAGTTTTATATATTCGCGTAAATGAGTTACAGCAGTACGTTGTTTATGCTTATTATAATCGCTCATAACATAACCTTTGTATAAAATATTATCTGCAAATATTATTCCATCATCTTTTATAAGTCTTAGAGCTTGCTCCAAAAAGAATGGATATTTACCTTTTGCAGCATCTATAAATACCATATCATATTTTTTATTAATTGTAGGAAGTATTTCTACCGCATCTCCCTCAAGTATATTAATTGTTTTTCCATCTTCTACAATTTTTATGTTTTCTTTAGCCTCTTTTATTCTTTCTTCGTCTCTTTCTATTGTATCAATAAATCCGCCTTTTTCAAGAAACTTTGAAAAACATATAGCAGAATAGCCAACAGCTGTTCCTATTTCAAGGATTGCTGTTGGTTTTATTTCTTTCATTATATTTTCAATTACTTCTAAAGTGTCATCCATTATTATTGGAATATGCTCATTTAATGCTTTTTCTTTTATTTCTTCTAAGTTCATTTTTATTCTCATTTCTTTCTAAAGACGCATTACCCAGTTGGAAAAGAATTGTGCTTTTGGCTAGGCTAACAAGCAAGAAAACCGGAGGTGTGCTTTGGTGCACATCGAGGATTTTCGCAGTGCAGTTAAACGACGCCAAAACGCAATTATTTTTCAATCTGCCTAGTCGTTTTGAGCTCTCTTAGCTTGTCTTTCTCTTGTTTTTGTATCTAATATTCTCTTTCTTAATCTGATATTTTTTGGAGTTACTTCAACTAGCTCGTCATCTGCTATAAATTCGATTGATTGTTCTAGTGACATTTTTAGTGGTGGAACTAGACGAAGTGCATCGTCTGAGCCTGATGCTCTTGTATTAGTTAAGTGTTTTTCTTTACATACGTTTATAGATATATCTTCATTTCTTGAGTTTATACCTACTATCATTCCTTCGTAAACTTCTACACCTGGTCCAATTAAAAGTTCTCCTCTTAATTGTGCATTGTATAGACCATAAGTGATTGATGTTCCTGCTTCAAATGCTACTAGCACACCTCTTGTTCTTGATTGAATTTCTCCTTTATATGGTTCATAGTCTTTGAATACGCTTGCCATTGTTCCTTCACCTTTTGTATCTGTTAGGAATTCTGTTCTATAACCAATTAATCCTCTTGAAGGAATTTCAAATTCAATTTTTGTATGTCCTGGTTCTGCTGGTTCCATATTTATCATTTCGGCTTTTCTTCTACCTAATTTTTCTATAACGTTTCCTACGCTGTCATCTGGTACATTTACACTAAGTGTTTCGATTGGTTCGCATTTTACTCCATCTATATCTTTGAATATAACTTTTGGACGAGATACTAGTAGTTCAAATCCTTCTCTTCTCATATTTTCAATTAATATAGATAAATGCAATTCTCCTCTACCACAAACTTCAAAGCTTTCTGCTTTATCTGTTTCTTTTACTCTTAATGATACATTTCTTTCAAGTTCTTTGAATAGTCTATCTCTAATATGTCTTGATGTAACGAATTTTCCTTCTTTACCAGCAAGAGGTCCATCATTAACACTAAATGTCATTGATACTGTTGGTTCGTCTATATTTATAAATGGGATTTTTTCTGGATTGTCTAAGTCGCAAATTGTATCTCCTATATTTATATCTGATATACCTGATACAGCTACTATATCTCCGGCTTGTATTTCTTCTGCTTCAACTCTTTTTAATCCTTCATAAGTAAATAGTTTTGCAAGTTTTCCTTGTACAGTTTTGTCTTCTTTACAAATACTAACTGCTTGACCTGCTTTTATTGTTCCTCTTTCTACTCTACCTACTGCTATTCTTCCTAAATAATCATCATAGTCTATGTTAGATACTAATAATTGCATTGGTCCATCTATTTCACATTTTGGTGGTTTTATATAGTCAATTATTGTATCAAATATACAAGTGATGTTATCGCTTTCATCATTTAAATTCATTTTAGCTATTCCATTTTTTGCTGATGCATATATAACAGGAAAGTCTAATTGCTCATCTGTTGCATTTAAGTCCATAAATAATTCTAATACTTTATCAACTGCTTTTAATGGATTTGCACCCGGTCTATCTATTTTATTTATTACAACTATTGGTTGTAAATTTAGTGCTAGAGATTTCTTTAGAACTTCTCTTGTTTGAGGCATTGGTCCATCAAATGCGTCAACAACAAGTAAAACACCATCAACTGTTTTTAAAACTCTTTCAACTTCTCCTTCAAAGTCAGCATGTCCTGGAGTATCTACTATGTTTATTTTTACGCCATTATACATAACTGATGTGTTTTTTGAAAGTATTGTTATTCCTCTTTCTCTTTCCAAATCATTAGAGTCCATTACTCTTTCTTGTACTTGCTCGTTTTCTCTAAATACATGGCTTTGTCTAAGTAATGCGTCAACTAAAGTTGTTTTTCCATGGTCAACGTGTGCGATTATTGCTATATTTCTTATTTTTTCGTTTATCATTTTATTTTCCCCCTAATCAGATTTATTTTATATTTAAACAGTATGATAGAGAATTGAAAGTTTTCTCTCAATTCTCTAAAATATATTTCACAGGCTAGTTATTCTCGATTGTATTTTCATTATTTGCAATATCTGTTTTCTCATCTTCGCTATTGTATTCACTACTTGTACCTTCAAGTTCTTTTACTGAAAGTTCAATTTTTTTATTTTCTAAATCCAAATCAATAATTTTTGCATTTACTTTTTGGCCAACCTTTAGTTTTTCCTCTGGTTTAGAAATTCTTTCTTCACAGATTTGTGAAATATGTATTAAACCTTCAATTCCTTTTTCAAGTTCTGCAAATGCTCCAAAAGGCATTAACTTTTTGATTTTTACTTTTACTATATCGCCAATTTTGTAGTTTGCCTTTTTCCAAGGGTCGTCTCCTTTGCCTTCATAAATTAATTGCATTCTTTTATTTTCTTTATCTAATGCTTTTATTTTAACATTAATTTCTTGACCTTGTTTTAGGATATCATTTGGATTTGCTCCTCTATCCCAAGACATTTCTGAAACATGTAATAACCCTTGAACACCGTCAATATCTATAAATGCTCCATATGAGCAAAGACTATTAACAGTACCTTTATATGTTTTTCCAACTTCTGCAGTAGCCCAGAATTCATCTTCCTTTTTCTTTTTTTCTTCATCTAATATAACTTTTGCAGAACCAATTATTCTGTGTTCTTTAGGGTTATATTCAATTACTCTAAATCTAACTTTTTCTGTTTGATTGCCAGAAAGTGAATGAGGAATAAATATTCTTATTCCTTTATAATCTACGATTAAGCCTTTATCATTTTTTTCTAAAACTGGCTCTTCGAAGATTTCGTTATTACTTACTTTTTCTTCGAATTCTTTTCTTGCTTCAATTCTTTTACGCTTTTTGCAAGATAAAAGTACATTTCCTTGTCCATCATTAAGTTTTATGACATCTGCAGTGATTTTATCTCCCGGCTTTAATTCGTTTAAAGGATTGTCTTCAAGATTATATGAATACTCTCCTCTAGGTATTATTCCATCTGCTTTATAATTTAAGTCAACTATTATTTCACCACTTTTTGTGATACTAATAATTGTTCCTTCTACTACTTTTCCAAGTTTTTCATCTTTCATAGAATTGTTTAATAATTCTTCAAAAGAAATATTTTCTTCATTCATTAATTTTACCATTCCTTTTAAAAATTGCTTTTATTAATTATTTAATATATTGTTAAGTTTAAAATAGCTATAATCTTTATATTAAACAATTATAATTTATAGCTATTATATTATATATTAAACTATCTCCTTTGTCAACATAATTATATCATCCATTACCTTTTCACTTGCTTTGTCTAACCAGTCTGGGTCATCACTTTTGAAACTATGTACATCTATTGGTTTTCCATAATTAAAAGTTACTTTTGTGAAAGGTTTAAAAGTTCCTTGGATACCAACTGGAACTATTTTTACTTTTGCCTTTTCTGCAAGGAAAACAGCTCCGTTTTTTACTTTCATATGTTTTTCTAAGCCTTTTCTTGTTCCTTCTGGGAATATGCCTAGTACTTCTTTATTTTTTAATGCTTTCAAGCATAATTTTACTGAATTAATATCTCCACTATCTCTTTTTACAGGAATAATATTAAATAAATGTCCTAACCATGATAGTACTCCAAATCTATATAAATCTGCTTTTGCTATGAATCTTATAGGTTTCTTGTTAAGTAGAATTATTCCTGCTGCATCTAAATAATTTATATGCTTAGAGCAAATAATGAAACCTTCATCTTTAGGAAAATTTTCTAATCCCACAACTTTTGGTCTGTATACTATTCTATATAGCAATCCTAAAAAGCCTTTAACAAATCCTCTCATAAATTTTTTGAAGCCATTTTCTTTTGTCATAACATATGCATTTTCAATTTTTTTAAGTTGTTTTTGCTTCTTTTTAATAATCTTTTCAACTTGTTTTTCTACTTGCTTTATATTAAGGTTTGTTGTATCTATATAAAAAGCATCTTCTGCCTTTTTAAGTGTTCCAACTTTGCTAGATTTGTCATTATTATCCCTAAATTCAATATTCGCTTTAACTTCTTCAAAAGGTATATCAATTCCCTTTTCTTGATTTTGTTTAAATCTTCTTTTTGCTCTTTCTTCAGTTGATGCATCAAGATAAATTTTGACCTCTGCATTTGGGAATACGTTTGTTCCAATATCTCTTCCATCTAAAATCACACTTTTGCCTTCTGACATTCTTCTTTGCAATTCAACCATACTAGTTCTTACAATTGGAATATGAGATACTTGTGATACTTGGTTTGTTACATCTTCTTCTCTTATTCTTTTAGAAACATCTTCTCCGTCTAAATAAATTTTATCGCCATCAAGTTCTAATTTGATTTCTTTTAAGATTTTTTCTATTTTTTCTATATCTTCAATATCTATTTTTTCATTAAGAAGTTTTAGTGTTACACATCTATACATTGCTCCAGTATCTAAATATTGAAATCCAAATTTTTCTGAAACTAATTTTGTGATTGTACCCTTCCCGGTTCCTGAAGGTCCATCAACTGCTACTATAAATGACATTTTTACTCATCCTTTCTTTGGTAATTTATTTTTTATAAAAGCTTCAATATATATTCTGAAGCTTTTATCGAACGGATCCTTGCGTCTCTTGAGACTTGCTCGAGGACGTCACAAACCAAATCTATTTTTCTAACAAATCTGGTAAAGTTAGCTTTTTAGCTATAACTTTCATTTCAACCACATTCATAGTTGTTTGTCTTTCTATCTCTCTAATACATTTTTCTTTGAATTTCTTTAATTCAGTCATCAAATTAAATCCATATTTAACTTCTGCTTCTACATATATTGATGGTCCATCTTCTGTTTTATTAACTCTTACTCTTATTATTTCAGTGATTGAATCTGTTTTTGAAGCAATATATTCGATAATTTGTCTAAATACTGTATCTGAAATCGTATAATTTCCCATATAACTGAATGTTGGTCTAATGATTGACTTTTCTGAAATATATGGTTTTTCTCCACTTCCTTTTGATTTGAATATTTGAAGTGGGTCTAATAAAAATCCTGAGAAGTCTTTTTTTATTTCAAATGTTGGAACAGGTATAACGTGTTTACCTTCAGTTGTTCTAACTCTTTTTGCATTACTAATTTCTTCTTCTGTTGCAACATCTGTAATATATATTGTTTTTTCTATTTTAGGAAGCTCAAGATTTTTTGCAATTTCTTCAACCATCTTATCTGATGTACCAAGTATTAGAACTGATTTAGGCTTTAATTTATTAAAAGCTTTTATCATTTCTTTTCTTTGTTCTTCATTTTTAAATAAAGCTCTTTTTACTGTTTCAATTTTTGTTGGTGCTTTTTTGGCTGATGTGCCTGCTACTATATCATTATTTCTTACTAAAATTCCGTCATCAATAATGTATTTTATATCATATTCACCAGCTACCATTTGAGCTCTATAACTTTTACCAGTACCAGATGGTCCAACAAAAGCATATACTTTTATGTCCTTTTTCATAAGAATTTCCTTACTCCTTACTATTTAGGTTTTTATTTTTTAAGTCCAGCCTATAAAACTTTAAATATTCGTCTATATGTTATTCATTAATTTATTTTTTGAATTAGGCTTATATCATATCTATAATCTTTGTATTCTGTGTCAAAATATTGTTCATCTATTACTTCTACTTTTTCTTCTCCAAATCCTTGTATTACTCTTTCAAAGAAGCCCGAATTATCAGATATTACCCAAATTCTACCTGAATAATTTTGTAAAGAATCTAAATTGTGAATAGTATTTCCAAATGCTTTGTAAGCTTCATCAACATTCCAGTTTTCTACATCCCAGAAATATAATTCGTTATCATGAAAATGCTGAGATACTACAAAACCACTTCCTCTATTATCTATTAAAAATATATCGCCTTCTTCTATGTTTTCTTCTACAAATTGAATTGGCTCACTATTGCTTTCATCATAGTTAATGTTTATCAGACTAATATTTGCCATACAAGATGTTACAACTATAAGAGTACAAATAACAAATACCCTAATATTATTCTTATCCATAGCCATTAAATAGCTAAACGCAAATAATAAAATGCCTGTAATTGTCAAGAAATATCTAGCATAAAGAATAGGTGTAACTATAATAGATAAAATTCCTACTAGCAATATAACTAATAAATATGTAACTAATGCTAATTTTGCTGGTTTTGCATTTTTCCAATTTTTTATAAGTAAGAAAATTATATATATAAGCAATATTGCTGAAAATACATAAGAATAATTTCTTACTACATATACAGAATCTAAGTTGCCAGTAAATTGGAATTCGAATATTTGCCAAAAGTCTGGCATTCCTATCCAAAATCCACCTTTGCTACTTTTTGCTGTAAGTGCTATTAAAGTTCCTAGCCATGGTAAGTACATTATTATTTGCACAATTGCTGATATAATACTTCTTTTTAAGTTTCCACTATATTTTTTATATTTTACTTCATAATTTCTTTGTTTAATATTCATTACAAGAAAATAAACAAATAATGAAATATTAAGTACAGCAGCTACTGCTAATGCATAATAATGAGTATATGCTGATAGTAAACTGAAAATTGAAAAAATAATCCAATTTTTATTACTTACTCCGCTTTTGTATATTCTATAAGCATAAATAGCCATAATCGTTACAAAAAGCATTGCCATAGTATACATTCTAATTTCACCACTGTATGCTAATACTACTGGCATAAATAATATTAGAAATGAAAATAGTATTCCTACTTTTTCTCCGAAATCTTTTCTAACATGTGTGTAACCTAATATAGCTAAAATTATTACACATGCTATTGAAACAAGTCTAAAACTTAATATACTATTTCCAGTAAGCATTCCTATAAAATGTAGTATTATGTAATATAATGCTGGATGCACGTCGTTACTTCCTATTGACCAGATTTCAGGTACACTATGACTTGCAATTCCAACTGAATAACTTTCATCAAACCATATTGATGTATGGAAATTTGAAAGTAAAACAAATATAGAGCCTAGCACAATTAAAGCTATATGTAGGTATTTTAGTATATTTCTTTTTTTAACAACTACCATATATTTTGTATTCTCACTTTTATTTTCTATCATTTTAAACATCCTCGCAACTTAAATTGTTATCTAAAAATTTTTATTTATTTTTATCAAATAATTTTATAAAGTTACTATTTTTTGTAATGTATAAACATTAACTAATTAACTTTGATTAATTTTTTTGTCTTCAATTTTAACATTTCTAACGTGCTCAATTTTCTCCCATGTTGTATCCCTTTTGAATAAACATTTGAAATTGATAAGAAGCCATGAGCCTAGGAATATGGGGTACATAAGTAATCCCTTCCACATCTTTTTTATTGGCTTTTTGTCAATAATCATAATTATAAGAGCTGTTAGTATCGGTAAAATAAATGTTGGTACAACATATCTGATGATATTCATTATAAAGTCTGGTGTTGTCATTCCGTTAAATAAATAACTGATTGCATTTAAAACTAATAGCAATATTGTTATTACGAACATTGGTATACTGCCAAGCATATATAAAAGTCCATCAAAGTTCATAAGTGTTTTGTTGGTTGATGCGGCTTTTGCAAGTGGCTTAGTATATTCAAATAAGCATTGAATATGTCCTATTGTCCATCTAGACCTTTGTGACCATGATGGTTTGAACTTAACTGGTTGTTCATCATATGCAATAGCATCAGTTGCCCAGCCTAATTTTTTACCCTGTATAATTCTTTTTAATGAGAATTCTATATCTTCAGTAAGTGTGTTTGTATTCCATCCAGTTGGTCTAATTGCATCAAATTTAACCATAAATCCAGTACCATTTATTAATGGTGATAATCCTGCATTATATCTTGCTAAATGGTAAAATCTATTCATTGTCCAATAAAAAATTGCATAACCAGATGCTATCCAGCTATCTGTTGGATTTTTGATATCCCTGTATCCTTGAACAACTTCTTCACCTTGGCATAAGTGTTTGTTCATTGCAGAAATAAAGTTTGCATCAACAATATTATCTGCATCAAAAACGCAAAAAGCATCATAATCCATATTAGGGTCAGCCAAAAGTGTATTTAAAAATAATCTTAGAGCATCTCCTTTGGTTCTTTTTGCTGGGTCTTCTTCATATCTTTCGAAAATTTTTACTCCATAACTTTCAGCAACTTCTTTCGTTTTGTCTGTACAGTTATCTGCAATAACACAAATATCATATTTGTTTTTTGGATAATTTTGTTTTTGCAAACTCTCAATCAAATTTCCAACAACGGCTTCTTCATTATGTGCTGGAATTATTGCCAAAAATTTATGATTCTTATTTACTATTAATGGCTTTTCTTTTAAAGTAATAAGTGAGCATACACTTATAATTAATTGATATATCCAGTATATCGTTATTATCCATATTAATGCTTGTTGTATAAAGTATAAAAATTGCATTTAATACTTCCTCCTATTATTCCTTCAAAGCATAATTAAAGTTTGTTTATCCGCATGTTTTGTTTGTTGTTTAGTTTTTTAATAAAAACTCTCCTTTTACATTATACTACATAAAGTTTTGTTTTACAATAAAAATGAAAAAACTTTAGGTTTTTCCCTAAAGTTTTTGTTACTATTCACAGCTAATTGTTTTTTAAAGCTACAATATATATTCCAGAGCTTTTAGCGAGCGGAGCTGACTGAGGCTCAATAAACTAGTGTCTTTATCATAGAAGCGAAGTCGGAGCGTGCGAGCGCTGAGCGCAAGCGAACCGCGAAGTAAACGCGGAGGAATGTATATTGTAGCTTAAGTCATAAAATTAAACTGTGAATTGTAACAAAGTTTTTTATTCTTCGTGATGTTCTAAATCTCTCATGTTTAATGCTATTTTGCCTTGGTTATCTATTTCAGTAACTTTAGCTTTTATCTCATCTCCTACGCTAAGAACATCTTCTACTTTATTAATATGTTTGCTAGAAATTTTAGATATGTGAAGTAATCCTTCTTTTCCTCCACCTAAGTCTACAAATGCCCCAAATGGTGCTATTCTTGTTACTACACCATCGTAAACTTTTCCGACTTCTAATTCTCTAGTAATATCTTCTATCATTTTTAACGCTTTGTTTGCATTATCTGCATCGTTTGAGTAAATTGCTACATGTCCATCTTCTTCAATGTCTATTTTTACACCTGTTGCATCAATTATTTTGTTAATTGTCTTTCCGCCAGCACCTATTACATCTTTTATTTTATCGACTGGAATAACTGTTGCAACAATTTTTGGTGCATATTTTGAAAGTTCTTTTCTAGGTTCTGGAATTGCTTTTAATATAACTTCGTCTATAATATAGTCTCTAGCAATTTTTGTTCTTTCAAATGCTTTTTCAATTATATCATATGTTAGACCATCTATTTTAATATCAACTTGAATAGCTGTAATTCCATCTTTTGTACCGCCAACTTTGAAGTCCATATCTCCAAAGAAGTCTTCAATATCTTGGATATCTGTAAGTACAATATAATTATCTGGATTTTCTGGGTCAGTTATTAATCCTGAAGAAATTCCTGCTACTGGCTTTTTAATTGGAACACCTGCGTCCATAAGTGCCAAGGTGCTTCCGCAAATACTTGCTTGTGAAGTTGAACCGTTTGATTCAAGAACTTCTGATACAACTCTTATTGTATATGGGAATTCATCAATACTTGGAATTACTGGAACTAATGCTTTTTCTGCTAAAGCTCCATGTCCTACTTCTCTTCTACCAGGTCCTTTTGATGGTTTTGCTTCTCCAACACTATATCCTGGGAAATTATATTGGTGCATATATCTTTTACTTGTCTCTGTATCAAGTCCATCAAGTATTTGCTCATCTTCTTTTGTTCCAAGAGTAGCTACTGATAAGACTTGAGTTTGTCCTCTTGAGAAAAGTGCACTACCATGTGTTCTTGGAAGAAGTCCTACTTCTGCACTAAGTGGTCTTATTTCATCAATTTTTCTGCCGTCTGGTCTTTTATTTTCTTTTAATATCATTTTTCTAACACAAGCTTTTTCTAAGTCATGAACTGATGTTGCTATATCAAATGCGTGTTCTTCTTCTGCGTCTTCTCCATACATTTCAATTGCTAAATTTTTGATTTCTTCAGCAATTTTATCAACATTGTCATTTCTTATTTCTTTATTTTGTTCTTGTACACCTTCATACATAGCTTGTTCAAATTTATCGCAAACCGCTTTGTAGAATTCAGGTGTAACAGAAAATGATTGATATTCGAATTTTGGCTTGCCGATTTCATTTTTTATGTTTTTAATAAACCCACAAAGTTTTTTGATTTCTACATGAGCTTTTTTAATTGCTTCAAGCATAATATCATTTGGTATTTCTTCAGCTCCAGCTTCAATCATTGTGATTTTTTCTTCAGTTCCAGCAACTGTTAATCTTAATCTATTATTTTTTCTTTGTTCTTCTGTTGGATTTATGATTATTTCATCATTTACATATCCAACTTGAACTGCTGCTGTTGGTCCAGCCCATGGAATATCTGATATTGAAAGAGCTGCTGATGTACCAATATTTGCGCATACTTCTGGGCTACAATCTTGGTCCATTGAAAGTACTGTATTAACTACACATACATCATTTCTAAAATCATGTGGAAATAATGGTCTTATTGGTCTATCAATTGCTCTTGATATTAATATTGCTTTATCTGCTGGCTTTCCTTCTCTCCTATTGAAGCTTCCAGGAATTCTTCCTACTGCATAAAGCTTTTCTTCATAATCTACTGATAATGGGAAAAAGTCTACCTCATCTCTAGGTTCTTTTGATGCTGTAACATTTGTCATTACAACTGTGTCACCATATCTAACTGTGACACTTCCATTTGCTTGATTAGCAAATTTGCCTGTTTCAATTGTTAGCTTTCTTCCTGCTAACTCTGTTTCATAAACTTTAAACATATTACCTCCTAAGCGTTAACGAGCAGGCGCTAGCACAATTAATAGCAAAACGCCTGCTCTTAAATATTATTTTCTTAGTCCAAGTTTTGATACGATATCTCTATATCTTTGAACATCTTTTTTTGCTAAGTAGTTAAGTAAGTTTCTTCTACTTCCTACCATTTTTAAAAGTCCTCTTCTTGAATGGTTATCTTTTTGATGAACTTTTAAATGTTCTGTTAAATCATTAATTCTTTCTGTTAAAAGAGCTATTTGAACTTCTGGAGAACCAGTGTCTTTTTCATCTCTTCTGTAAGTTTTAATGATTTCTTCTTTTCTTTCCTTTGTCATAATTACACCTCCTGTATTTTTTATGCTTAAACTGAGCTAAAGTGGTGTGTTATCCTTAAGCTAAGTTAAAGTCCTTTATTATCATAACATATATTGTGTGAAATTGCAAGTAGTTTTTTTGGCAAATTGGTTACAAATTCGCATTTACCTTCTTCTCAATTTTCACCCATTTAATTGTATTATCTTCAACTTCTTCAATATTGTAAATAAATTTATTATCTTCTACTGTAAGTTTTTCACCTTCACTAGGAATTTTTCCTAAAATCTCTATAATGTAACCTGACAAAGTATCATAATCTCCATCTAGAAAGTTTGTTGCCAAAAGCTTTTTTAATTCATACATTGGCATACTGCCTTCAACCAAATACGTATTATTATCAATTTTTTTGTATTCTATTTCTTCATCATCATACTCATCTAAAATATTTCCTACTAGCTCTTCTAATATATCTTCCATTGTCACTAGTCCAGATGTTCCGCCATATTCATCTAGTACAATTGCCATTTGTTGTTTATTGGTTTGCATTTCTCTAAATAATTCATCAATTGGTTTTGTTTCCGGTACGAAATATGCTTTTCTCATAATTTGTCTAATTTCTATTTGCGTTCCTTTGCTAACTGCTTTTAAAATGTCTTTTAAAAATAAAATTCCTACTATCTCATCAATCGATTTTTCGTATACTGGTATTCTGCTATACTTATATTTATCTATTTTATCCAATAATTCATACAAATTATCATTAACTTCTATTGCAAATATTTCTGTTCTATGTGTCATAATTTCGCTTGCAGTAATGTCATTTAGCTGAAATACATTATTAATTAAATCTTTTTCATCTTTCTCTATTGTACCCTTTTGCTGGCCTTCATCTATCATCATTCTTATTTCTTCTTCTGTGACAATCTTTTCTTCGTTTTCACTTACTCCAAATATTTTTGAAATAAAGTTTGTAACACCACTCAATAATTTTACAAAAGGTGATGCTATTACAGAAATAAAGCTAATAAATCCTATAGTTCCAAATGCAATTTTTTCTGAATATTTCATTGCTAGTCTTTTTGGAACTAATTCTCCAAATATTAAAGTGAAGAAAGATAATATTATTGTAATAATTATAATTGAAAATGTTTGCCAGAAGTTTATTCCTAAGCTTGGTGCCCATGAATTAAGTATTGGTGCAAGTTTTGTTGCGAATGTATCTGCTGCAAATGCACTAGATAGGAAACCTGCAAGTGTTATTCCAATTTGAATTGTAGATAAAAATTTACTAGGATTATCTAGCATTTTCTTTATTTTTTTTGCTTTTTTATTTCCTTCTTTTGCCTGCTTTGCAATTTTGTTATCATTTAGTGAAATATAAGCCATTTCGCTTGCTGCAAAATAGGCATTGAATAATACTAATATGACTAATGCTAAAATTTGAAAAAACATATATTTAATCCTCCATATAATGGAGTAATTATATATATTAAATTAATGAGTGTCAATGATTTTTGAACTAATTCTTATTTTAGAAAGTTGATAGACTAAAAAAGGTATGGATGCTATTATACATCCATACTTTTCATAAACATTTTTATGATTTTAGTTCCTTTTGCATATATAAAATATGCTGTTTTATTCTTAATAATTCATTATCAATATTTTGAATATCCTTTTTAAAATATTCTGTCATTTCATCAACTTCTTGTTCATTTAATTCACTAGGTCCTATCTCTCCATATAGCAATTTATTTGCTAAATCATGGTTCTTATGTTCCTTTTCAAACTTTTCCCTTAAATCATTAGTAAATTTAGAATTACCATTTTTTTCTTTTATTTCTATAGTTGATTCTTCATTTGATACAAGCGATTTTTTGTGCCCAAATATCTTTTGAAAGAATATTTTTATTTTATACCATATTCCATTTATTGGGATTAATTTATTATTCATCATAATCTACTCCTTGTTTTTGAGTATCCACAGATATTTCTCCCATTTTACTTGATAATTGATGTTCATAATCTTGTTCTAATTTTCTTGCTTCTTGCAATGCTTGTCTTTTTTCTAAATCTTGTCTTATTAAAGCGGCAAGTTCTTTTTGCTTTTGAGTTCCACATTGCATATCTAATTCGCTTATAATATCTAAGACTTCTTCTATTTCGGGTCGTTTTTCTCTAAATTTTTCTTTTTCTTGTTCGGTTTCTAATCTCATATATGGTTTTATTAACAAAGTCCTTATATTACTTAGAGCTTTACCTAATCGTTTTTCTTCTGTGTCTTTAGAGGATGAAGAAGGTAGCTTTGTTCCTCCAGATTGTTCTATCCATTCCTTAATTGCCATTGCATTTAATAAATATGGTGAAATATTATTTTTATCTATTTCTTCTATTATTTCCATTACTTCGCCAATTTCTGGGTGTATTTTTCTAAAATCTTCTCTTTCATCTTCTGTTTCTAATATCATATAAGGCTTTATTAATTTCATTCTTATATTAGTCAGAGCCATGCCTAATAGCTTTTCTTCTATATCTTTAGAGGATGAAGAAGGTAATTTTGTTCCTCCAGATTGTTCTATCCATTCCTTAATTGCCCTTGCATTTAACAAATATGGTGAAATATTATTTTTATCTATTTCTTCTATTATTTTTGTTACTTCATCTATGGCTGGATGCTTTTCTCTAAACTTTTCTTTTTCTTCTTCTGTTTCTAGACATAAATATGGTTTTAACCAAGTCCTTATAGTACTTAGAGCTGTACCTAATTTTTTTTCTTGTTCGTCTTTAGAGGATGAGGCTGGTGGCTTTGTACCGCCTGACTTCTCTATCCATTCTTTTATAGCTCTTGCATTTAATAAATATTGTGGAATGTTATTTTCATCTATTTCATTTATAATTTCAATGACTTCGTCAATTTCTGGATATTGCTTTCTAAATGCTTCTCTTTCTTCTTCTGTTTCTAATGCTGTGTATGGTTTTATTAAAAATCGTCTGATAGACCCTAGGGCTATTCCCAATTTTTTTTCTTGTTCGTCTTTAGAGGATGAGGCTGGTGGCTTTGTACCGCCTGACTTCTCTATCCATTCTTTAATTGCCCTTGCATTTAATAAATATGGTGAAATATTATTTTTATCTATTTCTTCTATTATTTCCATTACTTCGCCAATTTCTGGGTGTATTTTTCTAAAATCTTCTCTTTCATCTTCTGTTTCTAATATCATATAAGGCTTTATTAATTTCATTCTTATATTAGTCAGAGCCATGCCTAATCGCTTTTCTTCTTCATTTTCAGATCTTTTATTTGGTGGTTTTATTCCATCTGATTTTTCTATCCATTCTTTTATTGCTCTTGCATTAGTCAAATAAGAACTTCTGTCTATTATTTCTTGAGCTTCATTCAATAATTCTAAAAAATCTTTTGTCTCTCCTTGTATTCTAAAAATGTCTATATCATCTATATTACTTTGTGGTTTATTATCATTTTCATTAATAATACTTTCACTTCCATAATACGTTCTATTGTTTTTTCTATTAATTTCCGCATCCAGGTTATTTTTTAAATAATTATTTACTAAATCAAATACTATTGTTTTTTCTCTTGAAGTGTCTGAAGATAATGCTCTACCTAGTTGTTGTAAATAAATTATTCTCGAATCAGTTGGTCTTGTCATTATTACACCTGAAATATCTTCAACGTGTAGCCCCTCATTTAACATTTCTATAGAAAATAATAATTTTAAATGTTCTGTTTTTGAATTTTCAAAATCTTCAATGCTTTTCCTATTATCTTTTTCTGTGTATCCTTCTCCAGAAAAAACCGAATATATTTCTGGATTATCATCAATAGAGCCAAACCACTCTTTTGCTTTATCTATTAATTCATCCATATGTGCTTTATCTTTGCAAAAAATTATATATTTTCCATCTTTCTTTTTTATGTTTTTGGCAAATAGTTCAGGTATTCCATCAGCTTGATCTACTATTCTTCTCATTTTATCATATTTATCTTGTAATTCCTTTTTCGTTTGCTCGTCATTACAATTTGATATTGCAGTTCTTATTCCATCTAAATATTCGCCCAAAGCATAATCACATTTCACATAGGTTGGCGCTTTTACTATTCCATCTCTTAATGCCTCTACTAAAGTTAATTCATAATCAATATTACCTTCAAATAAATCATCAATAACATTTTTATCATCCATCCTATCTGGTGTTGCGGTTAAACCCAAAATTTTTGCATTTGGATTTTGTTCTAATAAAGTATTAATTTTTTCTCCCCATTTGTCTGCACCAGTTCTATGTAATTCGTCCATAACTATAATATCTGCATTTAGCTTTTCCATTTGCTCATCTGTTACTCTTAATAAAGATGGATAAAGCATTATCTTTAAATTCGGAAAATATTCATCAGCTATCATTCTTGCTGGTCTGTTGCTAGAAGGTTCTTCTCCAACTATATATTTAGCAATATAGTTATACATTTGCATTTTTATTGCATTAGTAGGCGCCATAAATAAAATTCTTTTATCTTTATTATCCACCATAAGTTGTAATGCTATAAATGATTTACCACATCCAGTAGGAATTACAACTGATGCTTTGTCTTTTGTTTCATAAGCTTTTTGCACTGATTTATAAGCATCTTGTTGGTGCTGTTGCAATCCTAATTCTGGTTTCCCTTGTATTATCATAATTTACCCCTTTTCTTATTATTCTTTTGTAGTAGACTTATTTGGAATATGTCTTTATCATTAACATTAATTTTTATTATAATTTTTATATCACAAAAATTTTTGTTTTTCAATAATATCGTTCCAAGTTTTTATATACGTTACTGTTTATTTTTTATCTTTTTCTGTTCTTATTACTTGTTAATCAACATCCAAAAATTATTTGTATCAAAAATTTTAAATTACAATATTATATAATGAGAATGAATGATAAATTGGAGGTAATAATGGGAAATAATGTTCAAATAGTTAATACAAAAGAGCCATATACTTATGAGCGTTTACAAGACGATTTGAAAAAGCTTAAAGATAAATATTCTTTTTTACAAATTGAAACAATTGGAGAAAGTGTACAAAAAAGAGCTATACAAAGTGTGCGTATTGGAACAGGTCAAAATGAGGTTATGTATAGTTCATCAATTCATGCAAATGAATATATAACAACAAATGTACTTATGAAATTTATTGAAGATTTTTGCGATGCCTATGTTAGAGATGATGACATATTTGAACATAGTGCAAAAATGATTTTTAATACATCTTCTATTTATATTGTACCTTTACTTAACCCTGATGGAGTAGAATTAGTTACGGGAAATGTTAGAGAGGGTTCACAAGATTATATGCATTATAAGCAAATAGCTGACCAATTTCCAACTATTCCTTTTCCAAGCGGATGGAAGGCTAATTATAATGGTGTGGATTTAAAAAACTACCAACCGTTTTGTAGAGTCTTGTAATGATAATAATTACAAAACTTTATAAGATTTTTATTTGCTTAATTTATATAAAGCAGACCCCTCTGCCTGCTACATCCTCTATACCATTTTCATTCGCCATTACTAATGGTATATACTCACATGCAAAGGGGTCAGGTGGAATCGAACCACTTTTATAGCCGTTTTACTTGGGTGTATCTTCTAAGAGATACTTTCACGGTATAGGCTACCCAAGTGTGGAAGTTCCACTTTTCCACAAGTTTTTGCTGTGGTGCATACATGCACCTCCTACGCATCTTCCCTTATATAGGAAAGATTTCTTACGACAAAGAAAATCTTTGTCATGTATATTATACTATAAAAACTATAGAAATTCAATATATATGACATTAACTAATTTTATATACATCTTGTTTTATGACCTCTTCGACTTTGATAAATTCATCTAGATTTTCATTAATAGAATTTAATTTTGAAAAATTAAAATATATGTAAATATTTTTATCTTTATCTATCTCTATTTTGTTGATTAATCGATATAAATAAATTTTATCAATCTTTTCTAATTTCAAAAAATCTTCTATTAATTCTTCTAACTCTTTTTCTTCTTTTATTTTATTTTTATTATCCATTTTTTCTTCTGTCTGACTTAACTTTTGTTCTAATTCTTTCTTATGTTCATTTAATTTTATCCTTTCAAATTTTAATTTTTGTGAAACTCTAATATAATCTTCTTCTTGCAAAACACCTCTTAATTTATCCATATACATCTTGTCTAAGTCATTATTTATTTCATTTATAGCTTTATTAACCTGTGATAGTTTATTTCTATAACCTTCTCTTATATCAAGAGTTTTATTTTGGTCTTTTTCATAAACCCTCGCAAAAACTTCCTTATCTGCATATATTCTACATATCTTTTTTACAATATCGATAATATGTCTTTCTAATTTTTCATAATTCATGCTTAGTGGGTAGCATCCTCTTTCTTTTGCATCACTACAAGTTATATATGGATGCGCTTTTGAATTTCTTTTAGAGTTTTTCTTTAAAACTATTTGCAATTTTCTTTTGCAATGATAACAGTAAAGTAACCCTCGTAATAAATAGTCATATTTAAGTTTTGTGTTTGTTCCTCTTTTTTCAAGAATACATTGTACTTTTTCAAATGTATCTTTGTCGATAATAGGCTCATGTGTATTATTTACTCTTATTTGATTTTCTTTTTCTACAGTTTTTATTTTCTTTACTTTATATGATATAACAGATTTTTTATTTTGTACTGTATTTCCAATATACACTTCATTTCTTAGCATATTACATAGAGTTACTTCATTCCAGTTATACCCTGTTTTGTTTTCATCTTGAACTATTCCTGTTTTTCTGTAACCTGATGGAGATAAATATTGGTGGCTATTTAAATAATTTACAATTTCTGAGCTCCCATGTCCATTTGAATACATATCAAAGATTTTTTCTACAACGCTTTTTACTTTTCTATCTACAACTAATTTATTTTTTATACTAGGATGTTTTTTATAGCCATAAGCAGTTGTACTACAAAGATATTCGCCTTGTTTTTGCTTTTCTTTATAAACACTTCTAATTTTCTTTGAAATATCCTTAGCATACATATCATTCATAATTGCTTTAAAAGGTGTTATATCATTATTGTTACTCGCTAAATATGTATCTATTCCATCTGTTATGGCAACATATCTAACATTGTTTTTGGGAAAATAATCTTCTATATAAAATCCTGTCTTAATATAATCTCTACCTAGTCTTGATAAATCTTTTGTTATAACCATATTGATATTTTTATTTTCAATATCTTGTAGCATCTCATTAAATCCTGGTCTATCAAATGTTGTACCACTTACTCCATCATCAACATATTCTTTTACAAAACATAAATCATTCTCCTTTACATATCTTTGCAAAATATTCCTTTGATTACCGATACTTTCGCTTTCTTGCTTGTCGCCATCTTCTCTAGACAATCTTATATACATTCCAACTTTAAAGTTCTGGCTTTTTAAATCTAGCATCTGACCTCCTATCCGTAATCATCTACAATTAAATTGTAATATGTTTAAAATTATTTTGCAATAATATGTAATAATTACTTAGTTTTTATTTTTAAATTTTCTAAATAATCTTTAAAAATTAATCCTATTGTTTGTTTCACATCCTTTTTTTCTTCTGTAAATATACAATATGTATTAAATTCTAATTGCTTACATTTTGTTTGTTTGTTATCTTTACACATACTCGCATCATCTCCAAATTGTTTTTAATAAAATATCTAATACAGAATATTAAAGAAAATGACTTGTTATGACACTTAAAATAAGTGTATTTGTCAATGTACTAACCGCTTCTATATATAAGCCCACTTTTCATAGTAAAATCAAAGCTGTTTTAATAATTTGTGCATAAAAAAAGACACCCAATAATGTTTTCACACTATTAGGTGTTATCTTAAGCAACTTTTTGCTAACACTTTTTCT
>CAKNJR010000017.1 GCA_930986425.1 uncultured Clostridium sp. | reverse complement strand
ATTTATTTTTTTCATATTTCATTTAAATGTTTGATTTTTCCTATATAATAAAAAATTAGTTCAATTTTAAAAATTGAATCTCACCAGTGGAAAACTGATAAGATTCAAAAATATATAGGAGTTGTAGAGGAAACATATTTTAAATTTTATTTTTTTGGGGGCTTTAAAATAGAATTATTGATATAATTTTTTGAATAATGAAATGAAAGGAATAATCATTCAAAAGTTTCCTCTACAAAATTAAAAACATTATTAATAATTATTTAGCTTTCGGCTAAATGTAATCATATTATAAAATATATTTTTTGGAAATTTGTTAAGAATTAATAAATAAAATTTCTTAATATAATTAAATAATTTTTCACTACTTTTTTCTTTTTAATAAGAAACAAGTAGAATTTATATAAAATTAATATTGAATTAATATGACATTATATTATCATCTTTTCCATAAAATGTCAATATATTTTTGAAAGAATCGTTCGACAAAAATCGACAATTTAAAATGTTGTATTCTCAAGACTTTTATGCTATAATTATACAAAATTAATTTAAGGAGTTGAAAACAAGTGAAAATTACATCTGATAGTGAAACATTGGCAGAGAATAAAGTTTTAATACTTTATGTATTAGATACAGTTAAGAAGCCAATTACAAATGATGCATTATATAGCATAGTTAACTCAGCAATTGATTTAAATTATTTTTATTTTCAGCAATTTTTACTAGATTTAATTGATGTAAAATATGTTGTATGCTATACAAAAGAAACTCAAGATGTATATGAACTTACAGAAGCAGGTAAAAACACTTTAGATTTAACATTAGATATTTTACCTGGAATAATTAAGTTAAGAGTTGATACAAATTTAAAGAGTAATATTGAAATGTTTGAAAACGCTCAATCAATTGTCTCTGAATATACTCCTAAAAGTGAAAATGAATATGAAGTTCAATGTAAAATTGTTGAAGATAATGAAGTAATATTTGAAATAAAAACTTTTGCTTATTCAAGAGAACAAGCTCAAAATATTGTTGATAATTGGAAGAAAAATGCTACAAATTTATATCCTCAATTAATAAGTCTTCTAACTAAAGGAAGCTCTAATAATAAAGAGGAAAATTAAAATGTATTTCAAAACTGATTATAAGATTTGACATTTAATAATTATAAATTGTCTTAACCTATACATATTAAGATATCTTAAAACTCATAAAAAAGGACCTTATTATTAAATTTTCTTACACTTTATTTAATAATTAAGGTTCTTTTTATTAACTTTCCTTTTGCCAAGCCCTTAGGCTTTTATTTACTCTTTTAGAAAATTTCTTTAGTTTAACATATCTTTTAACTTGCTAATTTCAACAACTTGTTTTTCACCAGTTTTTGTATTTTCTAATTCTGCCATTCCTTTTTCTACTTTATCACCTAAAATTACCATATAAGGTGTTCCAAGTATTTTGCAGTCTTTAATTTTTGCTCCCATAGACATGTTGTCTCTATCATCCAAAATAGCTTTTCCTGCAAAGTCATTATACAATTTTTCCGCTTCTTTTACTTTTTCCTCATTATCTAATTTAGGTATAATTTGAATTTTATATGGAGCAACTTGTTCTGGTAATGATATTCCTGTTACATTTCCATTTTCATCTTTAATTACAGAATTTTCATAAATAGCAGCAACCAGCCTACTTACTCCTATTCCATAGCATCCCATATAATAAGGTTTTTGCTTATTATCTTTATCTATAAATCCTATATTCATTGAATCAGAATACTTAGTTCCTAGTTGGAAAATATGTCCTACTTCAATTGCTTTTGTTGTTTTTAAATTAGATATATCCTCGATTCCATATTCTTCTTTTAAATATTCCTCATAGTTTTCTTTTTCTAATACCTCTGTATTTAAAGCAATTTTTCTATTTTCATCATAAAGAATTGTATCTTCTCCAATTGGTGAAACAAACATAAATTCTTCACTTTTCTTTCCACCCATTGCGCCATTATCTGCAATAACTGGAAGTAGTTCTATACCAAGTCTTTCTCCTATTTTGATATATGCATTTCTAACTTTTTCATAAGATACTTCTAGTCCTTTTAAATCAGTATCAAAACTATAAGCATCCATCATTAAGAATGACCTTCCTCTTAGCAAATAACCTCTTGTTCTAATTTCGTTTCTATATTTTTCTCCTATTTGATAAATAATTGTTGGCATATGTTTATATGATTTTAGTTTTTCAGCTACAAATTCTATACAAGCTTCTTCTGCTGTTGGTGCTAAGCATAAATCTCCTCTATCTGATTTTACTACAAGCATAGTTCCATCATTTACATATGTGTCCCATCTACCTGACTTTTTCCAAATTGTATCTGGTTGAAGAGTTGGCAATTGTATTTCAACACAACCTGCCTCATTTAAGCATTCTTCTATTATTCTTTCTATATTTTTCTTTACTAGCATTGTAATGTTATTATATCCAAATATACCTGTACCATATTGAACTAATTGTCCTGATTGAAGAAGCATATCTTGAGCTGGATACATTTCATCCAATTTATTTACTCTCATTGTTCCTAATCCCGCTAATGATAATTTCATAATTTTTCTATCCTTTCTTATTTATATTATTATCTTTGCTTTCTTCTAGCTCATCTATTACAATTTGTCTGTTACTATCTAATTTATATTTTGGAAGCTCTGGTAAATCTTTTAAACTATTAAGTCCAAACATTTTCAAAAATTCATCTGTTACTCTATAAGTCATTGGTTTACCAGGTAAATCTGCTTTTCCAGCCTGCTCTATTAAATTATATTCTAGCAATCTATAAATTGAAGCAGTTGAGTCAACACCTCTAATTGCATCTACATCAGCTTTTGTTGCTCTACTATTATATGCAATTATACTTAGCACTTCAAGTGATGCCTGAGATAAGGTTGGTTTTGCTTGCTTACTTAACATAGGGTATAAATACTCGTGATATTCCTTTTTAGAGGCCAATTGATATCCATCCTCTACACGAACTATTTCAAGCCCTCTTCCCTCTGATTCGTATTCTTTTTGCAATTCACCAATAGCTGATATTATTTCATCAGAATTCAGCTCTAATAAAGTCATAATTTCTCTAATCTTTACCACTCTACCTGAGGCAAATAAAATTGCTTCAATTACTCCTTTTGCTTTTTCTTTTTCCATTCCTATTATCCTTTTATTATATGTTTTAAGTAATTTTCTTACTTAGTTAATTCTAGTGATACGCTAATTATACCATCATTTGATAGTGTTTGCAAGAAATGTTTTTATCTTATTAATTTTATTTTTCATTACTCTTGATTTCTCAAAACATTTATGCTATATTTTTTATGAATACATATACTAAAAGTGTGGGGTGATATTATGATTGAAGAAAACAATCAAAATGAGAATAAACCTAAGAAAATAGAAATTGTAAAAGGCAATTCAAAAGATTTAAATATTTCTGAAGTTAGAGATAATCTTGTTTTAGAAAATCCTGAAGAAAGAAGAAATAATCAAAACATTATTATCCCTGAAAATATAGAAAATAATACAGAAACATCTAACGAAAACTCATCAGAAAATTCTAACTCTAATTCAGATTCACAAAACCAATAAAATCCATCTTATTTATTAGATGGATTTTATTATTTGCTAACAAAGTATATAAAATATTTTGTCGATGGTCTTTTATATTTGTTTTTAAATTTCAGTAGCACCTATCATTCCTGCATCATTCTTAAGCTTAGCAGTAATTAAATCTACTTTTGAATCTTTATTAAACATTAATTTCTTTAACTTTTCATTTAATATTGGTAAAAAGATATCACAATAATAAGAAAAACTTCCGCCAAAACTAATTGCTTCTGGTTCAAATATTGTAATTATGTTTGATAACCCAATACTTACATTTTCTAAATACTTGCCAACAAAATCATTTACATTCTTTTTCTTAATATTTTGTCTAATATATGTTTGAACTTCTTCTGCTACTGTATCAGGGCTCATTTTAAATTCATTTATAGCCTCTGCCTTAAATCTTTTCATAGAGGCATATGTTTCAAAACAACCTTTTTTTCCGCAATTGCATTCTTTTCCATTCTTTTCGATTACCATATGTCCAAATTCAAATCCAGGATTGTTCTTTGGTTCTAAAAGCTCACTATTTAAAAATACTGCACTTCCAACACCTGTACCAATGCATAAAAATATACAATCAGAATATTTTTTTAAAGAACCATATTCTTTTTCTGCTAATCCAGCACATTTTCCATCATTTTTTATTTTTACCATTACATTGTATTTCTTTTTAAGAACTTCACCCAAATTAAATTCTTTTACATGTAAATTTACTAAATTTCGGATTTTTCCATCTTTAGGACTGCCTGGTACAGCTATTCCTATTTTTGAAATATCACCTATTGTATAATCATTTTTTTCTAATAAATTACTTATTTCATTATCAATGATTTCCAATAGCAAATTTTCAACTCTTTTTTCTTCATTTAAATTGCTAATATTAATATCGCGAGTTTCTTTAGCTATTAATTCTCCATTTTTTCCTACTAACCCTGAGGCAACATGGCTTCCGCCAATATCAATTCCAATTTTCATAATTAATCCTTTCATTTCTAGAATCCTGCTGCTGAAAATAAGAAGTTAGCCATGTAGATTTGAATACAAGGTACAAGTACAACAATTGTAACAAGTATTATAATTACACCAATAACTGAATATAGAATTTGTGGTAATATTTTTACTATTCTATCAATTATTTGGTCTATATCCATATCCATATACTCAACAAGTTTTTCCATCATTGTAGGCAAATCAGTTTGCATACCTATTTTTAACATTTCTGTTATCATAGGCTCTGCTAGTCCTGATTTTTCAAAAGGTTCAACCCATGAATCACCGACAATTATATTATTTATGGCTGTTTCTATGATAGATAACATTACCAGATTTTTTACTACGTTTTTACTTACCTCTAAAGACTCCTGTATTCTCATACCATTTTTAAGGTTCAACACCATTGCCTTTGTTAGTCTTGAAAAATCTATTGCAAATATTAGTTGTCCAAAGATTGGTGCTTTATATTTAAAATAATCCCATTGGTATCTTCCCTTCGGAGTTCTAATATACAGAGCAATTCCAGCAATTATCGCAGCAATTATTGCTGTTGGTATAAACCAATTTTCTTGTACTTTTGTTAAGAAATCAGAGAATGCTATTGTATACCAAGGCAATTCATCTGTAGTTCCAACCTGTGTAAATATGTCCTGTATAATTGGTACAACATACATACTTCCAAAGAATAATATAACTATAAGTACAACAAATTGCACAATATTTGGTATCAATATTTTTTTAAGTTTTTTAGTTAAATCATTTGAAGAATCCAAATATTCAACTGCTTGTTTTAATGATTCTTCTAGAGAACCTGACAACTCTCCAACTTTTACTAGGTTTATATATATATATGGAAATATATCTGAATAATATTCCATAGTTGTATACATATAGTCTCCTGATTCAACACCTGCTAATATATCTTCCAATACTCCTCTCAATGTAGGATTTTCAGTTGATTGAATAATTGTACCTAAAGCATGTACATTGTTAAATCCTGCTTTTTTTAGCAAATATAAGTTCTGTGTAAATATAACTACATCTCTACTAGTAACCTTTTGAGTTCTAGATAATGTCATATTTATTTTTTCAAAAGTAGAAAACTTTCTACTTTCTCGTTTTGCCGCTAAATTAGCCGAATTTGCTAACTGCATAATCTCATCAATATTAGTAGAATTTCTTTTTAATCCAGATTTACTCCCTTTACCAAAGCTTACTTGCGTAACATCAATTGGCATGAGTCCATTTACTTTTAACTTTTTAATGAGATTTTGTTTGCTTTTATCTTGTACTCTATTTTTTACAACTACGCCATTTTCATCAACTGCCTTGTATATATACTCTGGCATATACTACCTCCTATCTTAACTTATATTACAATTACGAATAACAATTTATAGTACATATAAAATCAAATCTTCTATTGATATTGATTATATGAATTTTGTCCTTGATTTTCATCTTCCTTTTTTAGTCGCATTTGCATTATTGTTCTATTAAGAACTTCTATATTCTTTTCTTCTACTTGTGCTTTTGCTTGGTCCAATGTTATTATATCATCCACAAATAATTTTGCAAGGGAATTTATTAGACCTATACTACCATTATTAGAACCACTTTGTATAGCATCTTCTATTTCTGATGTTGTTAATTTTTCTTTTCTAATAAGTCCTGATACCACATTATCAACAACCATAACTTCTGGTACTAATGAAAGAGTTCCTCTTTTATTTTTTATTAACCTTTGTGATATAACAAGTTTTAATAATGAAGCTATTAAATATTTTATTTGAGATTGGTCTCCGACATCATAGAAGTTAATCATTCTATCAACAGTTTCTGCACAAGATTTTGTATGAAGTGTTCCTATAACTAAATGTCCTGATTCTGCTGTTTCTATTGCTGCTTCCATTGTTTCTTTATCTCTAATCTCTCCTATTATTAGAATATCACAGTCCTCTCTTAAAGAGTTCTTTGTACCAATACTGTAAGCTGGAACATCTCCACCTATTCCCACTTCTTTTTGTACAATTATAGATTTTTTACATTTATGCTTATATTCAACTGGGCTTTCTAGTGTAAGAATTTTCTTATTTTCATTATCATTAATATAATTTATTAGAGCATTTAAAGTAGTAGATTTTCCTGAATTAGTTTTTCCTGTAACAAGTATCAATCCTTGTGGTTGATTTGTCATCCTTCTAACAATATCAGGAACACCTAGTTCTTCATAAGTAGGCAATTCATTTCTAATAAGTCTTGTTGTAATAACAGGTAAGTTATCGGAGCAAGATATGTTAACTCTTAAACGAATTCCATCAAATTCTGCTGAAGTATCAAGAACTTTATGCTCTCTATAAAATGCATCTTTATCCACATTACCTTTTAAGAAGAAATCATATACTTCCAGTATATCTTCTTTTGATATAGGTGAATATTGTTCAAGAGCAATTAAGTCTCTATTTATTCTTAACTCAGGCTTTATTCCTGGTATAAAGTGAACATCTGAAGCTTTTAATCTTTTAGCTTCTCCTAAGATTGAATTAACGTCCATTATTGAATCCTCCTAATAAAATAATAATTTGCTATTTAATTCTTGTAAAGTAGTAATTCCTTTAAGAACTTTATTAATTCCTTCAACTATCATAGGCTTATATCCTTCTTTATATGCTTCTTCTCTTATATCCAAAGTAGAAGCATCTTTAACAATAAGCTCCTTAATACTATCTGTTACAAGAAGTGTTTCAAATATTGCAATTCTGTCAAAGTAACCGCTATTATTACAATGGTCACATCCTACAGCATCATATGTTTTTGCATTTGTGAAGTCAAAATTTATTCCATATCTTTTACCTATTGAATCTATTATTCTTTTTTCCTCTTCGGTAAAATCTCTTTCTTTCTTGCAATGTGGACATAATTTTCTAACCAATCTTTGTGAAATAGATGTTGCAAGTGTACTTGAAATATCATAATTTGATACATTCATTTTTCTTAATCTAGAAATTACCTCTATTGCATTTAAAGTATGAATTGTAGATAATACATAGTGACCTGTTTGTCCTGCTTGCATAGCTATTTCTGCTGTTTCTTCATCTCTTATTTCTCCAACAAGAATAATATCGGGGTCTTGTCTTAAAACCGTTCTTAAAGAACCTGCAAAAGTTGTTTTATTATCTATTTCTATTTGGTTTAGACCTGGTATACGAATTTCAACTGGATCCTCAATTGTTGTTATATTAACTTCTGGTCGATCCAAATAATTTATTACGCTATATAAAGTTGTAGTTTTACCTTCACCAGTAGGTGCTGCAATAACAGTAATGCTGTTCCTTTTATCAAAAGCATTTTTCAATAATTTTTCATCTTCTGGATATCCTAATTCAAATAAGTTTTTAATATCTGTATCTTTTTTCAAAAGTCTTAAAACAAATTTTTCCCCAAAAATATTTCTTTGTGAAGAAACACGAATGTTATAATCCGGATACATTATTATTCTACCATCTTGAGGTTCTTGTTTTTCTTGGTGCATATTTGAAATAGCTTTTAATCTACCAATAATTTGAGTTTGCTTATCTTTGTCTATTTTTGCAACAGTAAAAAGCATACCATCAATTCTGTATCTTACTCTAATGCTATCTTCTAAAGGTTCTATGTGAATGTCACTAGCTCTTTTTGCCATTGCACTTCTAATAATGTTATCAACAATAGTTGTTCCTGTTGCATCAACATCTATTTTTTCAGTAGATACAGTAGATAACGTATTTAATACTTTTTCTATGTTTTCTTTATAAGTTATATATCTTTCCATTACTAATCCTTTGTTAAGCATTAGTAATCTAATTGTTTCTACTTGCTGTTTATTGCTCACATCAGCAAAACATACTTTAATTATTCCATCTTGTAAATCAAATGGAATAGCTAATGCCTCTTTTGCAATATCCATAGAAATATATTTCGTTATATCAAGAGTCACATCTGTTTCTGTTAAAAATATTACTTTTTCACCTAAAATTTCTCCCATAGCATTTAACAATAACTTTGGGTCTGCTAATTTTAAATGATTTAAAATATCTCCTAATTTCTCTTTTGTATGAGTTCTTTGATATTCTAAAGCTTGAGTTATATCATCTTGTCTAACTATTCCTCTTCTTACAAGTTCAATACCTAATGGTTGTCTTTGATTTGTAGCCATTTTTATCTCCTTTCAAATCACCAATATTTTAAAACATAATCTATTGTTTTTGTGTAATTTGTATCATCATTTGTTCCTATTCTAACCGAAATTCTTATGCATGTTTTTTCATCTACTATATATTTTTCTGCTGTAAAGTTCTTAATATCACTTGCTATTTTTTGAGAATTCTTGTATATAGAATCATCTCCAATAGTATATGTGTATATATCTCCATCAGAAAAAGCTATTTGATAAAAATTTTCACCTTCTTGATTTACTAAATTTTCCACTAAGGCTTGATTATTTGTTTTTATATCTTCTATAAAATACATGTTAAACTTATTAAATTCGGATAAATCAATATTGCTATCACTTACATTATCTAAATTACTATATATATAACTACTTAAAGTTGCTAACAGTCCTATTACAATACTAAAAATGATAATATAAATGCCTAATATTACAAGTGTTATACCTTTTTCTTCTTTCACGACTTTCACCTACTCTTTAACTTTTAATTTTTTTATTTCAATACTTCTTTCTTCATTATCAAAAGTATAACTTATATTTACAATAATTTTCTTTACAATATCTTCTGCTTCTGGATTCGATTCTATATATTTTTCCTGCTGTAAGTTTAATACGTATCTATCTTCTGGAAAATTTATTCTGCTCATTATGTCTTCCTTATATTCTTCTAAATCTTCTGTGTTTTCGTAGCTTTGTAAATCGATATCTTCACATATTTGTATTGCATATCCCATTACATCCTGGTGAATCCTAACTATTGAAGATTGTTTATATATTTGTAAATAAAGTGTAAATATTACAGAAGTAAATAATACAAATATTAATACTCCAGTTGTAATATCAAGTGCTGTCGCTGCTTTTTCACTTTTTACTTTTTGTCCAATTATTTTCATCTAATCACCTACTATAATAAAATCAAGTTTGCGAAAATTAAAGTTATAAAATTTGCTATACATAAATAGAAAGCAATTGGTTGTGTATTTGTTGTTTTTTCTTTTTTATCCTTTTTAAATATTCTTAAAATTAGTTCATCTATTGCTATAATTAATAGTGCCATTATTATTGAAATTATTGTTATTACTTCGTTTGTGAATAAAGCACTAAAAATGCATAGTAATAATACACTTAATGCATAACTATCTTTTCCTTTTTTCTTCATTTGATAAGTATTAACAATAATAATTACTATTGCAATAAGCAAATAAATTATTATTCTATTTACATTAAAAGATGTGCTATAAATAATTTCGTAAATCCAATATCCTAATGCAACTATCAAACCATATATAAATACTCTTTTGTCTAAATAATGGTGCTCCTTGTCTATTCCACCAATTAAAAATAAGAAAACAATATATAAAATGCCAAAGATAAAATTTAAAAGTTTTATTATTGTCAAAGTATATATATTTATTCTAAGTACTAAAGCTAATAATACAAAAGCTATACCGCATAGTAATTCTATAATAAAATATCTAGGGCTTATTTTTGCTTTGCAATATCTACATCTACCCCTAAGACATACATAACTAAGAATTGGAATCAAATCTAAAAAATTCAATTTGTGATTACATTTTGGACAATATGAATGTTTATGTGTTATATCTTCATTTAGTGGAATTCTATAAGTTGCAAGTGTAAGAAAGCTACCAAATACACTTCCCATTATAAATATTATTATATATAAAACTATATTCATTTTGATATTCCTTTTTATAAAAGAGGTTACCTAAATACGAATAATTTAGGTAACCTCCATATTTAGTACTATTATATAAAATAATAGAGATTTTTAGTTTTCTAATTACTGGATTACTATTATTAGTCTCCATCTGGCCAATATCTGTCTACAACATTGTCAAATGTATTTTCAAAGCTGTTCATCTCAGTACTTTCATTTTGTGTAGCATTGCCCCATGTATTAGCTGCATTTTGAGCTCTATTGAAAATACCATTTTGTCCTAATGTTAAGCTTATAGCAACTCCTGCTAAAATCAATAGAACAATAATTGTAACAACTAATGCTACTAATGTAATACCACTTTCTTTCTTAAACATCTAAATTCCCTCCTTAGTAAAAATTTGTATATATTTATATTAATTTATAAATATTACCTAAACCTAGATATTATTTTCCACCTGAACCTACATTTTGTGATGTATAATAATTATCAGTTGTATTTTCATCAATGGTTCCTGATGTATTCCCCTTGTTTGTGTCAGTATTTGATACTGTTCCTTCACTATATTCCGCAAATGGATCTGGTTTTCCAGGGTCATAGCTACTTGTTGCTTTATATTTTGTTAAATCAGAATTTTCTATTGTGTAGTTTTTTTCTGATGAAGTGTTATAGCTTTCAATAGTATCTTCAACAATTTCAGCCTCCACATTTTCTGGAGTTTGGTAAGCTGTAACTTTTGCCGGAATTACTTTATTTGTAGGAATATAATTATAAAATATTACAGCCATAATTAATACTATAGCGACACAAGCTAATAAAATAATTAAAATTTCTTTAAAAATTGATTTAGCCATAATCTCTCCTTTTTATTGAACTGTGTTATTATTTGCTGTTCCATTTGTTGTAGTGTTATTTAAAGCTGTATTTGTATTTGCACTTGATGAAGCATTACTTGAAGTATTTGTATTTGATGTAGATGATTGTGATGATGCTGCTGTAGATGCACTATCAATTTTAACATTTTTTACTGTAAAAGTAGCATGGTTTTGTGTCATTGAAAAATCATCTATTGTAAATTGTAATGTATCATCATTCTCTAGCTCTGTAACAAAATTTGTTATTGCTAAATAATTACCTGATACTGTAAAGTTTAAATCTCTATAATCTGTTTCTGCTATTGTTCCTGATACAACATCAATTTGTATTACAACTCCTTCTCTTGTCGCATGATTACCGATTTGACTCCACAAATATTCAATCGTATAATTCTTTGTTTGTGTAGCTTCTTGTAATTGGCTCTCAGTGCTTACATTGATAAGCTGTAAACATTCTTCTTTTGCAGATATTAAATCAGAGATTTCTGTTTTTAATTGTGTTAATTTGTTTTCGTAATTACTATTAGCATTTTGTGCTTCAGAGATTGTTGAATTTAATCTATTATTTGCTTCTTGTATTTGGCTTATTCCTAGTACATGCAATGGTCCAATATTTATACCATTTCTAATGCATAATGCAGTCATGACTATTAATAAAATTAATACAATAGATATTAATAATTTTCTCATTGCATCTTCTCCTTTAAATTATGGTAAATCTCCTTCTATGGTAACAACAACATATTCTCCATTTTTTGTTCCTTCAGTTGATGTAACACTTGTTAAATATCCATTGTTTTCTATACTTGCTTTAAAATATGCTAATTGCTCGTATTGTCTTGATTGTGCAGTTATAACAATATGTTGTTTTGTTTCATTTCCACTTGTTACTTCATTATTATCTATACTTGTAATTTGTACATTCTTTGGTATAATATAAACTATTTGGTTTAGCAATGTTGGTATTTCGTTTTTTCTACCTCTTTTTGATTCAATTTCTGAACTAGCATTTTCTAGTCTTGAAGTAATTGCTTCATATTCAGCTGTTTTTTCAGTTACTTTCTGTTCATCTGATTGAACTAAAGAAAGTTGACTGTTTGTATCTTTTATTACATCTTGTGTTTGAGCAATCTTACTATTGATTTGGTTTCCTAAGAATATTGAGCAAACGCTATATACAATAACAATCATTACTACTGTAACGCTTCCTCTGACAAGCCATTGCTCAGTAGGCTTTAAAGGTCCTCCCATATTAGTATCTATTTTAAATGAAGGTTTAGATTTTCCTTTTGACCCCTTTCCTAATGATTTAACATCAGAATGTAATAAAGTATTTAAATCTTCTTTCCAGTTAGATGACCTAAAATTCAAATCTTTTAATCCATAATTTAGGCCTTCCATTGCAAGTGCAATTGCGTTATTTACTTCTATATAATCTTTAATATTAATTCTTGCATTGTTTGTTGCAAAATATGGTTTTAATATTTCACATCTTGACTCTTTAAAATATTCCTGGAAATATAATTCAATGTTATTAATTGCTGTTGCTAATCCTGTTAAATATATTTTATCTATTTTTGTATAAGTGTCTTTTATTTTCCTTAGTTCTTGTGTGATATTGAATAAAGTAGGCATTATAAAAGGCAAATACTTATTGTTAGCATCATCAGTTGCTGTTGTTTCCATTGTATAAATAGTAGTATTTTTGCAAGCCTCATATGCTTTTGAATAAGAATTTTCTCTTTCATTTATTTTTTCAATAATTTCTTGCATTCCCATTTCAAGCATATCTATATTATAAACTCTTTGATTTAGGATTGTTGTAATAGTTGTTTTCTCATCTATATTAACAATCATTATGTTTTCACCTTTTTTTGCCTCTACAATATTGCAAATTGAAGCTGACATTGGGGTAATAGATGTTATCTTTTTATCTCTAAATGTTGCTACTCTTTCCTCTAAATCTGTTTTTCCTACTGTATAATAGATTACCTTATTTCTATCTTTATTAGTTATATCCCCAACAATCAAATATCTTCCTTCATAAGCATTTGGATTCATATGATTGTCAGCACACATAGATTCATATTCAGTTTGTATAGTTTTTCTAGTATCATTTTTACTTAACAAATTAAATATACTAAAATAATTTACTTTTTCATTACTTGTGTTTATACAAATCGGAATATTCTTGCTGTTTGTTTCTGAAATAATTTGCTGTATATCGTTTTCTATGTTGTCATAAAACTTAATACCAAAAGATGCAACATCTAGTTGGTCATTATTTTTAGTTACTTTAGCATATTTTATTACTTGGTTTGATATACTTATTCCTAAACTCTCTTGCACCTTTTTTCTCCTTCTTTTGATTTTTTCAATATCATTTTGTCAATATTAATATATGTTTTTATATTATTTATGATTTACATTTTTTCAATAAATATTCAATTATGTCATTTTTTGAGGATTCATCATATATATTTTATAGTTTTTTTGTTAAAAGTCAATAATTTGTTAGGTATTGTAAAATAAATGTAATATTTGTAATATTTGTAACATATTTATTTTTTTCAAACGTTTTTATATACACAATTTTTGATATATTCTGCTGCTGTTTCTGGAGCAACTTTTCCTGGCAGAGCTGAAGCCAAAATTGCTTTTATCCCAAGTTTTTTTGCAGTGTCAAAATCTACTCCACCTGGTGCAGATGCTAAATCTATAATTAGAGTTTTCTTATTTAATAATATAAGCATATTTTTATCTAATATTTGAATAGGCACAGTATTAAAAATAATATCCATTTTACACAAAATATTCTTTACTTCTTTTAATTCAATCGGTTTATATCCATATGCTTTAATCCATGCTAAATCCTCATTATTTCGTGCTTCACAATACACGTCCAATCCCATTTTGCTTAATTTATTTGCTAATGTTTTTCCTACTCTCCCAAATCCCATTACAAGAACTTTTCTTCCATCAAGTGTATAATTTGTTTCTTCCATTGCAAGGCCAATTGCTCCTTCAGCAGTAGGAATAGTATTCAAAATCGTTAGCTCTTCATCATCTAAAATATCATATCCATCAAGTAGTCCTTTAATTTTTCCAGCAAACATTTTTTTATCTTTTGAAATTGTTCTTAAATCATCTATTGTTATTGTCTTTTCGCTTAATGGTGCATATACATTTACACCATCTTTAGTTAAAGGCATTGATGAAATTACTATATCATAATCATAATTTAAAATTTCTTCTTTTTTATCAATCTCTACTATATTATCAACTTGATTTCCGTAAGTATAAATTATATGATTATCCTCTTTAAGTTTTTCAGCAAGAAATTTTAATCTTTTGTCTCCACCAATAATTAAAAAATTGTAAGCCATAATATCCTCCTTTTATTTTATACTATGACTTACAATTTTATTTGTTTATTACATTTATTAATTCTATTACGTATAATGTTTTCACATTAAAATATATTATTCTCTTTCCTTTTCAGTTTTTTCTTTTTGAGTTAGTACATTATCTGATATTAGTGTTTGAACAACGCCATAAGTATTATCTAAATGATTTATAATCTGCCTATCTGCATCACTCAATTTTGTTTTTACATCTTTATCTTCAACAAATTTTAATTTTCCTAATATTGAAGAAAAATATGTATCTTTTTCCATTCTTCCCAGCAATTTAGGTTCAATCTCTATAGCTATATTTGCGTATTGAATAGCAAGAGAGATTTCATTATTAATTAGTTTAATTTTTGCTAGATAATAATATGCATCTGCCTGTAATTCTTCATCATCATTTTCTATACATTCCATAAAATATTTTTCAGCTTCTTCATAATCTTTAAAAATTAATGCAATTTGTCCCAAATTAAGTTTAGCCACATTCAAGACAGAATTAATTGTTGCTGCTTTTTTATAATAATCTTTTGCATTTTGAAAATCATTTAATCTTGTATAAGTCATTCCCATATAATAGTATAACTTATATTCACCCGGATTATACTTTAAAGCATTTTGAAAAACATTTATTGCCTCTTTGTACATTTCTGCGTTATATAATGTTCCTCCTAAGCAAATACTTGCATCTAAATAATCAGGTTTTCTTTTCAAAACTTCTCTTAAAATGCTAATTGCATTTTCTATTTTCTTATCTCTATTATATACAGTTGCAAGTTTATAATAATTTTCATATTTTACTGGTTTTAATTCTATTGCCTTTAAATACTCATTTTCTGCTTTTTCTAATTCATTATTCTTCTCGTACCATTCTCCAAGCTTCTCATGTCCTAAATAATTATTAGGAAAATCTTTAACATTTTTTGATAAATATTTTTTTGCTAATTCTTTGTTTCCCTTCTTATTATAGTAATTAGCTTTAACAATATTTAATATTTCAAATAATTTTATATTTTTTCTTTCTAATATTAGCAATAAAATAGGAATTAAAACACTTAATATGTACATAATTACTAACACAACCGCATTTGGTGAAATAGAAAAGAATATGCATATAAAGTCAATTATAATTCCAATAAATTCAGGAATAAGTGCAAAAAGATAATTTGAATTATTATCTTTTAACATTCTCAAAAATGTAAATATAAAAATTGACAAAGATATTACACTGAAAATAATCAAACTTGCCATAAATTGCCCTTCTCTTTATTTTATTTTTTCTAGTATATCACAATATTTTAAATTAAACAATATATAAATCATCAAAATATGCTTATTTAGGCGATTTATCGTCGTCATTATTTTAGAAACTTTGCTATACTCTTTGCGAAAGGAGATATGGTATATGTTACTTTGTACAGCCGTTAGGCAAAGAATTATAAATATTGCTAAGGAAAAAAATATTACGCTTCATAAATTAGCTCTAAGTTCAGGTATTCCATACTCTACTTTAAGTAGTTTTATGAACGGAAAAAGTAATAGCTTAACTTTAACAACACTATTACATCTATGTGAAGGTGCTAATATGGAACTTGAAGACTTTTTCAAGGACAGCCTATTTAAAGAAGTTGAAGCCGAAGATGTAAAAGCATCACTTGCAGATAAATAAATTTTGTAATAAAATCCAAGGGGAAGGATTTAATCTTAACCCTTGGATTTTTTTAATTATAGGAGGTTATCAATGAAATTAAATGTTGTATTAGTCGAACCCGAAATTCCACAAAATACTGGAAATATAGCAAGAACATGTGCTGCAATAGGTGCTAAACTTCACTTAGTTTATCCACTTGGCTTCAGCATTTCAGAAAAATCAGTAAAAAGAGCTGGCTTAGATTATTGGGATAAACTTGATATAGAAGAACATTCTTCACTTAATCAATTTCTAGAAAAATATCCACCTGAGAAAAACAATATGTTTTTTGCTACAACAAAAGGTAAACATATTTATTGCGAACCTGACTACTCTAGTATGTCAGAAGTATTTGTTTTATTCGGAAAAGAAACAAAGGGGCTTCCTGAAGATTTACTTTTGAAGTATATAAATAACACAATTAGAATTCCTATGAGAAAAACTTTAAGGTCTCTTAATTTGGCTAATTCTGTTTGTGTTGTCGTTTATGATATTTTAAGACAATGTAATTTTGATAATTTGCAAGAAATTAGTGATTATTTTGATTAATAATAATTAATAAATTTTATTAATTTGATATTTTTTTAATGTTTTTGGATATAATTTTAGTAAATACATATAAGATAAATCTTTATAGCATTTAAACTAAATCTTTATAATGAAAGGAATTAATTTATGACAAGAACTAAATTAGCTGATAGAATATTGCCTAACTATACTAGAGGTGAAGAAATATTTAATATGACCTCACATATTGTCGGTGGAGTACTTCGGTATAGTTGCTACTATTCTTTGCGTTATATTCGCAAGCATGCATGGAAATGTTTATGGTATTGTAAGTGGTGCAATATATGGAGCTTCTTTAATAATTTTATACACAATGTCTAGTATATATCATGGGTTGAGTCCTAAACTTTTCTCAAAAAGAGTTTTTCAAGTTCTTGACCATTGCACTATATTTTTATTAATTGCAGGTTGCTATACCCCTGTTGCACTTTGCAATATTAGAGAAGTAAATCCTGCCGCTGGTTGGTGGATATTCGGAATAATTTGGGCATTAGCAATCATAGGTATTGTACTAAATTCAATCGATTTAAAAAAATTTAAAGTATTTTCTATGGTCTGCTACCTATTAATGGGTTGGTGCATAATATTTAGACTTGATTTATTATTACAATCAGTTGCCACTCCAGGAATTATTTTGCTAGTTGCCGGCGGAATTTCTTACACAATCGGCTCTATTTTATATGGTATAGGAAAAAAACATAAATATGTCCATTCTATATTTCATCTTTTCATTTTACTAGGAAGCTTTTTGCAGTTTTTCTGCATTTTATTATATGTAATGTAAATTTTTATTTTATATTTTGCCGACGTGTCGTCAACGTTCTTTCCCCTTTTTTGCTATACTTTTCTTAAATTTTTAAGAGAGGTTTTTATGGAATTTTCTAACGCTATAAGACAACGCATTATTAATTTAACTGTTGAAAATAAAATGTCATTAAATCAAGTAGCAACTAGAGCTGGTATGCCATATTCTACACTAAATAGTTTCTTAAATGGAAAAAGCAACGACCCTAAATTTTCAACTATATACTTGGTGTGTATAGGCTTAGATGTTACATTAAGTGAATTTTTTGATGATAATCTTTTTAACGAAAATGTTATATTTGATTAGCTAAATAATTATTTTTTCTATATTTCTATTCATCAAATATTTCATTTACTATCCCATCAATCATATTTAAATCAGTTGGAAAAATATATTTTGCTCCTGTCTTTTCCAATACATATGTAATAATACTTATACTTGCCCTTGCGCCATCCATAAATTTAGGATCTTGCGGATAATTATCTTTTAATTCCTTTAAGTTTCGCTTTTCTATAGTATTTATAGTATAAGCCTTATAGTTTTCTGTTGTTATATATTTCGGAATATTCTTTTTAGCAAAAATATTATTGTCTTCCATTTTATTTCCTGCAACTTTATTATAAGTTAAATGTAATCCTGTAAAAATTGCATATTTACATTTTGTTTTTGGAAGTTGTGTCAAATTTTTAGATATATATTCATACATTTCATTAAAAGTAACTTTTGTTATATCATTTGCAGTATCAGGAAATTCTTTTAGCACATCTCCTACTGCAAATTCTACAGTAAAATTTTCTTTTATTTTTCCTTTTTCCAAAACGATAAACTCACTAGAGCTACCACCTATTGAAAATACTAAATATGGTTCATCTAATTCTTCTATATTGCCTACAGCCTTAGCCATGTATAAAGCTTCTTGCTCTTTAGTTACTATGTCTATTGTAATTCCAGTTTTTTCATAAATCTGCCTTTTTAATTCTTTTACTTGACTCTCTGTCATTAATCTAAAAATACTTGTGGCATATGCATACACAGGAATATTTTTATATTTTGTTCTAAGTTCTTGCAATGCATCTATTAACTTATTTTTGTCTTCTTCTCGTATTCCTTTTTCTTTTGAAAAGTTTACTTTAAACATTATTGTTTTTTTATAAATTGGTTTAACTTCCCTATTTTCATCAACTATATAAGCTTTTATACTTCCTGAACCTATATCTACAATTATTTTTTGTTTCATAGTTGGTCTCCTTATGATTTTGTAACCTTATTTATATATTATTTAATAACATATTTTTGATTTCTACTTTTTGGCTTATCTGGTATTGTCATTTGTAATTTATTTTGCTCTAACAAAGGATTTATATAATTGTTTTTAAATTTATATACATCTTTATACCCAAAATACTGTGCAATTTCTTTTAATGATTTTGCTGTTTTGCATAGTTCTAAAATTTGTTCTTCACTTACTTCTAACTTACTGCTTTTTATATTGGAAGTAAGTCTTTAATATTAGTAGCAATTAGCATACTGTTTATATATTGTCATCATCATTTATATCAATATGTTTGTTAATATCTTCTTCAGTTGGTAGCTTATCTAATATTTCCTGTGGTAATTCATTTCTAACTTCATAAGAAGTAACACCTATTGGAGTATTTGTACCTTTTAATGCCCACTCAACTGATAATTTATCTTTCCCTTTGCATAGCAATAATCCGATAGTTTGACTATCTTGTTCTTTTCTTAGGGTTTCATCAACTGCGGTAACATAGAAGCTTAATTGTCCAATATAATCTGGCTTAAATTCTGTATTTTTTAACTCAACAACAATATAACATCTTAAATCTAAATGATAAAATAGCATATCTATATAGTAGTCATTGTTTTCAGTAGAAACTTTATATTGATTTCCTACAAAACTGAAACCTTTTCCTAGTTCTAATAAAACGTTTTTGATTTTTTCCATCATTGCATTTTCAATATTTTTTTCATTTGTACTTTCCTTAATTCCTTCTAATTCAAATATATAAGGATCTTTTATTACATCTATTGCTAACTCACTTTGAGAAATTGGTAATTTATTTTCAAAATTCGTTAATTTTTCTGGAATAACTTGTCTTTCATATAATTGTAAATCTATTTGATGATCTAAAACGGTATATGACCAACCATTTTCATAACATTTTTCTGCGTACCATTTTCTAACATTTAACTCTTTAACTTTATCTAACAATAGGTTATTATGTGACCATGGTAATTTTGCCAATGCCATTGGCAAATTTGCCAAGTCTTTATACTCTTCATAAAATTTTTTCATTCTGGATAAATTTCTTGTAGAAAAACCAGTTGTATCGGGAAACTCTAATTTTAAAGCAATAGAAAAATCTTCAATAAATTTATTTCCATATTTTACATTTTCACTTACAATTTTACCAAGTCTATAATATAGCTTAATTAATTCCATATTAGCATTTTCCTGGACTTTAAACCTTGTTTTTAAAATATCTTCCTTAGCATATAAAACTAAGTCTTTAAAATTTTTATCTAACATTTTGTTTTCTTCCATCGTGAAACCTCCTCAAAACATTTTTTATATTTTTTTGAATTTTGCCAATGCCATTGGCAAAATTCATATTACTTATTATTTACTAACCATTTATATGCTTCATCTTCTGTTAGAACTTCATGTTTCAATTTATTAACTTTATCTTTAGAATCCTTTTTAATCTGTTTGCTATCTTTATTTCTAGCAACTGCCATAGGTTTAATTGGTATATATTCCTTCATTTGATTTTTAATATTTTGAATTTAATATTGTAAATCATTATTCATTATTTATATATTCTTCATAAGTGTTATATTTTCCTTTTAATTCAAACAATAGTATAGTTAAATTTTAGCAATTTAATTACAATTAAAGTATACTAAATCACTAATGCTCTTATGGTCAAAAATTCAAATCTGTCTTTAGCATAGTCAGATTTTTTTAATGCAGTTTACAAATTTTTTAATGCAGTTTTAATGCAGTTTTTTGGCAACTTAATAAAAAATAATAAAATATAATGATTTTTGAGATTTTAGAAATTGTTCTGAAACCCTTGAAATTACTAAATAATAAAAGATAATAAAAAATAATGAAACCCTTTGGAGTTTCATTATTTTACTATACATTGGTGCAGATACCCGGAATCGAACCGGGACGGATTATTAGTCCGCAGGATTTTAAGAATTTTACGCACCTCATCTTTTACCATTAGATAACATTTTTTAGTAATAGTTACTAACCTTTTAAATTCGCTTGTTTGTAAGAGAATTATAACACAAATATTGATAAATATGCAATACAAATAAAAATCTTCTTTTCTAAAATTTTGAATTTGATGTTAGAACTGTGTTAGAACTTTTGATAGAAGTAACAGTCTAATTTATTATTGATATTTTAAAATCAAATTTTGCATTTTAAGGAAATTGTATTATAGCTATAAAATTATACTCTTCCTAATTTTAAATCGCTACAAAGCGATTGAGAGCGCAAATTAAATAAGAATATTATCGATAGAGTCCGTTTGTAGAATAAAAATCTACAAACGGGCTTTTTTGTCGTGCAAAAGAGAAATGCAACACCTCTTAAAAAGTGTTTGGTGTGATGAGCCGATGCTATAAAGTTCATCCGTATTTGTATAAGCAGTCTAATTATACAAAATGCGTGAGTGAGATTTTAGAACACAGACTCACAATAATAAAAGAGTATTCGGTGTCAAAACTTGAAGTGGATTTGTAATTGTAAAAAGTTTGGGCAAGTATGAACAAAGATACAAAGTAGTATCAGCAATTATAGTAGCAAAGCTACTTACTAGACTACCTATGAAACGAGGCGAACGACCGACGGTTTCAGCTTGTATAGGTGTAATAATTCTATTTTTAACAAATGGGATTATTACACCTAATGCTACTTTGCTCTCTCCCTCTGGTTTCTTCTTGGTAGGTGCCAAAGTGAATACCAAAAAGCATAAGTGCTTTTTTGTTGTGAGTAAAAAATTTATTTTTTTACTCACATTCATAAAAATTGCCATAAGCAAATTTTTATGAAAAAACCTAAAAATGCAGTTAAGCAGTTTTAGGTTTGGGGGTGTGGGGTTGAGTAAACCCTGCCACACAGACAAACTTGTTTGTCTAGTGTGTTAGACATTGAAACAATATCTCGAGCAAAGAAGGAGGTGCATGGAGATATGAGTTATGCTATTGTAAGAAATGAAAAATTAACACGAGCAGAAATAAATGGAAAAGGAACTCACAATGATAGAAAAGCAAAAAATCATACTAATAAAGATATTGATCCAACAAGAACATATTTAAATTATTATATTAAGAAAAACCAACTAACATATACAAAAGAATTTGATAAATATATGAAAGAGAATAAATTACAAGGACATCTTAGAAGTAATAGTATAATTATGTGTCAAATGATATTTACATCTGACCAAGCATTTTTTGATAGAATTGGAGAAAAAGAAACAAAAAGATATTTTGATGAATGTTATAAATTCATCTGTAATTATAAAAATCTCGGAGAAAAAAATATAATATCAGCAGTAGTACATTTAGATGAAGGAGCACCACACATGCACTTAATGTTTGTTCCTGTTGTTCACGCAAAAGATAAAGAAGGGAAAAACATTGATAAAATTTGTGCAAGAGATTTCTGGAAAGGTCGAGATAGTTATAGAAAATTACAAGATGCTTATTTTAATCATGTAAAATCAAAAGGTTTTGATTTAGAAAGAGGTATGTTTGTAGAAGATACTAATAGAAAGCATTATAATGTAGAAGAATATAAAAAAATTACAAATTTTAATAATACTAAAAAAATTTTAAATGAAATAAAATTAGAATTACCAGAAGTTCCAGATATAACTGATATTAGTAAATTCTCACGAAAAAGAGACGAGAAAATATTAGAAGAAATTATAAAACCTAAAGATGAGTTAATTAAAGAATTGTATAAAGATAATCTTTCTTTGCACAAAGAATTATCAAAACAATCAAAAGTCATTGATGAAGCTGAAAAATACCAAAAAGAAAGAAATTCTATAATTTCTGATAATAAAAAATTAAATGATAAAATCAAAGATTTAGAAAGCGAATATAAAATAAAAAGTAATAGTTTAGATTTTGAATATAATAATAGAAAAGCTGAATTAGAACAAGAATTTCAAGACAAGGAATTTGACATTGAATACAAATATAAAAATAAAATTAAGTCATTAGAACAAGAAAATAATCATTTACTCAAAATAATAGATAAATTCTATGAAACTGTCGAAAAATTTATACATTGGATTTGTCACAAATTTGGTATTGGAGAATCAAGAGAATTAATTAAAGATTTTCAAGAAGAAACTCATACTTTTATTGATCCAGTGAAACAATTAGATTATGAAGAGCAAGAAAAAGAATTAGATTTGGAATTATAAATTAATTCAATTTTTTATATAGACTATTTATTATTACTTATATAAAAGGTGAAAGCTTTTGAAACTTTCACCTTTCTTACATATATTTTAAATTTATTTGGTTTTTTTTCTATTTTTTACTATTAATATAATCACTGAAACTAATATTACAACAGCCATAATTGGATAAAGATAATATGCAATTCCATATGTATATTGACTTGATGGAATGACTCCACGATCAACAATATCATAGTTCATTAGAAGGGAGCTTCCTAATATTAATATTCCAAATATAATTCCTAAAATTCTTTTATTGAATAAAGTAAATATTAATGTTAGTATGACTGAAACAATTAATACTATTATTAGTATAAAATTAATAGTTGCTTCTCCTGCTAACCACGAATTACCTTCACTATTATTCATAGCATAAGAATAAACTTTAAAATTTTCAATCATTGAAATATTTATTGCATCTTTATTTGTTAAATTTACTTCTTCTACATTCATTGCATCTGGATTTTCTTGCAAATATTCTTTATATTCTTCAGTAGATGCTTGATAAGGTAGCAATAATCCAATAAATAATACTACACACGCAACTATTATTATTATTTTTAAAATATTAAACTTTTTTTCTTTTTCCATATTGACCTCCTATAATTATTATTTATTTTATATTAAACAAATCACTCTATTGGGTAACTTCTAATAATTTTTGACTAACTCTAGCTTGAACCTCAATATAGTAGCTAGCTTCTTCTGTTGACATATCTGAAGAATTCCATTTATCAAATGCAGAGACTTGTTCTGAATATCTTTGTAACATTGAAGAATATTGTGAAATTAATGTAGGGTCTGTTGGATTAGCATTATATTTTTTCATAAATTCAACATATTCATTCATAAAAGATTCATAACTGTCCATTGCATTTTTAAATTCTTCACTTAATCCATTATTATTAGATGTTGTCTGTTCTATAGGTTTGTTTTCTTGTATATTATCCTCTGTAGAAGAATTAGTTTCTTCCGTAATTTGTGTATTAGTTTCTCCACCTTTACTAGCTATTTTACTTACATCTTCTTGAAAATCTTGAAGAGTTTTATTTGCACTTTCCATGTCATTACTATATACATCTCCTCTTAAATCATAATAAAATTCATAAATATCAGAACCTGTGTCATAGTAAATTTCATATACTTCAGAGCGAGTATCATACCATATCTCATATTCATTAGAACGAGTATCATACCAATCTGAATATGGAACGTTATCTTCAGCATCTTTTATTATACCATCATAAAATGTATCTTCCATATCTTTTAGTATTCCATCATAAATTCTATCATTAATTTCTTCACGAGCATTTTCATAAATAATATCATTTATCATTTCTAAATCATCATATTTATCTTTATATTCTTTACTTGAAGATAAAATTAATTCAGCACAATTAGCACTATATGCATACAATCTAATACAAAGCTGTTCGGTTGTTGATTGAATTTTATCATAATAAGTTTCGACTTTTTCAATTTCATTTAGATATATATCATAAGTATTGACTTCTTCTTTTAATTTTTCCCATTCGGTATTCAATTCATTAATGGTGCTTTCTACATCTGTCGATACAATTCCTTCTACTTCTTCAAGTGTTTTAGCTTCTTTTATATTACTAACTTCTGTAGTATTACTAATTGATGTATTATTAGAATTATCCTGTACTTCATCATTATTAGTTAAAAATATTATTCCAATTATAATAGCAATAATAATTACTATTATTCCAACAATAAACCACCATTTTTTATAAATAGGTTTTTCTACTTTTTCTTCATTTAATTTTACTTCTTCTTTTTTTTCCATTTTTATCCCCTTTCTAATTTTTTTATTGTATTTTTATGTGTTATTTCATCAAAAAAAATATCAAAGATACTTTGTTTACTTTTCAGTTCTTTATATTTTCACCTCCCACTAAAAATATAAAAATAATATTTTACTTAAGTTTTATTATGAATATGTTGTGAATCGATTATATCAATATTGTTTTATTTTATCAAGTATTTAGAGATAAATTCACTAATTATTTTGTTAATAAATTCAAGTAACGTTGTTATACTATCACTGGAGGAGTGTATATAATATGCAGGAAACTATTGAAAAAAGAAAAGTTTTACAGATTATAGGAAATAATATTAAAACACTTAGATTATCAAAAGGTATGACCCAAGAACAAATGGCAGAAAAACTAGATCATTCTGTTAATTTCGTTAGCTTAATAGAGCTTGGCAAATCTGGAATGAGCGTAACAACAATGCTTGATATTTGCAATATTTTAGATGTAGATATTAATTGTATCTTCAAAGGATTACTTGATTATAGAATGAAAAAACAAGACCTAAAATTAATAGATAATATTTTGAGTTTATCAAGTGATGATAGAAAAATAATTGAAGATTTAATTGAACATTTTATAAATAAAAATAATAAATTATAAATAATTTTAAAAAAAGAATATTTGAAAAACATTTGACATATAATAAAAAATGTAGTATACTATATTTAGCTTAAGCAAGAGAATTATCGAAGAACTCGAATGTTCACGAGATATGTTGACCACATATCTCTTTTTTTGTGTGCAAAAAATAAAGGCAGTTGACCAGACTGCCTTTGATTAGTTTGTACTAATCCTGAGAATTTTGGTTTTCATCATTTTTATTATTACTAAGTAATAACAAAACGATTAATCGCCAAATTAAATCGAAAGAACTCAAGATGTTCACCTCCTTTCTCAAAGTTTTCCTTTGGAAAAGGATGGATTTATTATACTTTAATTTTCCGTTAAAAACAATGCTTTTTCTATAATTCAATAATTATTTTTATTCGGCTTTATTTTTATTTCTGCTTTACCATTTGTTACCATATAACTCTTTTCAACACTAATAGCGAATGGAAAGAATAAATCAAAATAGTCCTTTATTTTCATTACACAATTTTTATAAATATCGACGTGTATAACCCGTTGTTTACACTTAAAGTAAAAAAATAATGAAACCTTTTGAAGTTTCATTATTTTACTATACATTGGTGCAGATACCCGGAATCGAACCGGGACGGATTATTAGTCCGCAGGATTTTAAGTCCTGTGCGTCTACCAGTTCCGCCATATCTGCATAAGTATTTAAATGTTGAACAATATTTATTATAATATCAATTTGCCCCATTTGTCAATAGAAATTTATATTATTTTTCAAAAAATTATATTTTTTCTAAATAGAATTAACTTTTACAATTATTCCAAATTATTTTTTTCTTATAATTCACAACTACATTTATTTTATTAACTAAATATTATTATTACATATTTTTTATTATGTTAAAAATTTCACCAACATCTTTTACAGCCATATCAGAATTAGTTAGTTTGCAAGAAAGTTCATTTCCGAACCAATCTGGCAATTCTGTGTTTTTAGCTTGCTCTTCGCTTTCAAATTCTATCTCAGCAAATATTATTCCTTTATAACAACCATTGAATACGTCTAACTCAATTTTTAAACCATTTTTATATGGTATAACATATCTAATTTTATCTATTGTATTAAAGTTAGCATTTATCCTTAAACTATCATATTCTTCCCTAGAAATTTCATTTTCTATTTCATGAGCAGAAATTCCAGTAGCTTTTGTTTTTACAGTATATACATATCTTACTTTATTATCCTTCACTATCATTCTTTTTCTTATTGCAGTATATTTATCCTTATACAAATAATCTTGAGTAATATGCTTTTTCTCATATTTGCCCAAATCCAAGTTATCAATATTCTTTATTAAAAATTTTCTTTCTATCTCCATTTTTTCATTCCTTCTTCTTTTTAATATTTAGAAATCTTAAAATTATTATACCATAAATATTTCATAGTTCAATATTCTCAATTAATAGTTTTTTTCTGAATTTTACTTTTTTTACGTAATAATAGATTTTTTCAAAAAAAATAGACTATTTCTAGTCTATTTTTATATGAATTCATATTTAATATATAAAACTCATTAATTATTTTTTATTAACAACATCTTTTAAAGCTTTTCCTGCTTTGAAAACTGGAGCTTTGCTTGCTGGTATTTTGATTTCTTCTTTAGTTTGTGGGTTTCTTCCTTTTCTAGCTGCTCTTTTTCTTACTTCAAAAGAACCAAAGCCTACTAATTGTACTTTGTCTCCTTTTGATAAAGCTTCTGTTATAACTTCTATTACTGCATCTAAAGAAGCTTCAGCATTCTTTTTTGTTTCTCCTGTTTTAGCAGCTACGGCTGCGATTAATTCAGATTTGTTCATTTTAATTACCTCCTATAAAGAACGAATGTGTAGACTGTTCTTTCATCTACTATTACTATTATTCTTCAAAGAATGACAAAATCCTTCTTTTTAGTTCTACTTTTTTCGTTCTACCCTTTGAGGCTGTAAGGTTTCAAGTTTACGTTTTCGTTTTTTCTTGATTTTTAGCCACTTTCAAGCATTTTATAGATTATAAATTTTATTAGATTTTGCCTTTTTTTGCCTAAATGACAGCGTTTGTAATTGTTTTGTATTCAAAATGTCAAATAAAAGTATTAATCCGAAATAAATAATTATCCCAATTCCTAAACTTATTACTAAACTAATCTTAGTATTAATACCTAAAGTTAAAACTTTATATATAGTTTTAGATATTATAATGAATATAATTGTTGATAATGCTGTTTTTAATATATTAATTTTTCTTAGTTTAACATTTATTTTCTTTTTTAACCATACATATCCTATACCTGTTACAACGAAGTTTGAAATTAAATTTGAAATGGCAGCACCATTTATTCCACCAAAAAAAGTATCTAATGGAATTAGTATTACATTTAGTATAAGCTTAACTACAACACCTACTATAACTGAAATAATTGGTATCTTATTATCCCCTACTCCTATTAATACGCCTCTTATAGTTTGTTCAATTGAAACTAAAATTATTGACAGAGAACTGATTTGTAATATTATGCCTCCTTGTGAGGCATTAGGAAACAATAGCTCCAGTATTTGATTTGAATAAAAGAAATAGACAGCAGCAGAAGGCATTGCTATTATCAGTCCAATTAGTAATGACGTGTTAATTCTTTTTTCTACATCATTTAGCGTATTTTTAGAATTAGCAGATGCAATGCTTGGTACTAATGCAGTTGAAACAGTGCCACTAAAAGATAACGGGAAATTTATAAGTGTATCAACTTTTCCATTTAATATTCCATATTGTATTTTTGCATCATCGTATGTCATATTTGCTTGTAACCCATTTATTATTGTCGTGGAATCCATATTTCTTCCTATCGTTCCTATAAAAGGGCTTAAAGCCATTGGTACAGCGACAAATATTATTTCTTTAATAGTTGTCAATGTTCTTACTGGTCTCGTGTGTACACTTGAAAGAATTTCGTATTTGATTTCTTTTAATTCTTTTCTATAAAATTTATACAAATATCCTAATTCAACAACATTTGCTATTGTCGTAGCAAAATTAGCAATCGAAACAATTACCGCAGTATTTGTCACTTTACTTACGACTGATGCAATTTCTATTATAATTATAGTAAAAAAAGTTTTAGTAATTTGGTCATAAGTTTGAGCTTTTGCCGTCACCTTCATATTTTCTCTGCCATTAAAATATCCCTTATACACAGAAATAAGTGACACTAAAAAAATTGACGGAGCCAAAGCTATTAATGACAGTTCTACTTCTGGCATTCCTAATATACTATTTGATATAAAATTGGCACTAATTACAAGCAAGTAACTACCAGCCATACCAATTACTGAAAATAAAGCAATTGAAATCCTAAATATTTTATATGCACCTTTGTTGTCTCCTACCGCTGACCTTTCGGCTACCAACTTTGATACTGCAGCTGGCACTCCTATTGAAGTAATACTTAATACTAGTGAATAAACCTGAAAAGCCGCACTGGTAATAGCATTTCCCTCATCACCAAATCCACTTTTATTAGTTAAATATAATTTATAAACAAGACCTAATATTTTTACAATGACTTGTGATAACATCAAAGCAATAACACTTTGAAAAAAAGTTTCTTTTTTTCTATTCTTCATTATACAATCCTCAAATTTTGTTATTTTAATATATGTGACATTAAATTTAAAAAGAACTTTTTAATTATCATATTTAATTTTCTTATTTATATAGGAAACTAATCTCACATTTAGTCAAAAAAATTACCCAAAAGCCTTGTTTTTTTCCTCATTTTGTAGGATAATATATATATGAGATAATTTCTATTTGAAAGGTAAATATTATGAAATTTCTTGATAAATTTTTAAAATGGTTAAAAACTGACAGAAACACATTTTTCACATATATATTATCACTGCTAACTATTTTTATTTTAGTAGATAGGTTAGTGGAATTTTTATTGATTGTTTTTACAGGAGTAGCTTCTGTATACTGGGGACCTATTACATATGCTTTAGCACTTTTATGTCCTATATTTGCATTTTTGTTTTCAGGTTCTTCAAAGTTCATAAAATGTGATGATGATAAATTAAAGTGGTTTTACGCTTACTGTATTTCATTATATATATTATTTATAACAATGTTTACAGAATGGATTAATGAAGCAGCTTGGCTTGGTTTATTATCACTACCTGGATATCCAGATTTAGCAAGCAATTTTTCATATCTAATTAAACCAGCTTTATCTGCAATAGCTATTTACTTACCTTTAGTAACAATCAGCTTCTTCTTTAGAAAACTATACACAATGGTTAATGATACTAAAGATATTGTTGATTCTATATTCGATTATGGTGGTATAGATTTATCAGATAAATCAGTAGGCTGGGGACAATATACTAACGAAATTCTTATCGGTACTGATAAAGACCATGGTAATGCAGTTAAAATACCAGAAAATAAAAGATTTGAATCTACTTTAGTTGTAGGTGTATCTGGCTCTGGAAAAACTTCTTTAATATTTGAACCATGGGTTGCACAGGACATTGACAAAAAATATTTCTTTAAAGAATGCGCTAAAACAATGGGTTATGCATGTTTAAAAACAGGCTTAGCAACACTTTCTGCACCATATGACAATGATTATATAAATAGTCACTTTCGTTTAAATATGTTAAAACCAGTTGAATCAAGAATTGGTATTTATAAAAAATATTTGAAGAATTTAATATATGCTAATTCTGGTTCTAACATAATATATCGTGATTTAGGTATAACTTACATGGCACCAGATTATGAAACAATATCTAAAGTAAAAAGTGTTGCAGACAACTTTGGTATACCAGTAAACTTAGTAGACCCTGACTCACCTACATCTCCTGGTTTAAACCCATTTGCATTTGAAGACCCAACTCAAACAGCAATTGCAATATCAACTGTATTAAAAGGATTATATGCAGATAAAAATCCAGGAATGGAAATGGCTTATAGAGAAAATCAAACATCACAAATTATAGAAAACTTAACAATACTTTTAAGATTAATATATCCTAAAATGAATGAAGGCAAATTACCTAATATAGAAGATTTATTCAAATTATTAAGTAATTTTGACTTAGTTGAAAAAATGTGTAGAATTCTTGAAAGTGATGCAGAACTTGCAGAAGAATATAGTATGCAAATATCTTACTTTAAAAAGAATTTCTACAGTGACAGCCCTAACAGAAGTGAAATGCAAAAAATAGTTTCAATACCAATTGCTCAAATTGACTCATTGCTTCGTTATCCAGGTGTTAGAAATATTCTTTGCAACAGAGTAAACAATTTAAATTACGACAATATTTTAGCAAATGGTGAAGTTACATTAGTTTGTACAAGACGTGGCGACTTAGGAGAATCAGCACACAAAGCATTTGGATTATTCTTCTTACTACTTATGCAATATTCAGTTTTAAGAAGACCAGGAACTGAAAATACACGTATACCTCACTTCTTATACATTGATGAATTTCCTGATTTCATATGCTCAGCGACAGAACCTATATTTACAATTTATAGGAAATATAGAATTGGTACTGTTGTATCAGCACAAAGCTTAGACCAACTTAGAAAGCAAGGAGAAAAATTAGCAAATATAATCATTTCAAACTGTTCAAACAAAATTGTATTTGGTAATAACTCTCCAGAAGACAATGATTGGTGGTCTAAGGAACTTGGTGAGAAGAAAGAATGGGATTACTCAAATACTTATGATACATCAAAAGGTGAATATGATTCTAAATTAGGTAGTATTAAGTATAAATACAAGCCAAAATATCAAGCTGGAAAAGTTCAATCACTAAAATTCAAGAATTGTATGTATAAAGTAAAAGACATAAAAGGCAAGATTGTAAATGGTACTGCAAAACTAGACTTCTTAAGTTCTAAGTATAAAGAAAAACAAGATATCAAAACTTATAACTTTGCTAAGTTTACCAACGGCATAGCTGAAAGTGAAGAAAAGAAGCCAAAGAAAACAAGCCTAAAAAATGTACATTTCTCAGATGATGAAATTGAAACAGACCCAATAAAATTAGATACATCAAATACAAACTTCTTGCTAGACAATGATGATGCTATAACTTATACATTTAAAAAAGGTAAAAAAAGTGAAAATTAAATCTAAAACCACGTGATTAACACGTGGTTTTTATATCTTTTATTTAAAAATTTAATCTCATGAGTTTGCCTCATGAGATTTTTTTATCCTAATATTTTTGCTTCCACATTTTTAATTCTATATTTTCCATCTACCTCTACGAATTCATGTAATGTTTTGTCTAACTTATCTTCATTTTGCTCTAAGTCAGTTGTATAATAAATCTTTATTTTATCTAAAGATAAATTATTTACAATTATCTCCTTGAACACTTCAGCCATATGTCTTTCATCTTCACAAACTAATATTAATTGTGGAATATTTAAAAATCCTGAATCTCCTGGTGTAAAGTTCTTATAAAAATTCTGGTATTGATTCATTCTTGTTTTTAAATCTTCTTGCCATCCTTCATTTCTTCTAATAACTTCAAATATAAAATCAACTTTCTTTTTAGCATATTCGAATGTAATACTTAATGTAGGTTTAAATATTTTTCCTGTATTCTTATCAGTTATTGGTGGTTTTAAAGTATAAGAAGACACATGTGATGACTTTCTTAAAAATGCAACAACAACTTGATTTCCTGCCAATTTTTTCTTTATCATCTCAACTGGCTTTGCATTATCACTTGGTTGCCATTTACATTCAATGTCACGAGCCTCTAATAAGTATTTTCCCATTTTTTCTAAGCAATAAATTCTAAATACTCCATCTCCCTCAACTGAAGTAAAATAATACCTTGTAAGTATTTTACATTTTACTAATTGTTCCAATCTAGTATTTAATTTATCTTGAGAAGGCATATCAGCTTTCTCTAATTGTAAAAGATAAAATAATTGTCTTGATGTAACAAATTCAAATTTATTTACTAATTTAAGTATTTTAAAATGAATTTCTGTAATATGTCCCAAATTAATTTTTTGAATAATTTGATTCATTGAAACATATCCATCTTTTCCATCAAATACCTTAATTTCTTGTTGCCTCATTGCAAAAGGCGATACTTTTGTTTTAATCTCACTATCATCTACCATTTTTTATTCCTCCAAAAATTATTTTGTAAGATTTGAAGTAGCTTGGCCACTTCATCAACAATTATATTATAGCATAAGGCTTCACATAATGCAAATTTTCTAACAACTTAATAGTGTAAAATGGTATCGGAATAGAAAAATTGAGAATCCTTTGATATAATG
>CAKNJR010000016.1 GCA_930986425.1 uncultured Clostridium sp. | reverse complement strand
ATTATATCAAAGGATTCTCAATTTTTCTATTCCGATACCATTTTACACTATTAAATTAGGTAATAACTTGTTAAATTATAACTTTTGTGATAGTATTATTATAAATAAAACCTTAAAAATAAATATGTCATAAAAATAGTTAAGGAGAGAAAAGTTATGATAAAAAAATTACCTTATGGAATAAGTGATTATGAAAGAATAGTAAAGGATAATTATTATTATGTAGATAAAACAAAATACATAGAAAAATTAGAAGACTTGCCACAACCATATATAACATTCTTAAGACCAAGAAAGTTTGGAAAAACTTTATTTACAAGTACATTAGAAAACTATTATGACATAAAGAAGAAAGATAAATTTGAACAATTGTATAAAGAAACATATATAGGTAAACATCCTACACCATTAAAAAATAGCTATCATATATTAAGATTTAATTTTTCAGGAATAGATACCTCTACTGTAGATACAACAATAAATGGATTTAAGAGAGAAGTAGGTTCTTCTATAAAATTATTTGCACAAAAATATGGACTTGACTTTTATGTGAATATGGAAGACGAAGCAGAAAACATATTAGACAATCTAATAAAATCTTTTATAGTGCAGAAGTCAAATGATAAAATTTATGTAATTATAGATGAATACGACCACTTTGCAAATGAACTGCTTGGTTTTGATACTGACCAATTCAAAAGTTTGGTTTCAAAAAATGGAAAAGTGAGAAAATGGTATGAAATATTAAAAAAAGGAACAGAAACAGTAATAGATAGAATATTTATAACTGGTGTAGCTCCAATAACATTAGATAGTCTAACTTCAGGTTTTAATATTGGAACAGATATAACTAGGGATGAAGAATTTAATGAGATGTTAGGATTCACTGAAGCAGAACTTGTAGAATTAATGAACGCTCAAGAAATTTCTAAAGAAAAGGAAGAAGAAATGCTACCAATTATGAAGGAAAATTATGATGGATATAAATTTTCTATAAATGGTAAAGAGAAAATATATAACTCAACAATGTGCTTATATTTTTTAAGTAATTATACAAGATTAGAAAAGCTACCGGAAAGCTTAGTTGATGTAAATATAGCGAGTGATTACAGTAAAATAGGAAAAATGTTAGACTTATGCAAAGGAGAAAAGCGTGCAGAAATAATAGAGAAAACAGTTTCAGGTGAAGGTATACTTTCTGAAATAACACAAAAATTCAACCCAGCAATGGAATTTACCGATATGGATTTAGTATCTATGCTTTATTACTTGGGATACTTAACAATAGTTAAAGAAGAACTTGGAATGCCCGAGCTAAAAGTACCCAATAAAGTAATGAGAGAAATATACTCAGATTACTTTATTAAATTGATAGATGATGAAGCACAAATGAGTATAGACAATGACGAATATACTGAAATATTAAGACAATTAGCATTAGAAGGAAAAATAGACAAAATAGTAGAAATATTGCAAAAATATTTAAAGAATCTGTCAAACAGAGATTATCAAAGATTTGATGAAAAATACGTAAAACTTATTTTTTATTGTATTTCAATGAACTTGAAGCTATATACAGTAAAATCAGAGTTAGAAGTGCAAAGAGAATACCCGGATATACTATTAGTACCAAGGGACAGAAGCAAAGGATATAATAGCATAATGGTAGAATTTAAGTATTTAAAAAAAGGAGAAGAAAACAAATTAAAAGAAAAACAAAAAGAGGCGAAAGAGCAAATATTTAAGTATAGCAACTATAATGAAATAAAAGATATTGAAAAATTGCATAGATACACGATAACTGCTGTAAATGATAAACTATATGTAGAGAAAGTATAAAACAATTGTCAATAGTTTTTAAAAAACTATTGACAATTTCCATAAAAGGGTATATACTATTAAAAGTCAAAGAAAGTCAAAGTCAAAAAAGATAGAAAAATGTCGAAATCAAAAACAACTAAAATTATAAAAACATTTAAAGTGACAATTTTAAAATAGTAAACACAAAAAGTTATAGAAAGAAGGGGAGAAAAATGAGAATTTCAGATGTAATAGCAGAATTTATAAATGAATTATTAGAAGATGATGATTATGCTGTAATACAAAGAAATGACTTAGCAGAGCATTTTAACTGTGTGCCATCACAAATCAACTATGTAATATCTACAAGATTTACTCCAACACAAGGCTACTATGTAGAAAGCTCAAGAGGTGGTGGAGGGTGCATAAAAATAAGAAAAGTAAACATCACACATAGTGATTATTTAATGCACATAATAAACAGTATAGGAAATTCTATAACAGCAAAAGAGCTTGAAATATTTGTTAATAACTTCCTAGACTATAACATTATAAATGAAAAAGAAGCAAAGCTCATAAAAGCAGCAACAAGTGATAAAGCCCTGACTTTGCCAAAGGAAACAAAAGATGAAATAAGAGCAAAGATACTCAAAAATATGTTAATCAATTTAGTTTAATATCAAATTAATTAAACTAAATTATCACAAAAATGCAACTTTGCAAATTAAATATATTGCATATAAAAAATATTTTGACTAAATAATTTTAAAGGAGGTAATTATTATGTTGTGTCAAAATTGTGGAAAAAATGAAGCAAATGTTAGATATACTCAAGTAATAAATGGTGTAAGAAAGGAATTAAATTTATGCTCAGAATGTGCTAGAAAACTTGGTGTAGATAGAATAGATATACCAATGGACTTTACTAGCTTTTTAGGAGATTTCTTTAATGATTATGCAGAAAGTTCATTATTGCCAAGCTTTAGCATAGATAACGTAAAGTGCAAAACTTGTGGAATGTCATACAATGATTTCATAGATACAGGAATGTTCGGATGTAGTGATTGCTATGATACATTCTCAGGACCAATCGATTCATTATTAAAAAATCTTCATGGAACAGCAAAACATATAGGAAGAGGAGCAAAAAATGTAGATGATTTATTAAATACAAAAAGTAAAAAATCATCAAGTAAAAACAAGACAAATACAGAAAACAGCGAAAATTCTGAATTAGAAGATTTGCAAAAACAACTAGACAAAGCTATAAAAGAAGAAAGATACGAAGACGCTGCAAAAATAAGAGATAAGATAAAGGAGATGAATAAATAATGAATTGGTATTTACAAAATGGAAAAGAATCAGATGTAGTTATTAGTACAAGAGTAAGACTATCAAGAAATATAAAAGGAATCCCATTTATTAATAAAGCATCAAAAGAAGAACTAAAAGAAGTATATGATAAAGTAAAAGAAATTACACCTAGCTTAGGATATAACTTAAAATTCCTAAGCTTAGATGATATGGATATGATTACAAAGCAAAGCTTGGTTGAAAAACATTTAATAAGCCCAGATTTTGCAAAAACAAAAATGCCATATACAGCAGTAGTTATAAATGATGACGAAAATATTTGCATAATGGTAAATGAAGAAGACCATATAAAATTGCAAGTATTTACATCAGGATTAGATATAGACAATTTACTAAACCTAGCTATTGAAATAGATGAAAAAATGGAAAGCTTAATTCCATATAGTTATCATGAAAAATATGGATTTTTAACAGCTTGTCCAACCAATGTTGGTACAGGACTAAAAATTTCTACATTAGTACATATACCAGCACTTCAAATGACAGGCAACCTAAATAAAATGCTTAATATAATTAATAATTTAGGTATGAATGTTAGAGGATTGTATGGCGAAGGTACAAAAGCAGAAGGTGACATATACCAAGTATCAAACAATCAAACATTGGGTATAACAGAAAAAGAGATTGCAAAAAATCTAAATCTATTAGCACAAAAAATAATAGACCAAGAAAGATTAGCTAGAAAATATTTATCTAAAAACTCACTAAAACTTGAGGATGAAGTTTATAGAAGTTATGGAATACTTGCCAACGCAAGAAGACTTAGTGAAGATGAAAACATTGAACTTTTATCAAAAGTCAAATTAGGTACAGATTTAGGAATAATAAAAGAATTAAATGACAAAAAAGTTAGAGAACTAATGCTATTTACTAAACCTGCAAATATGCAAAAAAGACTTGGCACAAAATTATCAGTAATAGACCAAGAAGCCTCAAGATGTGAAACAATAAAGCAAATTTTACAAGAAGACTAGGCTAGCTTAAACTTATGCTTAAGCGGCGCAAGTTTCATTTGCTAAAATGCGTAAACCACATATATTACAAATTGAAAATTATGAAAGGAAGTGTATTTAATATGTATTATAAATTTACTGCAAGAGCAGAAAAAGCCTTAGAATATGCACAAGAAATTGCTATGGAATTAGGGCATAATTACATAGGAACAGAACACCTACTTTATGGATTGGTTGAAGAAGGTACTGGTGTTGCAAGTAAAGTATTGCAAAACCAAGGACTAACTTCAGAAAAAGTAAAACAATCAATTGAAGAAATTGTTGGGGTAGGTGATGAAATAGAAGATGCAAATCAAATTAGTTTTACTCCAAGAAGTAAAAGAGTAATTGAAAATGCATTTTTAGAGGCAAGAAGACTAGGCACAGAATATATAGGCACAGAACATTTGTTAATAGGTATAATGAAAGAGGGAGATTGCGTAGCAACTAGAATAATGCTAGAAGAAGATGTAAATCCTCAAGGGTTATATAATGAATTAATAAAAGTTCTAAATGAAGAAGGAGAAGAAAGTAATGAATCTAATTCTTCATCAAGCAAAGGAAGCTACAATTCAACTCCTACATTAAACCAATATGGAACAGACTTAACAAGACAAGCAAAAGAAGGAAAACTAGACCCTGTTATAGGAAGAAAAGAAGAAATTCAAAGAGTTATACAAATTCTTTCAAGAAGAACAAAAAACAATCCATGTTTAATTGGTGAACCTGGTGTTGGTAAAACAGCAGTAGCAGAAGGGTTAGCAGAAAAAATAGTAGCAGGAGACGTGCCAGAAATATTAAAAAATAAAAGAGTAGTAAGCTTAGACATGGCTAGTATGATAGCAGGTGCAAAATATAGAGGAGACTTTGAAGAAAGAATAAAAAAGGCATTAAAAGAAGTAAAAAAAGCAGGAGATGTAATAATCTTCATTGATGAAATTCATACAATAGTTGGAGCTGGTTCAGCAGAAGGAGCTGTTGATGCAGCAAACATTTTAAAACCACTTTTAGCTAGAGGTGAAATTCAATTAATAGGTGCTACAACATTAAAAGAATATAGAAAATATATAGAAAAGGATGCAGCACTTGAAAGAAGATTTAGCCCTGTAACAGTAAATGAACCAACAGAAGAAGAGGCTACTCAAATTCTATTTGGTTTAAGAGATAAATACGAAGCACATCATAATGTAAAAATAACAGACGAAGCCATAAAAGCGGCAGTAGAGCTATCTTCAAGATATATAAATGATAGATATTTACCAGATAAAGCAATAGATTTAATAGATGAAGCGGCTTCAAAAGTTAGAATGAGTAGCTACACAGAACCAGATAGCTTTAAAGAATTAAAAGATAAAATAGAAAAATTAGATAAAGAAAAAGAAGAAGCAATAAGAGTTCAAGACTTTGAAAAAGCAGCAAAAATAAGAGATAAAGAAAATGCGAAAAAGAAAGAACTTGAAGATGCTAAAAAAGAATGGGAAACAAAAAGTAGCAAAAATGTTTCAACATTAAAAGAAGAAGATATTGCAAATGTAATATCAAGTTGGACAGGAATACCAGTTTCAAAAGTATCTCAAAGTGAAAATGATAAACTTAAAAATTTGGAAGAAAATTTGCATAAAAGAGTTATTGGACAAGATGAGGCAGTTTCAGCAGTTGCAAAAGCAATAAAAAGAAGTAGAATGGGCTTAAAAGACCCTAATAAACCAATAGGCTCATTCTTATTCCTAGGACCAACAGGTGTTGGTAAAACAGAATTATCTAAAGCCTTAGCAGAAAACTTATTTGGAAGCGAAGACGCATTAATCAGAATTGATATGTCTGAATATATGGAACCACATTCCGTTGCAAAACTTATAGGTTCACCTCCAGGATATGTAGGATATGATGAAGCCGGTCAACTTACAGAAAAAGTAAGAAGAAAACCATATTCAGTAATCCTATTTGATGAAATTGAAAAAGCACATCCAGATGTAATGAATATGTTATTACAAGTATTAGACGATGGTAGATTAACAGACTCACAAGGAAGAACAGTAAACTTCAAAAATACTGTAATAATTATGACATCAAATGTTGGAGCAAAATTAATTACAGATAAGAAAACATTAGGTTTCATCGAAGAAAAAGAAAATGGAGAAAAAGAATACCAAGACATCAAAAAAGATGTAATGGGAGAATTGAAGAAAGAATTTAAACCTGAATTCTTAAACCGTATAGATGAAATAATAGTATTCCATAAATTAGAGGATAATCAAATAAGAAAAATAGTAGACATTATGCTAAATAATGTAGCAAAACTATTAAAGGAGCAAGGAATAAAACTTACTGTTGATGAAAATGCTAAAGACTTAGTAGCGAAAAAAGGAACAGACAAAACATTTGGAGCAAGACCTCTAAAAAGAGCAATACAAACAATGGTTGAAGATAAAATAGCAGAAGCAATGCTTGATGGAAAAATAAAGAAAGAAGCAAAAGTTACTGTGCAAGATGATGAAATAGTTGTTGGATAAAAATTTTCAATCGGGAACGGTCCTTTTCGTAAAATATTTTACGATGGGTCCGTCCCAAATTGAAAAGTTTTTTATTTTAGGACCGTCCCAAATTGAAAAAATTAGTTAAAGATACTCCTTAACTGAAAAAATATTGTCAAATTGTAAAATATATGATAAGATATTTTATACGAGGTGACAAAATGTCTATAACAGGAAAAATATATGTAAAATATGTTATGGCTCTTAACAGAATTGTAAGAAGCCAGCTAAAACCCAATGTTAAAGAATATAACAGTATAAACGATATAGATTTAACAGAAATAAAAAGATTAAAACAAGAATACGGAATAGGTGGAATGATAATTGATGTTGATGGAACTATATTTCAAGAATACAGATATATTCCACATAGTATTTTGAGAGCATTAAAATTATTAAATAAGGAATTAAAAATCTATCTGGTTTCTAATGGAAAAAATGAAAAAATAGCAAAACTAGCACAAATATTAGACATTGGATATATTTCACGAGCCTTTAAGCCTAGAAGAGAACCTTTTATAAAGGCAAGTACAGAAATGGGACTTAATCCAGAAAATATTATGGTATTGGGTGATGGATTTTTAACAGATGTATTAGGTGGACAAAGAATGGGAATGCATACTGCAACAGTAAAAACTTTAAATTCGTCTAATAAATTAAAAGATAGTGATGACATGCAAAGATAAAATAAATTTTGCTACGAGAACAGAAATATAAAATAGAAACTTTCATAAACATTGCATTGTGTATAAAATATTGCAATGCAAATTTTTTAATGTTATAATATATCAAAATCTAAAGATAAGGAGAAGTCAAATGACAGAGGCTTTAGCAATAATATTTATACTGCTTATATTCATAGTAATATTAATTGTTATGTCTATTGCACAGATTAGAATGGCTGGAATAAAAGTAAAAGATTTTTTCAGCTTTATTGATGCAAACCAAAAATTAGACAGCCTAGCAAAATTTGCAAAAAGATATGACAAAATGTCACCACAAGAACAAATAATATATTTGACTGAAGCTGAAAAAATGTTTGACAGTTTTGATAAAATACCATCAACAGTTTGGGAAGATGAAAGAGATAAATATACACAAGTTTTAGATACTTATAAAAATATAAGAGTAATGAGATGGAATGAGGCTCAAACAAATGCAATGACAGTAAAGTCACAAAAGATTAAGCCAAAAGAAATAAAAGTAGATAATTAATTAAAGCGTAGTAAAATTATAAAATATAGAAAAATTAATTAAATGCAAAATGTATAAAGGGGTGAAATTAAGTGACAGATTCATTAGAAGAATATCTATATACAATATATGTATTATCTGAAAATAATGATGGTGCTAGAGTTACAGATATTGCAAACAAAATGGAAGTAACAAAAGCAAGCACTAATAGTGCACTTAATTCGTTAAAAGAGCAAGGACTAATTAATTACGAAAAGTATAAAAATATCAGCCTAACTAAAGAAGGAATAGTTAGAGCAAAATATATAGAAAGAAGGCATAAACTATTTAGAAAATTTTTAAAAGACATTATAAAAACAGACCCACATCTAGTAGAACAAGAAACAGAAAGGTTAGCACACTGTATATCTTGCCACACAGCAGCAAAACTTGAGAAGTTTATTGAAGAATATATGGCTGAGATTGAAAAATAAAAAAATATTAAATTTAAAACAAAGTTGAATTATAAATTTTATAGTTCAACTTTATTTTTTTATGAATAAAGATAATAAAATCAGAAAAAATAAACATATGGAAAACAAAGAAAAAATAAAAATTGCAATTGTAGGAATATTAACAGGCTTGCTCTGTGGATTATTTGCATCAGGAGGAGGCTTAATTTTAGTTCCAGCATTTGTGTATATTTTTAAACAAGATGAGAAAAAGGCTAGAGCAATGTCCGTATTATGCATACTTCCAATGGTATTGGCAAGTCTATTTTTCTACAATAAAGCAGAATATATTGACTGGAGACTAGGAATAATATGTGGAATTGGTGGAATAATAGGTGGAATAATCGGAGCAAACTTAATGAAAAAAATAAATGACAAATATTTAATTTTAATATTTATAGCATTTTTGATTTATGCAGGAATATCAATTTTGAAAATGTAAATATAGCCTGCAAAAATAAAAAGACAAAGGCTAAAAATCAAGAAGAGCATGAAATATGCAAAGGAGAAAACTATGCTAGAAGGATTAACAGGAGTAATATCAGGAATTGTTAGTGGAATGGGAATGGGTGGAGGAACAATATTAATAACAATATTAGTATGCTTCTTATCAATAGACCAAAAAGTAGCTCAAGCAGTAAACTTAGTATTCTTTATCCCAACATCAATAGTTGCAACAATAGTAAATATAAAAAATAAACAAATAGACTGGAAATTAGCCATACCAATAGCCATATTAGGTGCAATAGGAGCTTTTTTAGGAGCTTTTATAGCAACAAAAATAGAAGTAGGAATGCTTAGAAAACTATTTGCAATATTTCTTTTTGTAATTGCAATATTTGAAGCATATTCTTGGTATAAAAAGTATATAAAAAAGAATTAATATAAAAATTAACAGTTTTTTCGTATAAAAGAAATAGAAAAAAGACATAATAAATTTAGAAAAAACAATATGTTTGAAAATCAACAAACATATTAAAAAAATAAGCTAATTTAAAGCTATCTAATAATTTGTTAAGAGGAGGTAAAATTATGAAATTTGTTAAAGGAATGATTGCTGGAATGGTAATAGCAGTAGGTGCAACAATGATGTGTAATGAAATTCAAAGCCATGGACCAAACAAAATGCTAAGACAAGGAAAACGCATGATGAAAAAAATTGGAATAATGTAGTAACTAAACATAAAATATTTCATATTATATAAAAGAAAGGCAGGTTATATAATATGAAATATGATAAAAAAATATGCCCAATCATAGATGTTGACGGAGTTTTAGCTGCCGGAAAACAATATGATTTAGATATAACAATATCAAAAGATAACAGAACAGTAATTTACGGTATAGTTAAAGACGACTGTGGAGAACCAATTGAAGACGCAGTTGTAAAACTAGTCGAAGTTGACTGTGACTGCAAAGATGAAAGAAAACCAGTTTCTCATACTTTTACAGATAAAAATGGAGAATTTGTTTTCGGACCACTTTGCCCAGATAGATACTATTCAATAGAAATTTGGGCAAATAAAGTAAAACATTCAAAAATATGTGCAAAAGTGGAAAAAGATTTCAGATGCTTAAAAGGCGAAAAATTAGACTGTGATTGTGAAAAAGAATGCAAACCTGAAAGACCAGAAAAGCCAGATGATGAATGTAATTATTGCAAACTAGACAAATAGCTTAAGGAAAAAGTCAGTTTACTTTATGAAATTAAAGCAAGCTGGCTTTTTTGAAATTAAAAAAACTATTTGATTTAACTCTTTTCATTATTAGATATAATTTGTTGATATTTATTACAAAAAATGATAATATAATAAAGAAAGTAATTATAGAAAAGGTGGATTTTATGGACAATAGACCAATAGGCATGTTTGACTCAGGCGTTGGAGGACTTACAGTATATAAAGAAATAAAAAAAGTAATGCCAAATGAAAAAATAATATATTTAGGGGATACAAAAAATTTCCCATATGGTTCAAAATCTAAACAAAGTATAATAGAATTAAGTAAAAAAAATATAGATTTCTTACTTGAACAAAATGTAAAAACAATAGTAATAGCATGTGGTACAGCAACAAGTCAAGCGATTCAAGAAGTACAAAGCATATATAAAGTTCCAATTATAGGGATAATAGGACCAACTATTGAATACATAAAAAGCAAAGAAAGTATAAAAAATGTTGGAGTAATTGCAACAAGAGGCACAATAAGGAGTAACGCTTGGGAAATAAATTTAAAAAAACAAATAAAAAATCTTAACGTATATAACAAAGAATGCCCGCTCTTAGCACCAATGGCAGAAGAGGGTTGGACTCAAAATGAGATAGCGAAGCTTACAATTAACGAATATGTAAAAGATTTTCCAAAACTAGACGCATTAATACTTGGTTGTACACATTATCCATTATTTAAAAAGATAATTGAAGAGCAAATGCCTCAAACAGAAATAATAAACACAGGCGAAAAGTTAGCCGAGTATATGAAAACAATGATAGATATATCTGAAAATGAATTAAAGGTGCAAGACGAAATATATTTAACAGATACAGAGTGCAATTTCATAAATGTATCATACAAGCTATTGAACGAAAAGATAGAACTGAAAAAAGCTAATATATAAAGGTTTATAGGTACCGTATAAAAGCCTAAATATAATAAAGGAAACAAAATATATGAAAGAAAAAATAAATGTAAATAAAATAAAAGAAAAAGAAATAAGTAAGAAAGAAATAGAGGCTAATGAAAAAGATAGCAAAAAGAAAACTTGGCTAATGTATAGAATACCACTAATAGTAGATATAATTTTAGCTATAATATATATTTTTACTTCACAACATTTATTACTTATACCAATAGCAATAATTTTTGTATTAATATTGTATGGATGGGATTCACATCAAAGAATTTGTGATTATTGCAAAAAGTGGAATTCAACTGTAACAATTTCAAATGAAACAAAATTAAGAAATAAAGAAGTTATAAAGAAAAATTTATTTGGTAAAGATAAAACAAAAGAGAAAAAAGATATTGTATATACAACTAAAGCTAAATGCTTAAATTGCGGACATACAACTGAAAAAGAAAAAATTAAATAGCAAAAAGGCATAACCTCCAGAAAAGTGCATATACATTTACTGGAGGTACTTTTTATGTTTGTAGTATTCAATAAAGAAAAAATATACTCTTATTTAGTATCGATTCGGAACGGTTGTAATCTTATTTGTCATGGCAATAGCAATAACTAATAGAAATGAAAAAATAATTGAAACATCAACAAACAGTATAATTTCGAATAAAATTGAGCAAAATGTATATATAAATCAGGAATCATCTAAGGAAAATAATACAAATATTACAAAAATGTTACAAAAATAAAAGAAAATCAACTTTTTATGTAGACAAATCAAAAAAAATGTTGTATAATAGGTTATAGCGCATAAGTATTCAAAAAATATTAGATGAATAAGATACACAAGAATAATTAAGGAGGAATTAAAATTGGAAACAAATTTTGCTGATAACAACCATATTACATTGGTTGGAAAGATTACAGATGAAAAGAAATTCAGTCATGAAATTTATGGAGAAAAATTTTACACTTTTGATTTAAGTGTACCACGTTTAAGTGGAAATGCAGATATAATACCAGTTACTATATCTGAAAGATTATTTAAAGATGAAGACTTAGTTGTTGAAAAAAAAGTTAAAATTACAGGACAATTTAGGTCTTACAATAGTTATGAAAATGAAAGAAACAGATTAATCTTAACAGTGTTTGCAAAAGACATTGAATTCTTACCAAACCAAGAAGAGGAAGTTGTAGCTAGTAAGGACTTAATTTCAAATGAGGTTATTTTAACAGGTTATATTTGTAAAACACCTATTTACAGACAAACACCATTTGGAAGAGAAATTGCAGATATCCTTTTAGCTGTAAACAGAGCATACAACAAATCAGACTACATCCCATGTATTACTTGGGGAAGAAATGCTAGATTCTGCTCAAAGATGGAAGTTGGAACAGAAGTAAAGGTCATAGGTAGAGTTCAATCAAGAGCCTATGAGAAAAAACATGAAGACGGAACAGTTGAACAAAAAGTAGCTTATGAAGTTTCAATTTCAAATCTAGAAGTAGTTGACAAAAAAGATGATGAAAACAGCGAAAACCAAGATGGGGTAGCTGAAAATGTTGAATCAAGCAATCAAGAAGAAGAAAACAGTGAAAGAATGCAAGCATAATAAATATATATAAACCTTAGTAAAAACATAGTACTTTACATGAAAATGTAAGGTGCTATATTTTTTACGTAAATAGTTATGTTTTTAAAAGAAAAAATTGACAAACTTAACTCAGATTCATTGACTTTTAAGCCAAATGCAAATATAATATAGATGTTAAAATGATGCAAGGAGGAAAGTTATGGGTGAAGTTATAGTTATAACATCAGGAAAAGGCGGAGTCGGTAAAACTACAACAACAGCAAACGTTGGAGCCGCATTAGCTCTTAGAGGAAAAAAAGTTGTCCTTGTTGACACAGACATAGGATTAAGAAATCTTGATGTTGTAATGGGACTAGAAAACAGAATTGTATATGACATCGTAGATGTTGTTGAAGGAAAATGCAAATTAAGACAAGCATTAATAAAAGATAAACGTTTTACAGATTTATTTTTATTACCAGCAGCCCAAACTAGAGATAAAAGTGCAGTTAATGAAGAACAAATGAGAGAACTAACAGGAAAACTTAGAGAAGAATTTGATTTCATTTTAATAGATTGCCCAGCAGGAATAGAGCAAGGATTTAAAAATGCGATTGCTGGAGCAGATAGAGCAATAGTTGTTACTAATGCAGAAATCTCATCAATTCGTGATGCTGACAGAATTATTGGCTTACTAGAAGCATCAGAAATAAAAAATCCTGAATTAATCATAAATAGGTTAAGACCTGAAATGGTTAAAAGAGGAGAAATGATGGATGTTGAGGATATACTTGACTTACTATCAATAGATTTGATTGGAGTAGTGCCAGAAGATGAATATATAATAACACAAACAAATAAAGGTGAACCTGCAGTATCTAATAAAAAAGCTCCTTCAGGAAGAGCATATATAGAAATTGCAAGGAGAATTTTGGGCGAAAATGTTGAAGTAACAATACCTGGTAGAAAAAAAGAAGGGATATGGAGTAGATTAAAAAAAGGTTTTAAAAAATAAAATGCAATGGAGGAAATAGGAATGTTTGAAAACATTATGGGATTTTTTAAGAAACTAAACAAAAAGAATGGACAAATAGAGAGCAAAACAAATAAAGACGAGGCTAAGGAAAGATTACACTTAGTTCTTATGCAAGATAGAGCAAACGTTTCAGCAGACTTTTTAGATATGATGAAACAAGAAATAATAGACGTTATAAAAAAATATATTGACGTAGATGAAAAAGAAATAGACGTAAGGCTTACAAATAAGCAAAACAGTGATGGCACAACCGGTGCACCAGCATTATATGCGAATATTCCTATAATAAGTATAAAAAACGAAAAAAGAAATACAAGTAAGAATAGCGAAAAAACGAATGAAAACAAAAAAGAAGAAACTCAAGTAGAAGTAAGCGAAGAGAATAATAAAACAGAAAATGAAAATAATAAACAAGAAGAAGATAAAAAAGATATCGAAAGTGTTGTAGTAGAAGAAAATTCACAAGAAGATAGTTCAAATCAAATAGAAAGCAAAGAAGATAACGAAATAAAAGAAAATGATAAAGTAGAGAGTAATGAAGAATCAAAAAATGATGATTCACAAAATAAAGATATAGAGAATTCAACTGAAACTTCAAAAGAGGTTCAAAAAGAAGAAAACAAATCTCAAAATGACAACACAAAAAAGAAAAATACAAAAGAAAAAAAGTCTAAGAAAAAGAAATAGAGGCAAGAATGAAAAAAAGATTATCTAAGAATGTAGAATGGTCAATATTAATATGTACAATCCTATTAATCATAATAGGATTGATTGCCCTTTTTTCAGCAACTCAAAATGCAGAATATGACGAATTTAAAAAACAATTATTATGGATAGGCGTTAGTATACCATTTATAATAGCTTTTACATTAATAGATTATGAAACAATTGCTAAAATATCGCCAATAATATATGCGGTATTAATTATTCTGTTAATAGGTGTTCTCTTCACAGAACCAATTAATGGAGCAACAAGCTGGTATTCATTTGGCTCTTTTACTTTGCAACCAGCAGAATTTTCAAAAATATTTGTAATATTTGTATTAGCTTTAGTAATGTCTAAAATGACAGCAAAAGGGAAAAAGGAAATCAGCAGACCAACTAGACTACTTATCTTATTAGCTATAATAGGTGTACCAGTTTTATTAATAGTAAAACAACCAGACTATGGAACTGCTTTAGCCTTTTGCGTAGCATTTATATTGATGTTATTTGTTGCTGGCATAGACAAAAAATATATTATAGCAGGATTTTTAATAGTGGCAATAACACTTCCTCTATTATATTTCTTTGTATTACCAGACCATGCTAAGAGAAGAATAGAAGTATTTCTAAATCAAGATTTAGACCCAAGAGGTGCTGGATACAATTTGACACAATCAAAATTAGCAATAGGTGCTGGTGGTTTACTTGGTATGGGATTACTAAAAGGAAATCAAACACAATTGGGATATTTAAGCCCTAAAACAACTGACTTTATATTCTCTGTAATAGGAGAAGAAATGGGATTTATAGTTGCCGCTGCAATAGTTATACTGTACGTCGTGCTGATTACAAAAGCAATGTATGTAGCTAAAACAGCCAAAGATAACCTGGGGTCATACATTGCAATGGGGATAGCAGGAATATTTTTATTCCACATGACTGAAAATATAGGTATGACAATAGGATTACTACCAATAACAGGTGTACCATTACCTTTTGTAAGTTATGGTGGAAGCTCACTTTTAAGTAATTTAATTATGATAGCAGTCCTATTAAATATTAGCGGAAGAAGACAAAAAGCTATATTTGTGGAATAATAGAAAAAGGAATAGTGATGTTGAAAAAATTAAAAATAGGTAATGTTGAACTAGAAAATAATATAATATTAGCTCCAATGGCAGGTCTTACAGACTTGCCTTTTAGACTGATATGCGAAAAATATAATCCGGGTCTTGTTGTTACAGAAATGGTAAGTAGCAAAGCTCTTTATTATAATGATGAAAAAACAAAGCAATTGCTAAAAATGGATGGAGAAAAAAGACCTATATCTGCACAGATATTTGGCAGTGATGTAGAATCAATGGCATATGCAGCCAAATATGTTAGTAAAATTGCAGATATAGTAGATATTAATATGGGTTGTCCAGCTCCAAAAGTTGTAAAAAATGGAGATGGAAGCAGGCTATTATTAGATTTAGACAAAGTCTATGAAATAGTAAAGGCAGTAGTAGAAAATTCAGAAAAGCCAGTAACAGTAAAAATAAGAAAAGGATGGGATAGCGAGCATGTTGTCGCAGTCGAAGCAGCTCAAACAATTGAAAGTGCTGGAGCTAGTGCAATTGCACTACATGGAAGAACTAGAAGTGAATTTTATACAGGTACAGCCGATTGGAATATTATAAAACAAGTAAAAGAAAGTGTAAAAATACCTGTAATAGGAAATGGAGACATAAAAACACCAGAAGATGCAAAAAAAATATTTGAACTAACAAATTGTGATGGTATAATGATTGGAAGAGCGACTCTAGGAAATCCATGGCTTATAGAACAAATAAGGACATATTTAGAAACAGGGAGCATCAGGAAGATTTCAAATAAAGAAATACTTGACACAATTTTGGAGCATATTGATTTGGAAGTAAAAGAAAAAGGCGAATATACAGGAATAAGAGAAATGCGAAAACATATATGCTATTATCTAAAAGGTTTACCTCAAGCATCAAATATTAGAAATACAATTAATCATTTAGAAAGTAAACAAGATGTTGAAAATGAGTTGATAAAGTATTTTAAAAATTTAGAATAATTGCATTTATATAGAAAAATAGTTGAAAAATGAAGTTAGCTTAACCACTACAAGTGGTTAGGTTATTTTTTTATTGTTTTAAGCATAAAAATATTAGTAAGGTTTATAGGTATCCAATAAAAACCTAAATATTTATAGAGGAATGGTTTAAAAATGAAAAAAGCAATAAAAATATTAACTCCTATAATAGTGTTAATTATTGTCTTTTTATTTGTGAAAAAATTTGTAATTACTGATTATAAAAATAAAGAAACTGGAAATAATAAAAATATACAAGAGATTGAACAATATATTCTAAATGTTTCAACATATAAAGCAAAAGTAAAGGTAACAGTTAGTAGCAATAAAAATGCAGATTTTTATGAATTTGAACAAGAAGTAAGAGGACAGAGTTATACAAAACAATTAGCTACTTCACCAGAAGCTATTTCGGGTATGCAGTTAACTTATGAAAATGGAGTATTAAGAATAGAAAATACTAGATACAATTTAAGCAAAATTTATGAGGACTATCCATATATAACAACAAATTCATTGTTTTTAACATCTTTTATAGAAGGTTATAGAAACTCTGGAATTAGCCAAATATATGAAGAAGATAACAAAGTCAAAATGATTTATGATAGTAAAATAAATAAATATAATTATAAACAAATTCTTTACATAAATAAGTCAACGTTAGCTCCTGAAAATCTACAAATATTTGATATTAACAATAGCCTCAAAATAGACATAATATATAACGAGGTAGAATTAAACATTTAGAAATATATATCATCTCAATATAATGTTGGGAGAGTAGATATGAATATAAGAAGAGGAGATATGTTTTATGCAGATTTAAGTCCAGTAGTAGGTTCAGAACAAGGAGGTATAAGACCTGTTATTATAATACAAAACGATTTAGGAAATAAACATAGTCCAACAGTAATAGCAGCAGCAATTACTTCACAAATGGGAAAAACAAAGTTGCCAACTCATATAGAAATTGGCTCTCAAAATGTACGGCCTAAAAACAAATTCAGTAGTTTTAGCAGAACAAGTAAGAACAATAGATAAAAGTAGATTAAAAGAAAAAATAGGCCATATAGATGATGAAAACCTTATGAAAAAAATCAATAATGCGCTTGGAGTAAGTATAGGTTTAGAAGAATAAAATTATGTGTAAGCATCGAATTAGAATAGTATATGTAAAGCATTAGATTGGAATCATAAAATTATAGTTAATCGTATGTCGGATTTTGTCGAAATTTGACGTACGATTTTTCTTTACAATTACCATAATATGGTGTATAATAAAAACAATTAAATTAATTCAATTTAATTATTTCAAATAATTTAAGTCTTAAATTATCTTTTATTTATCCCAATTAAATAATATAAATGAAAACACGGGATGATTTTCATTTATAGAAAAGGAGTTATATGAAGAAGAAAATCAAAGTATTAATCATTGCATTCTTATTTATTGTGTCTATGTTTTACTATAATAGGAGCTTTGCATCTACTAATTGTAGTACTGTTCCAGAAAGTAATATTAGATATGTAAATGCAACATTCACAAAAATAAATATAGAAGGCTATAATGAATACCAAAGACTAAGGTCGCCAGATGAATATTATTCTCATACAGAATTAGTAAAATATTTAATAGATAGCGACTCTATACTTTTTGGATCAACAGAAGGAAAATGTAGTGGAGGAATACAAAATGGATATGTAGATGTTGGCGTGTATGGTAGTTCAGATGGAGTTGTTCAAGGATTAGCACTAAATAGGTTATTAAATGGCAACTTAGGAATAATAGACAAATATACAAATGGAATAACCCTATTTCCAAGAACAAACGACAACATACAAATATATGATGCAGTTCTTACTGACTGGAAGTTCCCATTTATAAAAGAAAAAAATGGATACTACACTTTTAATAGTGATAAATATCATGTATATAAAGACTATAATACAAAAACATTCAAAATGCACCAAGGAGAAAGAAGTGGATTTTATCCATTTAACGATTGTGTAGACGATACAGCTATTCCTAGCAATAGAAACTTAGGCTTTACAGGACGAATAGAGATACCATTTATAATGACGAGCGATGGTAAAGTGAAAAATCTAGAAACAAATGAATATGAAGATATGATATTTGACTTTTCAGGAGATGATGATGTATGGGTATTTATAGATGACAAACTAGTACTTGATTTAGGAGGATGTCATATTAAACTACGTGGAAATATAAACTTTGCCAAAAATCAAGTATATTATGAAAGCATATACAACCCAGAAACCAAAAGTCTAGAAAAGGAAGTATATAAAAAAGCTTTCGAGGATGGAAATCTTTCACAAGGACAACATACTTTAACATTATTCTATATGGAAAGAGCAGGTGGAGAGTCAAATCTATTTGTGGAATTCAACTTACAAAGTAGTGGAGTACAAGCTAATTACATAGATATAGATACAAATGAAGTACTTAGCAAGGATAGTAAAAGCGGTCCAGTAGGAGAAAAGGTTTCAACAGAGGCTAAAAATATTGAAGGATATACATTAGTAAAAAAACCAGAAATAGAAGAATTCACATTAACAGAAGAATTGCAACAGGTTAATTATTATTATGCTAAAAATACAACAGTAACAGCAAGATATGTAGATGAATTCACAAATGAAGAAATAGCTACAAGCGAAGTGATAAAAGGAAAATCAGGAGATACATATGAAACCAATAAAAAAGAAATTGAAGATTATGACTTCACAAAAGTTACAGGAAATACATCTGGAACAATGAAAGGAGAAAATATTGATGTAATATATTATTATAAACATAAATCAAAAGTAATAGTAAATTACATTGATGAAGAAACAGGAGAAAGAATAGATACATTTGATAAAGATGTCCATGAAGGAGATAGTTTTACAGCAGAAGAAAGAAATTATGAAAATTACGAACTTACAAAAAAGCCTGATGAGTCAACAGTCACAGTTGGAAAAGAAGATATAACACTAAACTATTATTATAGAAAGTTAAAGTTTAACCTACAAATAGAAATGAATTTAGAAAAAGCTTATATAAACGGAAACTATTATGGATTAAACGGAAAAGTAGGAAAAATAGAAACTGAAATAAGAGATGCAAATAAAAAATCAACATTGCAAATTCATTATAAAATAAAGGTAACAAACAATCAAGAGAGAATAGGAAGCGGTTATATTACTTTTACAATTCCAGAAGGATTTAGCATTGTAAATACAGACTGGGAAATAAATGGCGGTAGCGCAAAATACAAAGTAACTGATTTAGGAATAGGAGAAACAAGAGAATATGAATTAATACTAAGGAAAAATGATGGCATAGATATTGCAAAAGATATAAAAGCATATGTTAGAATTGACTCAGAGAAAATAGAGGAAACAACATTAGAAGACAATGAAGATATGAATGAGCTAGCTGTTATGCCTAGAACAGGACAAATAATATTAAATGTAATGCCAATGATTTTAATACTAATTATTGTAGCGATTGCAATTACATTAATATTAAGAAAAAACATGAGAAACAACAATAAAAAAACAAGTGACAAAAATACTAACTAAAATATTAAATTACTAATATAAAAATACCTAAAGAAAAACTGACTAAATTAAACAAAAGTTAAATAAATACAGAAATAATAAAAAACTAGACTAATCACTATTGACAAAATATTTTTTATACATTGTCAATAATCTAAAAAACCTCTATATTATTTATAGAGGTTTTTATATTTTTAGCTTTTTTATAAGCTTAATTTCGTAATATAATTTATCAATTCTATCTTGTCTAATTACCAAAGCATTTTCATATTCAGCCAATACTTGTTTATAATTATCAAAATTTTCACCAGGTTGGAAAAGAAGTTGCATTCCTGTTTTATAATAATCCTTAGTAGAACCTTTTTTTGCAGAATTCATCTTATCTTCATATTTTTGAGCACTTTTTAAACGTTTAATTTGGTCTTTAATATAATTTACATAATTAAGAACACAACTAATTTCATAAAGAGTATCATCAATTACAACTTTAAATAAAGCTTTAAGAGGTTTAGGATTAATCTTTCCTAATCGCTCATTTTGCTTTAATTGGTCTAAAGCTATAACATCATTGCTTGGTAAAGCATCTTTAATTAATTCTTTCAAAGTTTGAGAAATATTAACGTGAGTAGTGTATTGTCTCTTAGTTACTATGGCATCATATTCATCAGCAACACGTATAATTTGTGCAGAGTATGGAATATCAGGCTTGCGCAAACCCCTTGGATAACCAGTACCATTTAGTGCTTCGTGATGATACCATGGACCATCAGAATAAGGTCTTAGAGCTAAATCATCCATACAATATTGATAACCCAAAGTAGTGTGAGTTTTCATTATTTCATATTCTTCATCAGTAAGCCTACCAGGTTTATTAGTTATTTCTTTAGGTATAAAAAGTTTACCTACATCATGTAAATATCCGGCCAAAATGCAATGAATAGTAAATTGGTTGTTACAATGCATATACTCACAAATTCTACCTACTAAATTAGCAACATTTTCACTATGCCTTTTAGTAAACATATCCAACTTATCCATAACGATTAGATGGTCTTTAATAGCACTATCTAACTCATGAACTTTCAGATTGGTAGGACTATAAAAATCATATTTCTCTTCTAACATTATAATTCTCCTTTGTACAATTAAAAAATATATAATTTTAATAATATTTTTTATAAAATTATAACAAATATATTATAGCAAATGAAATATTAAAAAAACAACAAAAAATATGAAAAACAATATTAAATTTTAATGACAAAAACAAATATTTGTGATAATATGATATAAACGCTAGAAGAAGGAGCAAAAATAGCAAATACAAAATCGATTTTAATTAAAAAAATTAAACAATAAAAAAGATAAGGAAAATAAATATGAAAAATATATTAATACATTGCGCAATGAAAAAAGAAGGAGAGCAAATAGCAAAACTGCTTAATCTAGTAGAAAAAGAGCAAAAAGAAGATAAATTCAATAATATAATTACAACTTTAGAAGGTAAACAAAATGAAACAAAAATTACGCTAATTATTACAGGCATTGGCAAACAAAAAACAGCAATTGGACTTACAAAGTATTTATGTGAAAACGATAAACCAGATTTAATAATAAACATTGGCTATGCAGGCTCAACGTCCGCAAAAATAGGAAGCTGGGTTTCAATAAATAAATCATATAACTTAGAATGGGACATAACCGGAGAGCAAAAATATAGTATGGACGATTTAGGTGGACAAGATTTACTAACAATTGACGAGTTAGAAAAATTACCATGCTATTCAGCAGAATGTTTTGTAAATAATACAGATATTAAAGATAACGTAATTTTTGATATGGAACTTCATTCAGTATCACTGTTAGCAGATTTATATAATATTCCACTTGTATCACTTAAAAAAGTAAGTGATAATTTAAGTATGGATGATTACTATAAAACAGTAGAAGATAATAGGCTAATGGAACTTGAAAGTTCTGTAAAATTTATTGAAAAGTTTTTAAAAGATAAATAGATACAATTTACAGTGCTAAAAAGGAGCGTCCTATTGACATATTATAGCTTAATCGAGAAATTGAATTGTGAATTGTAACCATATATTAAAATTAAAAAACGAAAGGTAAACACTATGTACTTAAAAAAATTAGAAATGCAAGGATTCAAATCTTTCGCAGACAAAACAGTATTTGAATTTAAAAAAGGAATAACAGCAGTAATAGGGCCAAATGGTTCTGGAAAAAGTAATATTTCAGATGCCATTAGATGGGTTCTTGGAGAGCAAAGTATGAAGTCACTTAGAGGCTCTAAATCTGAGGACATTATTTTTGCTGGAACACAAAACAGAAAATCTCTAGGTTTCGCAGAAGTAAATATGGTAATAGATAATAGTGATGGAGCACTACCTGTTGAATTTTCAGAAGTAACTGTTACAAGAAGACTATATAGAACAGGAGAAACAGGATATTTCATAAATAAAGTACCTTGCAGACTTAAAGATATTTTAGAGCTATTTATGGATACTGGTATAGGAAAAGATGGTTATTCAATAATAGGACAGGGAAAAATAGACGAGATTTTAAGTAATAAATCAGAAGACAGAAGAAAAATATTTGAAGAAGCTTCAGGAATAGTAAAATATAGAACTAGAAGAGAAGAATCTGAAAAAAAGCTTGAACAAACAAAACTAAACCTAGTAAGAATCAATGATATTTTATCTGAAATAGAAGCAAATATAGAACCACTTAAATTACAATCAGAAAAGGCTAGAAAATTTTTAGATTTGAGAGAAGAATTAAAAAATATAGAAGTAGGTTTATTTGTATTAAAAATAAATACATTTAAAGAGAAGCTTCAAGAATTAGAAAAGAACAAAGAAATTTTTGAAAATCAAAGCCTTGAAGAAAACAATAAACTTGAAGATATGCAAGAATTAAAACAAGAACTAAAAAATCAAATTGAAGAAATTTCTACTGAAATGGAAAGACTTCAAACACTTGGATTTGAAAGTGAAAATAAAATAGAGAGAATAAATTCAGAAATCAATGTTAGCAAAGAAAAAATCTCTAATAACAGCGAAAATAAAAATAGATTAGAAAATGAGATTACTGGGAGTAATATTACTATTTCAGACTTAGAAGAAGAGAAAAAAGGCAAATTATCTAAAAAGGAAAATTTAAAGGAAAACAAAGAAAAGTTTGCAAAAGAATTAGAAGAAAAAGAAGAGGAATTAAGAAAACTAAATCAAAAGTTATCTAGTAAAGAACTAGAAATAGAAGAGAAGAAAAAGCAAGTAGAAGATTTAAAAGAAAATAAATACAGCTTAGAAAATGAAATAACAGAACAAGATGTAAATTATGAGAACTTTGAAAACAGAAAAAAGCAAGCAGAAAAAGAATTGTCTGGAGTTATATCAGAATTAGACGAAAAGAGAATGAGCAAAAATGATATAAATGCTAATTTTACAAAAATAGAAAATGAGAAAAAACAAATAGAAGAAGCTGTTCAAAAAGATAAATCTGAAAAAGAAGCTTTAGACAAACAAATAAAAGATATAGAAATAAAAATAAATAATGCAGTAGATGAACAAAGATTAAAGAAAAGCAAATATAATTTCTTAGTAGAAACGGAGAAAGAAAAAGAAGGATACACTAAATCAGTAAAAGAGTTGTTAATTGCATGTGATAACAATCCAGCCTTAAAAAAAGGTATACATGGTGTACTTGCAAATATAGTTTCAACTGATGAAAAATATAGTACAGCAATTGAAATGTGCTTAGGTGCGAGTATGCAAAATATAGTTACAGAAAATGAAGGAGACGCCAAGAAGCTAGTAGAGTACCTAAGAGTGAATAAATTAGGAAGAGCATCATTTTTACCAATGTCTACTGTTCATGGTAAAAAATTAGAAAATATAAAACCTGATGGAAAAATTATAGGTGTAGCATCAGACTTAGTAAAATATAAAAAAGAGTATGAAGGAATTGTGCTTAATTTACTTGGTAGAACAATTATTACTGACAATATGGATACAGCAATAAAAGTAGCTAAAGAAAATAAATACTCTTTCAGAATTGTAACATTAGATGGAGATATTATAAATCCATCAGGAGCAATTACAGGTGGATTTGTAAATAAGAAAACAGCTAACATCCTAGGTAGAAGCGAAGAAATAAAGAAGTTAGAAAAAGAAATAAAAAAATTAGATGAAAAAATAGAATCCTTAAATCAAGAAAAAGAAAAAATAACATTAGACAGTAAAACTACAGAAATAGAAGAAAATACTAGAAAACTTCAAGAAATAGAAATAACCTATGCTAGGGAAAAAGAAAAAGTTGTTCAACTTGAAGAAAGCATTAATTCTATTGTATCTAGAAAAGAAAAATTAAATGAAGAATTAAAAGAATTAGAAAACAAAAAACAAGATGCAATAGGCAAAAAACAAGAATTGCAAGAAAATGTAAAAAGCATAGAAGAACAAATAGAGACTATTTCTAAAGAGATAGAAGAATTTGCAAACCTAAATAAAGACAATCAAAAATACATAGACGACGTAAACTTGGACATAACAAACTTAAAAATTTCAGTATCATCATTTGATGAAAGTAGTACATCTATGGATGAGCTAATTGCAAGAATAGAGCAAAGTATAGAAAGCGAAAAGCAGTCTATTGAAAACAAAAAGCTTCAAATAGAAAAAATGGAAGAACAAAATTCATCTATAAGAAACAATATTTTAGAATTACAAAATAACATTGAAAAAATAAAAGCAGAGGTAGCCGGAAGTTCTACAAAAATAGAAGAGCTAAAAAATAATAAAAATACAAAAAATAGCAAGCTAGATGAATTAGAAAAAAATATAGAAAAGCAATTCGCTGTAATTCAAGATGTAAAAGAGCAATTAGTTAAAATAGGAATCAAGAAAACAAATACAGAGCAAGACATATCTGATACAGTAAATGAATTATGGAATGAATATGAAATAACACCTAATAATGCAAAAGATTATGCTCAGCCTACAAATGTTCAAGAAACTCAAAAAAGAGTAAATGAATTGCATAATCAAATAAAAGAATTAGGAAGTGTCAATGTTGATAGCATAGAAGAATATAAGAAAACAAAAGAAAGATATGAAACTATGTGTGAACAAAGACTAGACTTAGAAAATACAATGGCTAAATTAAGAGACATTATAACAGAAATGACAAAAACTATGAAAGAGCAATTTAGCGAGAAGTTTAAGCAAATAAGCAAAAACTTTGATGAAGTATTTAGAGAACTATTTGGTGGAGGAAAAGCTGAACTGGTATTAGAAGATGAAAACAATATATTAGAGTGCGGTATAGATATAAAAGCACAACCAACTGGTAAAAAACTTCAAAATATGATGCTTTTATCAGGAGGAGAAAAAGCACTAACTGCAATAGCTCTATTATTTGCAATATTAAAAATAAATCCAGCACCATTCTGTATACTAGATGAAATTGAAGCAGCACTTGATGATGTAAATGTATATAGATTTGCAGAATTTTTAAAGAAATTTAGCGATACTACACAATTCTTAGTAATTACACATAGAAAAGGTACTATGGAAGCAGCAGATACAGTTTATGGTATTACTATGGAGGAAAATGGAATAAGTAAGCTACTATCAATTAGGTTAAAAGAAGAAAGTGCTTAATTAAAAAGTAGGATATATTGTAACCAAGCATAAATTTAGAAACTAGAGCAAGTAACATAAAAAAGTAAAATAACATACTATATATCAGTTAGAAAGGAGATATTAGTATGTTAAGTTACATAATTCAAGGCAAAACAAAATTGCAAGGAAAAGTAGAAGCATCAGGCTCAAAAAATGCAGCACTCCCAATAATAGCTACAGCTATACTAAATCCAGAACCTGTAACACTATATAACATTCCTAACATAGAAGATACTAAAATCACATTAGAAATATTAAAGTTATTAGGTTGCACAGTCGATAATAAAAATGGTAAAATAACAATATGTAGCAAAAATATGAACAAAACAACTATTCCTAAAGATTTAATGCACAAATTACGTTCAACAGTAGTTCTTGCTGGGGCTATAATAGGAAGATTCAAAGAAGCCACATTTGCATTTCCAGGGGGATGCAATATAGGAGCAAGACCAATTGATTTACACTTAGATGCATTTAAAAAATTAGGAATAGATATTGAAGAAGAAGGTGACGTTATAAGTTGCAAATGCAAGGAAATTGTAGGTAAAAGGATAAAACTAAAATTTCCAAGTGTAGGTGCAACTGAAAACATTATCTTAGCATCAGTATATGCAAAAGGAGCTACACATATAACCAATGCAGCAAAAGAACCAGAAATAAAAGATTTAGCAAAATGCTTAAATTGTATGGGAGCTAAAATATATGGAGCTGGTACTTCAGAAATTACAATATTTGGAGTAAAAAGCTTACATAAAGCAAATTACAAAATAATTTCAGATAGAATAGAAACAGGAACTTTACTTTGTGCAGCAGCTGGAACAGGTGGAAAAATCACAGTAAAAGGAGCGAATCCAGAAAATTTGTTAACAGTGCTTTATTCACTAAAAGAAGCGGGATGTAAAGTCACAATAAATAGAAATACAATAAAACTAGTTGCTCCAAAAAAGCTCAAAGCAATTAAACTCGCAACAGAGCCATATCCAGGATTTCCAACAGATATGCAACCAATAATGGGATCTATACTTACAAAAGCTGAAGGAAAATCAATTATAGAAGAAAACATATTTGAAAATAGATTCAAATATGCTGAAGAATTAATTCGAATGGGAGCAAACATTGAAGAAAATGGAAAAACGCTTGAAATTACAGGCGTAGACACATTATATGGAAAAGACGTAATGAGCAAAGACTTAAGAGGTGGAGCAGCTTTAGTAATAGCAGGATTAATGTCAGAAGGTAAAACGCGAGTAGAAAACATTGAATATATACTAAGAGGATATGAAAACTTAGACGAAAAGCTCCAAAAACTGGGAGCTAATATAAAAAAAGAAAAGGTGGTATAAATGCCAAATAATAGCATTTTCAATTTTGATGAACAAATTGAACTTGAAGAAACTAGAAAGAAAGTAACAAAAACAGCTCAAAAAAAGAAAAAAACTAGTAAAGCTAAAAAAGCAGACTTAGAACAAGAACACTTCATTGGAGAAAATGAAGTGAAACATATAGATAAGAAAAAACTAGAAAAAATCAAAAAAGAAAAATTAAAAGAGAAAAGAACAAAAGAAAAAGAACTTGCTAAAGAACAAAAGAGACAGGACAAGCTAAGAATTCAAAGAGCAAAACAAACTAAAAAAGCAAGAATGACAGAAGAACAAATTAGAAGAAATAGAAGAGTAAAAACTTTTATAAAACTTATTTTGCTTTTAGCAGTAATTGCAGGCATAATTATTTACTTAATGTTATCACCAATATTTAATATAAAAAATATTAATGTAGAAGGAAACACGAGTATATCATCTGAACAAATAATTAGCTTATCTAAAGTTCAAAAAGAAACAAACCTATTTAAAGTATCTAACAAAGATACAATTTCAGCAATTAAAGAAAATCCATATGTTAGAACAGTAGAAATAAGAAGAACTCTGCCAGATACTATAACATTTGTAATAACAGAAAGAGTAGCAACATATATGCTTGAATATGGTGGATCATATGCATACATAGATAATCAAGGATATATATTAGAAATTTCTGCAAATCCAAAAGAAGGACTTTCAAAAATAACTGGTTATGAGACTTCACAAGATGAAATTGTACCAGGAAATAGATTATGTGAAAATGATTTGGAAAAATTAAACACTGTATTAAGAATAACAGCTTCAGCAAAAACAAATAACATAGATAGTTTAATTACTTCTATTAATATAGAAAATAGTAGCAATTATACATTGTTCATGGAAACAGAACAAAAAACAGTTTACCTAGGAGATTGTACAAGCCTAGATACTAGAATGTTATATGTAAAAGCTATATTAGAAAAAGAAAAAGACCACGCCGGAGAAATATTTGTAGACATGAACTTAAATGAAAAATATCCATTCTTTAGAGAGAAGGTTTAAAGCGAAAGGAGATTTTTATGAAAAACAAAAGTGCATACATAGCAATAGGTATAGTTTGCATCGTATTAGCAGCAGCTATTACTGTACAAGTAAGAACTATGCAAGGAGAAAATTCAGCTGTATCGCAAGCATTTGCAAATAGTGAGCTAAAAGACAGTTTACTAGAGTGGAAAGAAAGGTCAGATAATGCCGAAGCAGATTTAGAGCAGTCAGTAAAAAGACTAGAAGAGCTAAGACAGACCTCAACAGAAAATGGTAATAGCTCAGCAGAAAAACAAGAAGAACTAAAAACATACAATCAGTTATTAGGTCTTACAGATGTAACTGGAGAAGGAATAACAATGACAGTTACAGATAGCATTCAAACAAACACAGCAATTGATATGAACAATTTAATTGTTCATGATTCAGATTTAAGAAGTTTAGTAAATGAATTAGCTAATGCAGGTGCAGAGGCAATATCAATAAATGATGAAAGAATAGTAAATACAACTGCAATAACTTGCGCAGGAAATGTCATATTAATAAATGGAAACAAAGTAGGTTCACCATTTACAATAAAAGCAATTGGAAACCAAGAAAGCTTGTATGGAGCAATTACTAGAGCTGGTGGATATACATATGGGCTAAGAGCAAGGTCAATACAAGTAGATACAAGAAAATCAGATAATGTACAAATATCAAAATATACAGGAGCATTAAGTTTCAAATATGCTCAAAACAATGATTAAAAGGAGGGCATATGAAAAAAGACAAAGAAAAAAAGCCAATTAATAAAGCTACACTAGTTTTATCAATAGTATCAGGAGTTATAGCATTAGTCCTTATAGCATCAATCTTTGTACAATTTAGAACTGTTGATGAATCAAGAGAACTAGATATAGAAGGTATGAGAGATGATGAATTAAGAACTCAAATAGCAAGTTATAGGTCTAGATATGAGGAAACAATGGAGCAATACAATGCTAATCAAAACACAATAAATGAATATGAAACAGCTATAAATGAAAACCAAGAAACAACAGAGCTACTAGACCAAGAAGTTGAACAAGCTAAAACTATTTTGGGACTTACAGATGTAAAAGGAAGCGGAGTAGTAATAACACTAACAGATACAGAAGAAGCACTATATACATATATAGCAGATGATTTAATATTATTACTTAGTGAATTAAGATATGCGGGAGCAGAAGCAATATCAATAAATGATAATAGAATAATAAATCTAGCAGATATAGTAACTTTAAATGATGGACTAATTATACTATATGGAAATGTAAGATTAACATCACCATATGTAGTAAAAGCAATAGGTGACCCAACATATTTAATGAGTACACTTAGCATAAAAAATAGTGGATATATTGACCAGATGAAAGCTAATGGTATGTCAATTGAAGTTGAACAAGACAACAATATTGAAATAGGAGCTTACACTGGAGAACTAAACAATAGATACTTAAAAGAAGTAGAATAAATCTAATATTAGTAAGACTTATTCCAAATAACAAAAATAAAAAAGCTTTGTATAGCTAGAAAGGATTTTAGTTTGAAAGAAATTACTTTCATAACTATATGTGCCTTTAAGCGAAGCGAGAAAGGAAAGAAATTTATTATGATGATAATAGCAATAGTAGTAGGATGTGTATTAGGTGTAGTTATAGGAATTCTAACACCAACAATTCCATATACAGTATCACAATATTTAGCAATAGCAATAGTTGCTGCACTTGATTCAGTATTTGGAGGAATCGCATCAAACATTAAAAAGAACTTTGATATGAAAGTATTTATTTCTGGATTTTTTGTAAATGCAATACTAGCAATGCTACTTACATATTTAGGAGAAAAATTAAATGTAGACATATACTTAGCAGCAATAATAGTATTTGTAGGAAGAATGTTCAATAACCTAGGAATTATACGTAGATATTATTTATCAAAATTTTCAGAAAAAAGAGAAAATAGTAAACATAAAAACAAAGAAAAAGAGAACGAAAAAGCTTAAAATAACCAGTAGTAAATAAATAAAAATCATAAAATAATTTATTACAAATAGGTTACAAAAATATTACAAAAATATGTCTAATTCTATTGACTTTTTTTGAAAAATATAATAATATGCATACTAGAAAAAATTAAGGCGGACTGGAGGTATTTGCTTTGGCTATAGGTGACATAATAGTGGCTATTGACATCGGTGCATCTAAGATTAGCTTAGTAGTAGGTGAAGTCAATAACTTTAATCAGATTGAAGTAATATGTAACACCAGCAAAAAAAGCAATGGCATACAAAAAGGAAAAATAGTTGATGAGCAATCATTAAGCGAGTCTATCTCATATGTTATAAAAGAAGCTGAAAAAGAAATGAACATGAAAATAAATTCAGCATACATAACAATACCGGGAAAATATGTTACCATTGTACAAAACAGTGTTACAAAAGAAGCTAAAGATAAATATTCGGGAATATCAGCAAGAGATGTGTCTAGTAGCTTAATGCAGGCAAAAGATATAGATATACCTGAAGGAAAACAAATAATAGATATAGTAATAAACGAATTTGTATTAGAAGATGGAAAAAAAGTCGACGACCCAATAGGAACATTTAGTGGTAAGTTTACACTTAATGCACAAATAATCCTAGCAGAAAAGGATTATATGAGAGCCATAACTAATATATTCAAAAAAGTAGATGTAGATATAGATGGGATGGTCCCAATAACTCTTGCAGAAAAAAATCTTGTATTAGATGCAATGGAACAAAAAGACTATGTAATGTTACTAGACATTGGTGCAGAAACAATGAATATAGGTGTATTTGATGGAGATAGATATGTATACACTAATTCAATACCAGTTGGGGGTAATAACATTACAAACGATATAGCAGTTGTTTTAGGAATATCACTAGACGAAGCAGAAAGATTAAAAAGACAATATGGCTTAGCACTTAAATCATATATAGATAATGATACAGATGTTGTGCTAAATACAGCAAAAGATGAAAACAACAAAATAGTAAAAAGTTCAGAAATTGTCGAAATAATCGAAGCAAGAGTTGAGCAAATATTTGAATTAGTAAATCAAGATGTTTCTAACCAAGGCATTAAACAAAATATAAATACTGTTGTAATTACAGGACAAGGAATTACAAGCATAAGCAAAAGCGATATAGTAGGAAAAATTACATTAAACATTCCAGTAAAAATGGCAAACAACAAAATCGCAAGTATAATAAAACCAAATTATGCAACTGCATATGCTTTAGTTAGATATATCGCATCAAGACCATTTGCAAAAAATGTATCAAGCAGTTTAGATATAAATTCAGATAAAGGATTCTTTAAAAACATATTAGAAAAAGTAAAAGAATTTTTTTATTCGTAAAATAAAGAATTAACCTAAAAATTAAAGGTTAAAGGCAAACTGCTAAATTTAATTAAGTTAACAAAATCAATTATATAAATATATTAGGAGGAAAGCTTTATGTTGATGGATAATAACTATGATGAAAATTACGGAACAGAAGATACAGCTATAATAAAAGTTATAGGTGTTGGAGGAGCAGGTAACAACGCTGTAAACAGAATGGTAGACTCAGGAATAGAAGGAGTTGAATTTGTTACTGTAAATACAGATAGACAAGCTCTACTTTTATCAAAAGCTGGAACAAAAATTCAAATTGGAGAAAAAATAACAAGAGGATTAGGCGCTGGAGCAAACCCAGATATAGGAGCTCAAGCTGCTGAAGAAAGCAAAGCAGAAATCTCAGAAGCAATAAAAGGTGCAGACATGGTATTTGTTACAGCTGGTATGGGAGGCGGAACTGGAACGGGTGCAGCTCCAATAGTAGCTAATATTGCTAAAGAAATGGGAATACTTACAATTGCAGTAGTAACAAAGCCATTCACATTTGAAGGAAAGAAAAGACTTACACAAGCCGAAAGAGGAATAGAAAGTCTTAAAGGAAAAGTTGATACTTTAGTAGTAATACCAAATGATAAACTATTACAAATAATAGATAGAAAAACATCAATAGTAGAAGCTTTCAAAATGGCAGATGATGTATTAAGACAAGGTGTTCAAGGTATATCAGACTTAATCAAAGTACCAGGACTAGTAAACCTAGACTTTGCAGATGTTAAAACAATAATGTTAAATACAGGTATGGCACATATGGGTATTGGTAGAGCATCTGGAGAAAATAGAGCAGAAGATGCAGCAAAACAAGCTATCCAAAGCCCATTACTAGAAACAACAATAGAAGGTGCAAGAGGTGTTATCATAAATGTAACAGGTGGCGAGAACCTAGGACTACATGAAGTAAACACAGCAGCAGAACTTGTACAAAGAAGTGTTGACCCAGAAGCAAATATCATCTTTGGTGCAGTAATAGATAAGAGCCTAGATGAAGATATAGTAATAACAGTTATAGCAACAGGATTCGACAAAGAACCAGGTGCAAAAGAAACAACAATAGGAAAAACAGCATGGCCAACAAAATCATCAACACCAGTTCCAAACAATGACGCAGGAACAGACTACTTAGACATACCACCATTCTTAAAAAAGAATAAAAATTTAAATAAATAAAATATTTAACTCAAAAATGAGCGAAAAAAGTCGCTCATTTTTTATTTTTTTGTCCATAAATTTGACAGTTTTTTCAGCTAATTAATTCTAAAATAAGAATAACAAATCTGCTTTTGGGAGATGTCCCTAAAAACATCATTAAATCAAAGGGGTAAGTTATGACAGTTTACCTAGATATAGTTTTTGTTGAAAACTTACTAATGAATTACATTATTCTATTTGCCACGGGCTTTATACAAAAAATGCAAATGAAACAGTTAAGATTAATCTTATCTAGTTCATTTGGAGGAGTATATGCAATAATCTCATACTTAAACATAATTCCAATATATTCAAACATATTTATGAAAATACTTCTCTCAATAATAATGATATATATAGCATTTAATCCACAAAATGTAAAAAAACTGTGCAAAACCATACTTTTATTTTACTTAACATCGTTCGTAATGGGAGGTTGCGCATTAGCTTTACTTTATATGATAAGCCCTGAAAGCATAGCATTTAAAGATGGAGTTTTAGTTGGAACATATCCAATGAAGATTACAATAGTGGCAGGTTTAGTGGGATTTTGCATAATACAAATAGCATTTCAAATAAATAAGAGGCAATTAAAAAAGAAAGATATGATTTGTAATTTAGAAATAAGCATAAACAAGCAGAAAACCGAAGTAAAAGCATACTTAGACTCTGGAAATACTTTAAAAGACCCTATTTCAAAAAAGCCAGTAATAGTAGTGGAAAAAAATAAAATCAAGAATTTTACAGATATAGATTTAGAAAAAATTATAGGAGGTGATGAGCCAAATACAGAAAACTTAAAATTAAAAATAATTCCATTCAACTCAATAGGAAAACAAAATGGAATGTTAATAGGAGTAAAACCAGACTTTGTAAAAATAGAGTATGAAGATAGAGAAGAATACATTTATGACGTAGTTATTGGAATGTATGACAAAAAAATAAATAAAGACTATCATGCGCTAATCGGTTTGGAATTATTGGAAGGAGAAAAACAAGATGCAAATATTAGAAATATTAAGCAGAATGTACGAAAAGTACATTCAAAAAGATGATGACTTTGAAAATATATTTTATATAGGGGGAAATGATAACCTGCCAGCACCATTGAATTCAGAAGAAGAGGCAGAAGAAATAGAAAAATTATCTAAAGGAGATAATGAGGCAAAAAAGAAATTGGTAGAACATAACCTTAGACTTGTTGTATACATAGCCAAAAAATTTGAAAACACAGGAGTCGGTTTAGAAGATTTAATATCAATTGGAACCATAGGACTTATGAAAGCAATAAATACATTTAATAGTAGCAAAAATATAAAGCTTGCAACATATTCATCAAGATGCATAGAAAATGAAATACTAATGCATTTAAGAAGGAGCAATAGATTAAAAAGTGAAATATCAATTGACGAACCATTAAATCAAGACGGCGACGGTAATGAGTTACTTTTATCAGACATATTGGGAACTGATGAAGACATTACCTCAAGAGGAGTTGAAGACGAAGTCGACAAAAAACTGCTAAAAGCTTCAATATCAAAATTAAATAGTAGAGAAAAAAACATAATGGAATTAAGATTTGGATTTAAAACGGGAACAGAAAAAACGCAAAAAGAAGTTGCAGATATGCTTGGCATATCTCAAAGCTACATATCTAGATTAGAAAAGAAGATAATAAATAAGATGAAAAAAGAAATATTGAGTAAAACAGGGTGAATTTTCAGCTTTTGGACGGTCCTTTTCGTAAAATATTTATGTCAATAGGGACGCCCCTTTTTGACACTAGACCGTGTCAAAAAGGGGCGTCCCTGTTGACACAGAAAACCTAAATTTCCACCAAAATTACATTTTCGCCAATACATTTAATTTTGTTCCACTCAATTACAATCTCGTTGTTACTTGCAAACATACTAAAAGGTTTGCTACTACCGTGGCACTATAATAGATGTAATACTTCCGGTTTGCAAGTCAGCACACACATCTTGAACAAATCCAAGCTTTTTACCATCTCTAATATTTATAACTTCTTTATGTCTAAAATCCATACCTTTTTGCCCCATAAATAACCACACCTTTCATACACAATTTTAACTACTATATAATTATATTAAATATATGAAGGTTTTATGAAGCTATTTATAAAACCTCTTAATGTGATTAATTGCTGTCTTTTCCAACCTAGAGACTTGAGCTTGAGAGATGCCAACCTCTTCTGCAACTTCCATTTGTGTTTTACACTCAAAAAACCTTTTGGAAATAATAACTTTTTCTTTATCAGTAAGACGTTTCATAGCTTCACCAAGAGCAATATTTTCAGTCCACTTTTCATCAGTATTTTTCTTATCACTAATTTGGTCCATAATGTAGATGTTGTCAGTATTATCTCCATAAACAGACTCTTGGAGAGAAACAGGGTCTTGAATTGCATCCAAACTAAAAGCAACCTCTTCTTTATCCACACCAAGTTCCTGAGCAATTTGCTCAATAGTCGGCTCTTTTTGTGTACGTTTTGTAATAGCTTCTTTGACCATCAAAGATCGGTAGGCCAAATCTCTCATAGAACGACTAACTCTTATGGGGTTATTATCTCTTAAATATCTCCTAATTTCACCAATTATCATGGGAACTGCATACGTAGAAAACTGAACATTTTGAGATAAATCAAAATTATCCAATGCCTTAATTAATCCTACGCATCCAATTTGAAATAAATCATCTGCATTATCTGCTTTAAATCTAAAACGCTTAATAACACTTAAAACCAATTTTAAATTACCATTAATAAAATCTTGCCTTGCCTTTTCGTCGCCATTTTTTATTTTCTTTAATAGTTCGTTTTTTTCTTCATTTGATAGTACAGGCAATTTAGCAGTATTAACACCGCAAATTTCCACCTTGTTTATCAAAGAAAAAACCTCCTTGCCAAATTTTATGATTATTAGCATAATGAATTTTTTATCAAAAAATATGCTTCAATAATACATAAACAAAACTTGTCTTTCAAAATCATTATTTCCAAGAAAGTAAAAAATATACTTTTTAAAATTTAAAATCATATTTTATAATGACTTTATCAAGAGTAATAAAAAGTGTACTCTAAATATATAATAAAGAAAAAATTTTAAATTTTATTAAAAAAAATTTGAAATAGCGATTGACAAATATATAAATTAAATATATAAAAATGATATAAGGTAAACAAAAAACAAGAAAGAAGGATAAAATTAATATGAAAAACGCTGAAAGCCTTGTGGCTGTAGAGAGTATACTTTTACTCAACAAAAAATCTATCAACTCGACCAACTGTAATTTAGTAAATGAAACAATATTAGAACATAGAATAAAAGCTATGTGTTTTAGACGAACGTAAAATTCGTTTAAAATGCATGGCTTTTGTTGTATTTGAGTGTCAAAAAGGAGCGTCCCCATCGACAGCGTCCCCATCGACATAAAAATCGTTTAAAATATGTAGTTTTTTGTGTATGTATAAAAAATACAAATTTGGAAATAATTACAATAAAAAAACAAGAAAATCAAAATATGCAATCAAAAAAAAATGCAAAATATAATTGCTTGTGATATAAATTAATAAGAAAGAAAAAGCTTAAGAAAAGAAAGCATGAAGGGAGAAGAGAAGCTTATGAAAAAACTAAGTAAAAAGCAAAAGCTAATAGGTTTTATAGCCATACTACTAATTGCAGTGATAATAGCCATAGTAATTACTACAAGTGTAGTAAGGAACAATGGTCAAGTCGCAAATGAAGGTTATGCAGCAACAAGTGCAAATGCAGGATCAAGCTTAGTTGCAAGTTATATCAAAAAAGGAATAACAATAGGAGGAATAACAGGAACATTAGAGACATTGGATACATCTGACGCTACAGCAACACCAGAAGACATAGCCTTAGGAAAAACAGCATATGTAAAAGGAGAAAAAATAACAGGCACAAGAGTAGAGCCAATATCAAATGAAGACTTACAAATAAGTGCAACAAATGTATATTATGCAGATTTAGATAGTAGTGGAGAAATAACAGTAGACGGAGTAATATTTGCCGATTTAGCAGGAGAAGAAGAGAATGGAGAGTGGGGAAGTAATGGCTATGGAGTTTATACCATTCCATCAGAAACAGGATTAAAGCAATACTATATAAAAGGAGAATATATAGACGAACACTTTGGAACTGGAAAAGTAATAGCACCAATGGAAGGAACAAGTGGAAACGAAAGATTTTATGTAATGGCATTGGAAGATATAAATTCGGGAACAAGATATTGTTGGTATGACGCAGCATATGGCAACTTAGATAGTAGTTATAATGTAAGCACTACGGCCAATGATTTTGCTATAGCAGGAGCAGAGCCAACAGGAAGAATAAATACTGAGAGGATGATAGCGAGTTGGAATGCAGAAGAATATGGAGTTCAAAATGATAATTCAACTTATGATGATATGTGGGGAGTAATACAAGATGAAGTAGATGATGGATGGTTTGTACCATCAAAATCAGAATGGTCGGCGTTTGGATCAGCCTTTGGAATCACAAGAAGCAATTATTCAAGTAAATATGGACTTAGAAGCTACTGCTGGTCTTCTTCGCAGAGCGATACGAGCCGCGCTTATTTCGCGCGCTTCCACAGCGGCTACATCGACATCTACATTGTGGACTACCTCACCTGCGTTCGCTTAGCCACGACTTTCTAGTTTTTAACAAAACTAGAAACAATAAACACGTTATGTCAATAACGTGTAAAAGTTCAAACCGAAAAAGCTTCGTAAGAAGATTTCGGTTTGAACGAAAAATCTAAAAATGAAGAGAGTGTAAAAAATAAATGGAAAAGCAGAATAAACCAAAAAAGAATCACTGGACACAATCAAAAGTGGATAAAGCAACAAAAAAGATAAATCAAGAAATATATGTCAATAGGGACGGTTCTGATTGACAATAACACACATCAAAGAATGTAAACTTAAAAAAATTAGTTGAAAAAATATTCTTTAAAATATATAATAAAGAAAAGTTTAAGGAGTGCAAAATGATGACCAAAATCGCTGAAAGCCTTGAGGCTGTATATATATATATATATATATCGTAAGATTTAATAAAACAACTTTATGTGAACATAGAATAAAAACTATGCTTTTTAGACAAATGCAAAATGTCTAATTAGGCATAGTTTTTTTGTGCTTAAGAAGAAGGGAGAAGAAGAGTCTATGAAACTAAGTAAAAAGCAAAAATTAATAGGTTTTATAGCCGTATTGCTGGTTGCAGTAATAATAGCAATAGTAATTACAACAAGCATAATAAGGAACAACAACCAAGTTGCAAGCGAAGGTTATTTGGCTACAACAGCAAATGCAGGGTCAAGTTTGATATCTAATTATATATTAAATGGAATAACAATTGGTGGAATAACAGGAAAGATGGATGTATTAGACACATCAGATGCCACAGCAGAGCCATCAGATATAGCTAAAGGGAAAACAGCATATGTAAATGGAGTAAAAATTACAGGAATATATGTAGAAAATACATTGGGAACAGTAACTGGAAATGAAACTACAAACTCAGAAGTAAATGATAAATACGGAAATCCTGTAAAAGTCCCAGCAGGCTTCAAAGTTGTAAACCCAGAGGATGATGTAACAAAAGGAATAATAATAGAAGACGTATCGGCAGGAGATAGCAACACACAAGGAAGTCAATTTGTATGGATACCAGTAGGAGACGTTATAACAGATAGTAATGGAAGTACAACAACAATAACACTGGGAAGATATGATTTTAATAGTGACGGAAGTACTACTACAGTTTCAAGTTCATATACAGAAGATACAGCTGAAAGTCATAATTCAAGTTATGGAAATGTTATTGCCAAAGATATAAATGATTTTATAGAAAAAGCTAATTCAAGTGGAGGATACTATATAGGACGCTACGAAGCAGGAGATGCAACTGCAACAAGCTCAGCAAGAACAAGTAGCACAAGTGATACAAATCCAATAGTAAGTAAAGCAGGAGTATATCCATATAATTATATAACACAGCCACAAGCATCAAGTTTATGCCAAAATATGTATAGTAGTAGTAATTTTGAAAGTGATTTAATAAATAGTTATGCATGGGATACAGCAATAGTATTCATACAAGCTTTTAGTGGAGATACAGATTATTCAAGACAAGTAGGAAGAAATACAGCAAGAGCAGTTCAAAAATGTGGAGAAAGTATATTAGATTACAATCTAGACGAAGGAGACGTAGCTCAAGACATAAGATGTAATATATATGATATGGCAGGAAATACCGGGGAATGGAGCACCGAGACGTCCTCCTATCCCAACTCTCCTTGCGTTAGTCGTGGAAGCTTCTACCTCAACCCCCAAGACTACACGAGCAATCGTAGCGTCAACAGTACGACCGGCGGCGGAGGCCTCAATTCGACTCGCCCCATTTTATATTTGTAATACTGAACGCTTGTCAGCGATGTACTTATGAAGCTAACTGATTGGGTAACGGAAGAAAATTGGAGATAAGGAACATAGGCTTCAAGCTAAGTTTATCTTAGCATGAAGTCTATCCCAAAACATAGAAATATACATTGGAGAAAATAATCAAATAAACTAAGTAGGAAACGGTCTTATAGCGTAAGCTAAAGGTCGTTCCTACACTTTAAAAAAATTTCAAAAAAATTTTCAAACTTTTTTTGAAAAAAGTGTTGACTTAAAAATAAATTCATGTTATTATATATTTGTACGAAGGAAATTAGTTAAGAGACACAACTTAAAGACAAAAAACAGCACTAACTAGTTTTTTATTTTGCCCTTTAAAAGGTCAGAAAAAATTTAAAAATATTTTTAAAAAATGTGTTGACATTTGAAAGGCAATATAGTATAATGAAACACGTTCCACATCGGAACACAAAGTACATTGAAAAGTAAACAATGAATCTTTTGAGAAACCAATAAAA
>CAKNJR010000015.1 GCA_930986425.1 uncultured Clostridium sp. | reverse complement strand
GGTTTTGATTTCTAAGTTCTTAAGAAAATTTTCCGATACTTCTTGACACTAATTTGTTTTTTATTTTTTGCCATTTCAACCAATTCCTTTTGTTCACTTATATATTTTTGTATTTTATACTCACTTAATCGGTTTAATTCTTTTGCATTAATATTATCAATCATTTCAGTATTTTCATTTATAACAATTTGAGCAAATTTGTTTACAATTTCTTGGTCATTACATGTTTGCAAAACATTTTCTATTACCCTATTTCTTATAATATTTTTTTCAGTATTTACAACAAGTTTCTGTGATTTTATTTTATTATATAAATATTCCATATTTTCCTCTGTCACAGTAGAATAATTTACATATAAATATATGTTATTAAAATTATAGTACGGTTCGTTTTCATTGTATTCCATAGTTAAATTTAGCAATTTATCAGTGTCTAGTTCATACTCTATATTTGACATTAACTCTTCATTTCTAGTTTTTACATTGAAGTATAATCCTACAAATATAATCCCTATAATATTTATTACTATAATAAAAGCAAATATGAAATTATTGCATCTTCCACTTTTAATATTTGCACTATTCATAGAAATCCTTAACAATATGCTCCATATTAATAATATAAAGTAAAATGATAAGTCAAAATCCACTAAACTATGCAAAGTTAGAAGAATAAAAGCACAATCTATACAATCGATTTTTTTCTTTTTAATTAATCCTATCACAAAATATATTATGATAAATAAATAAGCTATTGCTGCCACTATACCATTTTCAATAAATATCTTTAAGAAGTAATTGTGTACTTCTGTTGATTCATAAAAATATGACTGTATATTTTCATAGTTATATAGCCAACCATTGCCTCCTGTACCAAATAAGAAATTGTCTTTTACTATTTTTACACCATCTTTAAAAAAAGTTAATCTTTCCCATACGCTTTTATTAGTCGTTCCTATGCTTTGTACTTTTTCTACTAAGCTATATGGTAAATATAAATAGTTTAATGGATGTTCTTTACCATTTATATAAAGATTATTAATTTGCAATTTTATTGGTGCATATTGTACTGTATTTTTTATTGTAATTGCCACTGAAGTTGTTTCTTTTTCTGCCTCAAAATTAATTGTCTTTTCGCCTTCAAAATTATTAAAAGATAAACTATGCGTCTTTACAGTATCATAATAGATATTTTGTTCTACTATTTCAATAACATAATTTTCTTCATTCTTTAATTTTGATTCAGCTTTTATATTAAATATGAATTCATAATGTTCTCCACCATTTATTTTTCCTATATTATAACTAACTTCTGCTATATCTGTATTTTTATTAAAGAAAATAGCAGGAGCATCAAGTTTCATGCCAATAATAAAAGCTAAAATTACAAATATCATTATAACAATTACCAATATAATATATGTTCTTGTTTTTATTTTTTCAATGTATTCTATATATCTTGTTAAAATCTTTTCTATAATTATAGAAAGTCCAATAAATATTAATAAAGAAATATATACCAATAAATATTCTGCACCACTTGTAAAGTGTTCAAAAACTTTTGTATAAATTAATGATATTAGAAAGTTTAATAAATAAATATATATTGTATAAATACTTTTCTTTGAATAGAAAACAAAATATATAAAAAGTATTAATATAAGTAAAATTAGTGTACTTCTTGAATATGTTAATAGTAATGTTGTCAGAAATACAAAGACTAGCGCAGAAGTTCCTTTTTTTAGTTTTACTTTATCAATTAGTAATATAATTATAATCGCCATTATTATAGCAAAAGAATTTGCATATCCTAAAGATGAAAACATTCTACTTTCATAATTTACTACATATGGTATTCCTATAAAGTTTTTAATAGGTAAAGCAACATCATAAGTCATTTCATCAAAGGCTAATATAACTAATATAAGTCCTCCACCTATAATTGTATTTATTAAACTATTTTTGTCTCTTTCATTAAAAAACTTAACAAGTAAGTATATATTGAGAATTGAAATATTCTTTGCTACAGATAACAAAGATTGTTCTAAACTACTATAAGTATGAAATATAATCGGAATAAATGATGATGAAAATAAAATTATTACTGCTATATCTAACTTATCAAATGTTATTTTTCGATGTTTATATATATCTTTATATGCCATAAATATTAAACTTAATAGCAATGCTATTAAGTTTAATATTATACAGTTATATTTAATTGGAGAGCCAACTAATACTATGGCTCCTAATAAAATTATATTAATTAATATTTTCATCTCTTATCCATTTATTTTGGTAATTAGTTTTACTTTCTATTCTTCAACTTTGTATATTATTTCTGCATCGCAGTTATAATTCCATAATGCATTCCAAGTTACTGGTTCTCCTTCTTCTTGTGTAAATGGTACATAAATTCTTTCAAGTGAAGTACAGTCATTAAAAGCATAAGAATCTATTCTTTGCACATTAGATGGTATAGTTATCTCTGTAAGTTGAATACATTCAGCAAAAGCATAGGCACCTATTATTTCTAAACTATCTGATAAACTTACTTTTTCAAGTGCTTCGCATCCAACAAAAGCTGAACTTCCCACACTTTTTACACTATTGGGAATATCTATTTGCGTCAATTTTTTACATCCATAAAATGCAGATTCGCCTATTGACTCTAATCCATTTGGAAGTATTATTTTTTCTAAATTAAAACAATTATTAAAACAGTTCGAAGTAATTTCTCTTACTTTTATTCCATTTATATATTCTGGAATTTCTAAGCTTACTATTTCTTCTCTCTTGGTTCCTTGCCCATAGAAAGAATATTCACTATTAAGTGAGATTACTCCTTCTGGTGATATAGTAATATATTTTTTATATTTTTCTCTTGCTTTATCATAATTAAAAGCTAGACCTAAATTTGTACTAGTACTATTATTTTCTCCATAGTATATTAAGTAGTAGTTCATATCTTCTGTCGTATCTGATACTACTGATGAAGCAGTTACTTGTCTTCGTTCTATTACGTATACATCTCCTGTTTCTATACTTCCATTTCCTGTTTGCATACTTCTTCCCATCAGATTTACTACATTTACTGAATTATCTTCATTTACATATCCAGCTTCTTTCAGTCTTTCCATTATTTCTGATTCTCTATTGTTTTCTATATCGTCCATTTGGTAATCTGCAATTACTAATTGTAATTGTTCATATACACTTGCATTCTCATTTATTATCACTGCTGTTTGTGCTCTTATTATTATTCCATTCTGTCCTATTGTTAAGCTAATTGCTACACCTGCTAAGATTAATAGTACTATTATTGTTACTACCAATGCTATTAAGGTAATACCTCTTTCTTGTTTCTTAATGGCTTGAATTGCCTTTTGTTTTTGCATCGTTTTTACTTTTGTTTTTTCTTTCATTTTCTTTTTGCCTCCTCTTTATACTTATTTATTTTATATCATATTAGTTATTATTTTGCAATTGCTTTTGGTTGCGAATAATATTTTTTGATATTCATTTCTTTTTAAATTATTTCCACTTTTTTCAATCTTATAACTCATTGTATAATAATTTTTAGGGCTTTCCACTAGTTTTTCTTTTGCAAATTTACACACAAAAAACTATGCTATTAAACGAATTTTAAATTCGCCTAAAGAGCATAGTTTCTCTTCTATGTTTACATAAGCTTATTTTGTTAAATCCTACGATATATATATATATATATATACAGCCTCAAGGGTTTCAGCCATTTTCATTTTTCTCCTTTGTTTTTTTATTAATACCTATTATATATTTAAAATTTATTTTTATCAAGTACAAAACTTTGCTTTACACATTTACCATTATATGGTATAATATGTAAACCTTTCTATAAAAGGTAGAAAGGAGGTGTTCTATTTGAATACTATTATAAAGATATTAGTTCTTCTTATAATATACATAATCGTATCTACTAATAAAAAGGACTAATACTAATGAGAAAACTAGGAGTTGCAGCTCCTAGTTTTTTTGTTCTATTGAATACTATTATTTAGATACTAAAGTAATTATACTATTATTTTCCAGTAAAGTCAATAATTTTCATTGTTTTTCTTATCGTTTTTTCATTATCTTTTCCCTTACATATTCATAAATCATAATCCCTGCAGCAACAGAAGCATTTAAGCTTTCTGTTTTTCCAAGCATAGGTATTTTTACCTTATAATCTGACATATCTTGTACTTCTTTACTTACTCCATTTGCTTCATTGCCTATTACAACTATTGATTTATCATATGATATATCATAAACACTATTATCTGTATCAAGTGAGGTAGTTACTACTTTAAAACCCGCTTCTTTTAGTTTTTCTAATGTTTCTACCAAATTTTCTGTTTCAATTATATTTACTCTATAAATTGCCCCCATTGTAGAACGAATAACTTTCGGACTATAGCTATCCACTGTATTTTTTGATACTATAATTTGCTTCAAATTTGCTGAATCTGCAGTTCTAATAATAGTTCCTAAATTTCCAGGGTCTTGAATACCATCAATTGCAAGTATATAATCTGCATTTTTATCAATTTGCAATTCTGTTATATTTTTTGTATCAATGCTCTTTATATTCTCATTATTGGTATTTTCAGCACCTTTTTTATTTATAACAGCTAGCACACCTTGTGGAGACACAACATCAGTTAATGTATCAAAAACTTTTTCTGTTACTACTATACTTTTAAATTCAGAAATATCTAAGTCTAAATTAATGTCTTCTCTTATTATTATTAAATCAATGCTTGCTTTTTCGTTTATTGCTTCTTCAAGCATTTTAATTCCTTCAACAATAAATTTTTCTTTTCTGTATTTCTTTTCTTTTAACTTTCTTATTTCTTTTATTATTTCATTATCTTTACTTGAAATTATCATATAAATTTAATTCCTTTCACTTTAAGTTTACATATTATTTGTATTTTCTTTAATTTTGTGGTATAATAGTATTGTTAACCAACAAGAGGGAGAAATTTTCATGATTCAGTGCAAAGATTGCCCCTATCGGGACAATTGTAACCACCCTCAAAAGGACCATTGGGCAGAACCCGTTACAAGTTACCAATCGAGAGGAAATGGCATAGTTGATGTGGCTAAACAGCGCATTGAGTATGCCGAAAAATCCGCTTCGAGGATTCAACCAAAGAATTGGTTTCAGCCATCCTTTGAGGATTAACCCGATGGCGCGGTTTTGACCGCGTCATTCTTTTTATAATATAGGAATGATTTTACCTGCTTTTCATTTCCTTACTTTTCTATTTAATTCCACTCAAGAATTCTTTTAACTCTTTTACAACATCTTTTTCAATCCTTAGTGTAACATATGGCTTTTCTCCTGGTGAAAATCTAACTTTAGTTTTATACTTTAATATAATATCTCTTAAATTTTCATCACTTAATTGTTTAAAGAATATAACTACATCTTTTTGTTTTTGTTGTAACTTAGTTACATTTGCTTTTCTACATGAATTTTTTATTCTTGCAATCTCTAGTAAATTATATACCTCTTCTGGCATTTCACCATATCTATCAATAATTTCATCAATAATATTCTGTACATCTTCTTCTGTTTTTGCACCTGCAATGTCTTGGTAAATCTCAATTTTTTGAGCTGAGTCTTCTATGTATTCTTCTGGTATGTATGAAGAAATATTTAAGTCTATTGTTATTTCTTCCTCTTCTTCTACTTTTTCGCCTTTCATTTCTTTTACAACTTCGTTTAGAAGTTTGTTATACATATCATAACCTATTTGTTCAATATGTCCATGTTGCATTTCGCCAAATATACTTCCTGCACCTCTTATTTGTAGGTCTCTTGTTGCTATTTTAAATCCTGAACCAAATTCAGTAAATTCTTTTATAGCTTTTAATCTTTGAGTTGCATCTTCTGAAAGCATTTTATCCCTCTTGTAAGTTATATATGCATAGGCTTGTTTATCGCTTCTACCAACTCTACCTCTTATTTGATAAAGTTGTGCTAAGCCGAATCTGTCTGCATTTTCAACAATAATTGTATTTGCATTTGGTATGTCTATTCCTGACTCTAGTATTGTTGTGCAAACTAACACATTAGTTTTTCCATCTATGAAGTCTTGCATTATATCTTCTATTTCACCACCACTCATTTTTCCATGAGCATACGCAACTTTTGCTTCAGGCACCAAGCTTTCTATTTCTTGAGCTTTTCTGGCTATTGACTCAACAATATTATATATGTAAAATACTTGGCCATTTCTTTCTAGCTCTTTTGTAATAGCTTCTTTTATAACCTCTTTGTCATATTCAAGTACATATGTTTGAATAGGCTTTCTATTTTGTGGTGGCTCATAAATAACTGACATATCTCTTATTCCCACAACTGACATTTGAAGCGTTCTAGGTATAGGAGTTGCAGTCATTGTAAGAACGTCTATTGTAGATTTATATTGCTTTATTTTTTCTTTATCTTTTACTCCAAATCTGTGCTCCTCATCTATTATTAAAAGTCCTAAATCTTTAAACTCTACATCTTTGCTAAGTATTCTATGAGTTCCAATTACTATGTCTACTTTGCCCTGTTTTAATCTTTCTACTATGTCTTTTTGCTGTTTTTGAGTTTTAAATCTATTTAATAGTTCAATTCTTATTGGATATTCCGCCATTCTTTCTTTAAACTCTTGGTATTGTTGGCTTGCCAATATGGTTGTTGGTGCTAAGTATGCAACTTGCTTACTATCCATAACAGCCTTAAATGCTGCCCTTATTGCTACCTCTGTTTTTCCATAACCAACATCTCCACAAAGAAGTCTATCCATAGGTCTTGGATTTTCCATATCCTTTTTAACTTCTTCTATACACCTTAGCTGGTCATTAGTTTCTGTGTACTCAAAACTATCCTCAAATTGTTTTTGAAATACTGTATCTTTTGAAAAAGCAAAGCCTTTTGCATTTTCCCTTTTGGCATATAGTTCAATTAATTCTTTTGCAACAGCTCTTAAATTGCCTTTAACTCTAGCTTTTGTCTTTTCCCAATCTTTAGTTCCTAACTTGTTTAATTGCAAATTACCTTCGGCACCAATATATTTACGTACATTGTCCAAATCTTCTGTTGGAACATATAAAATGTCTCCATCTCTGTACTTTAATTGAATAAAATCTTTAGTAACACCATCAACTTTTATAGTATTTACACCTGTAAATATACCAATACCGTGATTTTTATGTACAATATAATCTCCAACTTTAAGGTCTGCAAATACTATTTTTTCACTGTTTTTAAATGTGTCTGAAACTTTTTTACGTTTAACATTTTTATAAAAAAATTCATCACTGCTTAATACAACTAAATTAGTGTCTTTATCTTCAAATCCAGTAGTTAAAGCTCCTTCAGAAATTACAACTTCGCCTTGTTTTAAATTAATGTTGTCTAAAGAATCTGCATAAACAACTTGATTGCCTTTAAATCTTCTTATGCTTGTCAAATTTGTTTTATCGCTACTTGCTTTTGCTTTCGAAATTGCCGGTTTAATTTTGTTTTCATTTAAATTATCATTGGTTTCTATTTCACCAGCATTATTAAGCGCTCTTAAAACTTTTGTAGTATTATCCTTATCTCCTGCTAAAATAACAACCTTTTTATTGTTTTGCACATACTCATTTATGCGCTCCTCTAGGTCCTTAACATCGCCTTTTACTAAGTTAATTTCTTTAGTATTAAAATCATTTTTCAAAGTATCTTGTTCAAATAAATTTACACTTTCTTTAATTTCAAAAGTATAATTATTCAAATTACTTAGTGCTTCTGGAACCGGCTTTTCTTTTTCAATTAGAGCCTTTATTAAGTTTTCATTTTCTTTTTGGATAGCTTCTACTCTTTGCTTTATTTTTTCAGGCTCATCCAAAAATATTGTAAAATTAGGTATGTAATCTAAAAAGCTTACTTGATTTGTATAAAATTCATTAAAATATTTGTCAATTCTTGTAGTATAATCACCATTTTGTATAATCTCTATATCTTCAAAAGAATAATTATCTAATTTTTCTATTCTCGCGCAGACATTTTGGATACTATTTTCTAAAATCATCTCTGTAGCAGGACAAATTTCCACAGTTTTTAACATATCTGTGGATCTTTGTGAAGAGATTTTAAATTTTCGAATTGAGTCAATGTCATCTCCCCAAAACTCAATTCTTACGCCTTCTGTATCAGTTAAGCCAATGTCTACAATGTCGCCTCTAATGCTAAACTCGCCCCTACTTTCAATCAAGTCAACCCTTTTATAACCCATTTGAACAAGGCTTTTTTTAAGTTCTTCATGGCTTATTGTGTCTGTTAAGTTAAGTTTTAAAACAGTATTATACAAAGTTTCTTTTGCAATCATTTTTTGCATAATTGCTTCGATAGTTGTTATAACTATTTTTGTTTTTCCTTTATAAATGTTGTTCAAAACTTGTATTCTTTCATATTCTATATCATTGCTTTCAGCATCATAATCATATATTGAAATTTCTCTTTTAGGAAAATACTCCACCTTGTTTGCAAAATAACTTAAGTTCTTTTCAAGTTCTTTTGCTTGCATCTCATTGTATGTAATAATGCAAATTGGCATTCTTTCCTCTTCAAATAATGCTCCTATAAGCTCTGTTTTAGCCACAGGAACAAGACCCGATATTTCTACCGGGTATGCTTTATTTTGTATTTTTTCCTTAAATGACTTGTATTTTTGTGTTGATGCCAAATCTCTTAATATATAGTTCATACGTTGGTCTCCCTAATATTAATATTTTAGCACAAATTTGTAAAAAATACAAGCATGTTATGTTTACTGTCTATTATGCGTTTTGTAATGTTTTTTCTAGTTCTTTTATCTTTGCATCACTTAATCCCGTGCATTTTTTTATCATTTTTTTGTCACATTTCTCTTTAAGCATATTTATTGCAACTTGGCTTATTCCTTCTGAAATACCACGTTTTTCCCCTTTTTTCTCTTTTTCATCTGCCATATCTAGAAATCTGTCTACAAATGCTTCTAACATATTTTTTTCCTCCTCTTTTTCTAATTTCTCCTCTATTGTTTTTATCATTAGTTTTGCTACTTCTTTACCTTGTTTTCTTGCTACTCTTTCATTTATGTATGATGCTATATAATCTATTTGGTTTAAAGTTATTTTGATATTTCTCATTTCTTCTAGCATTATTGCTTCGTTTTTTAGCTTTCCTAATTTATTTATTAATGCTAATTTTAATATTACATTTTCTCCATTTCTTTTTACTTTTGTCTCCAATTCTTTTAGAGTATAGTCATTTATACTTATTATTTCATAATCTTCTTTTGGATTTACTTGTAATCTTGGATTTTTGATTTTTATTTCTTCTATATTTCTTTTTGCTTTCCATTCTTCATCTTCTGTATATATAACCAATGCTGTTACATTAGCTATTCTTTTAAAATTCTCTGTATCTTTTTTAGAACGATTTATTTCATAATGATTTTCTATTTCATTTTTGTATTCTGCTATTCTTTTTGCCATTTTATAATTTACTTTCGTTTGATGTTCTATTAAATAGAATACTCCATCATATTTTTGGTCCTTATAGACTATATCAGTTTCCCTATTTGACCAATCTTTTGTTATATAGCTCTCTGTTACTTCTTCTATTTCTTCTGGCTTTATTTCATATCCTGGCTTTATATTTAGCCATTCGTTTAGGCACATGGATGCTTGATTCTTGTCTTTTAGTATTTGCCTCATTATTTTGTCATTAAAATTAGTTGTATATTTTTTCTCAAAAGTATACTCTGCTTTTTCTTCAGCAACTTCGAAAACACTTTTATTACTATCATCAGTATTCAAGTAATCTACATCATTTGTTAGTAGCCTTAACTTAGGCTTATGCTTTTCTGTTTTAAATTCTTCAATATCATCATTTTGTATTAAGTGTATCTTCATATCTTTCTCCTTCATTATATTACTTATACTATATTTCGTCAAGTTTTAATGTGCAATTAATAAAGCTCGTATTTATTTTGCCAAGCTTAACTAATTATTAAATTTAATTTGCTCTTTCGTTTGAATTCATTTTGAATTGTAATTTTCTTGAATTAATATGAATTAATAAAAGCTTTTTAATAAATATTATTGAATAAAATCAATTGATTTTTAAGTATGAAATAAGTATATTATGTTTTCCATTATATGTCTATACTTTTTGCATTTTTTAATAATTTTTCGTCGACATTTTTCTACAAGATTCGACATTTTAATGTATATAATTATGCTGTAAGCTATATAATAAACTTCAAGTTAATCACAAAAAATACTCTATTAACCTATTTTTGTAGATAATACAAAATTAAATAGATTAATAGAGTTTTCATTATTTTTCTTCTATTCTAAAGTCATATGCAGTTATGTAATTAGAGGTTGTAGCTATATTTAATTCAGTTGTTTCTCCTGGTTCTAGTGAGTTTATAACTCCTGTTAATTTTGCTAATTCTTCTCCGTCATATGAAAGCAATGTTATTTGTATTGTTTTTACTGGTGTTGCCTCTGTTCCATTATTTTTTACATCTGCTAAAAAGCTTGTCATTCCACTTCTATTACTTAGCTGAATATTTGTAATTAACAAATCGCCAAGTGTTTTACTTGTGTTCATTGCTGTGCTTGTATTTACTTTTATGCCATCTTCTATTTCTTGCACATAGCTTTCTACTTGGTTTTCAGTTTGGTTATTTTCATTTCCGTCTGAATTACCAGCTCTATTTATTAAGTAGATTGCCACTACTGCAATAATTAGAATTACAGCAATTACTAAAATGATAATTGTTTTTTTGTTATTATTTTTGGTTTTAATCATAAGTTTTCTCCTTTGATTTTTTAATATGCTTTTTAATTTAAGCATCAGATTTTTTATAAATAATTATGTACTCAAAATATTTGTTTTTAGCTTTATTCCTTTTGCCCAAGTATCATCTAACTTGGGCAATTATTGAATTATCTATATAGTGTTCACAACTTTAATAGTCAGTTTTACTTAACATAAAGTGAGAGGCGGGAACCTGTAGCGTAGTCCGCAGACGTCGGACTGTAGTAATTGCGGTAGCTTGCAGGATAGGCATCTATAACATTGTAAAGGCCTCCACGAAGGACACGATAGGTCGACGACGAAGCCTCCAGCGTCCACTCACGTACGTTCGAGCCTAGGTCGAAAATGTTACTCATTATGTCACTTCCAAATAATCCGGTTTCTTCTCTAGTTCCTGTATGATTTCCTGTAGCCGCAGTTACTTTATTTTTATCTGAGCCAGTTAGGATGAAGTTTAACATTGTATCCCACTGACTTCCTGTTATCATCATACTTCCTACACTACTTGATTTATTATATGGATTATTTGTATAACCACTATTCTCTACTAAGTACATTTTATACCAGTCAACGCTTGCCATTGGTGTTACATCTTTTATTGATTTTGCTATTACTCCATTCGTTGAATTAGTTCCTTGTTCTGTGTACAAACTTGTTTCATATCTTCCTACATAGTAGCCTCCATATTTTATTATGCTCTGTGCCATTTCTGTATATTGATTATTTAAATATGCTCCCATATCATTTGGACTACTTATTCCTAAATCTGCTAATTTATTATAGTTTGTTGCATCAAAACTATTTCCTGCGGTATATATCCATGAATAGTTTGCGCTACTATTTGTTACTAAACTTGGCTCTCTTTGGTTTGCCGTTCCTAATCTATAGCCCGAACTTCCTGAAGATGTTATTCCTGAAAAGGTATAATATACACTTTCATAATATTGATTGCTATTTTGTTGCAATCTAAACATTGGTTTATAACTTGCATTTATTGGGGTTTGTTCATCATATACTGCATTTTCTACTGGTATCCATACATATTGATTTCCATCTTCATCTTCTATTACTAGTCCATTTGCTATTTTATTTGTCAAGCTTGATGTTGATACTCTAAATCCTGCTGGTATATATGCTGTTCCAACTAATTCTTGGCTTTCTGTTCCATCTTCTGTTACAACAGTATCATAATCTTCATAAACTGTAGTTTCATCATACACTTCAGAAAATGTTTCTAGCTCTGTTATTGGTGAACTCATTATATATGCTCCATTGTTTATTCCATCACTTAGTCTTGTATATATTACATCACCTACTGATAAATTAGTTACTGTATCTGTTTGTATCCACTCGCCATTTTCGTCATAGCCATTAGTTCCACCTTTGTCTACTTGATGTTCTAGGTAATAACCTTCAACCTCAAAATTTGTTTCATCACTTATTTCAAAGTACGCTTTTCCATCTCTATCTTTTCCCCATACTTTTTCAAGGACTATTGCTCCTTCTTGTACATTTAATGGGCTTGTTTTTACTTCTTCACTATATGCTGTTCCTGTTAAACCTACACCATTTATGGCTTCTACTCTTACATAATATGTTTGATTTTGGTTTAGTCCTGTAAATGTATATACATCTGCATATGCTGTAATTTTTTGTACTACACTCGTTTCTTCATTAAAGTCTGGTGAATTAAAATCTACTAAGCTTATTGAATATGTAAACTTATTTATTCCTGACTCATTATCTTTTGCTGTAACTCTTACTTCTACATTATTTGTTCCTGCTTCCGCATTATCTACTGTTACTTCTGGTGCTGTTGTATCTGCGCTGTCTTTTATGTATAGTGAAAGTCTTGTTCCTAAGAAATTACCATAAACTTCTCCATTACTTGAATTTAAAGTATATTCTATTGTTGAGCTTGTTGGAGGTGACCATCTAGTATTATAACTTGATGCTGTAAACTGACCAACTACAGTATTGATATTTCCTGCTGTACTTCCTCTTGCATATCTTTTATTAGAACTATCTCCAGTTTGTGTCCACTCTGTTACATTGGCAGCTAAATCAAATATGTTTTTAGCTAAGTCATTTGTATACATACCTGTATTTGACACTACTTCTGTATGATTTCCTGTTATTTCTGTTACAAAACTTGCTGTTCTTTCATCTTGTAACATCCAGTTTATCATTGCATCCCATTGACTTCCCCATATCATTGAACTTGTTACACTTCTTGAACCATAATATGGATTATTTAAGTTTATATTGCTATCTAGTGCGTAATAATCTCTGTACCATACTCCATTATTTATAGGTTTTGCATTTAACTTACTTTGTACTACTGATGTAGCCGTTACTGTATTTTCATTATTTGTAGTACTTGTTTCATACCTTCCTACATAGAATCCACCATATTTATCTACACTTTGTATCATATTGCTATATTCTTGGTTCATATATGCTCCAAATTCTGTATAACTACTAAATGCATTTACACTGGTATTTGCTCCAAATCCCATACGTTTATAGTAATCTTCTAGAGTATCATATGATGTACCTACTGCTTCTCCATTTCCTACATTCCAAGTATAATCTGCTCCACCTGTAACTAAGCTTGGCTCTCTATATGTACTTGTTCCAAGTGCTGGGCTATTTCTTCTTTTTGTAGAAGTTGTTCCACTAAAGCTGTATAGTATTCCTTCAAAGAATTGTTTACTACTATCTTCACTATATCCTGATTGATATCTTGCCATTGCTTTTTCGCTTGATGTTGTTGATGTATTTGTTTCTATTGCTGTTGCTGGTACCCATACAAATTCATTTCCGTCTTCATCTTGTACTACTAAACCATTATTTATTGTGTTTACTGTACTTGTTACACCTACTTTGAATCCTGCTGGTATTGTTGCTGTGGCACCGCTTTCATCTGTATATGTTATGTTTGTATCATATGATGTATTTCCAGAATTTTGTATAGCTTCTTCTTCCGTATAAATATTTCCATTTGCGTCTATATATGCGTATTCTTCAAGTCCAGTTACTTCTACTCTAAATTCATCATCTGACATATTATTGTTATCTGCTACAACGGCTGTTATTATATCTCCATTATGTAGTCCTGTGATTAAACTTCCTGATGCGTAATCTCCTTGTCCATTTATTTTATATCTTATTTCATATCCTGTATTTGAATGTTCTTCTGCTAAGTTTAATTGCACTATACCATTTCCATCTGAGCCATACATTTGATTTAGTGTTATTGCAGTATTTGCTATCGCTCCTAATCCTGTTGTTGTTACTTCTACTACTTCACTTTGTCCTACATTTCCTGCTCCATCTACTGCATCTACTCTTATGTAATATGTGGTATTTTGAGTTAAGCCTGTGTACATATATTCATTTGTACTAATTTCTCCTACTCTTTGCAAATTAGAGCTATCTGTTCCTATATAGAATTGATATGTACTTACTCCTGTTTCTCTATCTACTGCTCTTACTGTAACTGTTATTGCATTTGATGCTGGATTTGTATTTTGTATACTTACTGATGGCCCTGTTACGTCATTTGTACTTTGCATATATAAGCTTAGCCTTGTTCCAAATATTGGTCCCATATCATCTGGTACTACTGAGCTTCTTGTAGACGGTGTTTTTATAATTGTGCTATCATAACCTCCACCTCTATATATTCTGTAATTTATATTATTTGCTTCTTGTGTCCATTCATATGCATTTGAACCTAAGTCATATATGTTGTTTATTATGTCTGAACTGTCTTGTGCCGAATTACTTAGTACATTTTTCTGCTGTCCAACTTTAGTTGTAACTTTTCCGTTATCTGCTCCTTTTAGTATATAATTTAACATCGAATCCCATTGTGAACTCCATATCATTGAAGAACTTACACTTGCTAAGTTTGCATATGGGTTTAATGAATACAATGAGCTATCTTGATATAAATATAAATTATACCAGTTTGTAGTTGCTAGTACTTGACTATTTGGTTTTGAGCCTACAACATATGTAGAATCTGATGCAGTTTCAACTGTTGTTTCATATCTTCCTACATAAAATCCTCCATATGAGTCTACTGATGTAACCATTGAATTGTAATTTGCTGCCATGTATTCACCCATTTCCGTTGTGCTGTCAAATCCTAATATAGTGTTATAGAAATTACTATCTGCATCATATCTGTTACCTATTATATTGCTCATTCTCCAAGTATATCCATCTGCGCTATTATTTGTAAGTAAACTTGGCTCTCTATACCCAGATTGTCCTATTCCAGTATTGCTTGAATTTTTATAAGATAAACTTCCATTAAAGGTATAAATTATTCCTTCATAATAGTCCTCATAGCCTGTTTGTCTTATTGCCATTGGTTTATATGTTCTAGTCTCTGCATTTGCTGTACTTGTTGGATATGGTGTTACTCCATCATATATTGCGTCATCTACTGGTATCCACACATATTCATTATTTAAGCTGTCTTCTAATACTACTCCCTCTGAAACTTGCCCTTCTGTCTCACTTGTAGATATTCTAAATGTTGCTGGTAGACTTACTGTATAGCCTGCTTCAGTCTCTCTTGACTCGCCTGCACTATTTATTAAGCTTAAAGTAGAACTATTATCTATATATGTTCTATTTTCTGCATATGTTTCATTAACATCTGCCTGTGCTAATGCTATTGTTGTTGCTTTGTTTTCACTTCTTGTTACTGCATAACTATTACCATCTTCAAATAACGCTGTTACTAATATTTTATATATTCCACCTTCTATTACATCTGTTATTACTGCCGGTTCATTGTAATATGTATTTGTACTTATTAGTGTATATTCATCTTCATTTATATTTTTGTAGTAATAGCTATAAAGTATTGCATTTTCTTGTTCTTCATTTATTACAGTTTGTACTTCATTACTATTTACACTTATTCCTAATATATCATAGCTATTTCTTGTTGTATCTTCTGCTAACTCCTGTTCTGTGTAACTATCTTGTGATGGATTATCTATGTTAAATGTGGCATATCCTTCTGTTGCATTTACTCCATCTGTTAGTTTTATATACACAACGCTTTTATCTTCTAATCCTGATATATATGCTGTTTTTTCAGTTAGTACTGTCCAACTTCCACTATCATCTACTGCTGTTCCATCAGGTGCTATTTGATACTGCATATCATATTCATCTGAATTATTTTGTACTGTTATTGTTGCTAGTCCATTATGCCATATAATTCCTCTTAATGTTACATTTGACTCAAATATTAAATTCTCCAATGTTGCGCTTATTGTATCGTCACCTAAGTTTCCTATTTTATCTTTTGTTTCTACTTTTATATCATATACTGTTTTATTATTTAATCCTGTAAATGTGTAATAAGGTTGTTCTATTTCTTCCGCTTTTAATTCGTATTCATCCTCGCCACTTTCTTTTATATAGTAGCTGTATACCGGATTTTCCGGCATACCTGCTCCTCTATCTTCTGCTGTAACATTTACTGTTACTGCATTTGTGGTTACTCCACTTGTTTCTATATTTACAAGTGGTCCTTCAAAGTCTGTTACATTTACTGTAGTATACTCACCATAATTTAGTCCATCTGTCAAACATACATATATTGTACTTCCATTTGTTTTATTTAATATTGTTCCTTCTTCATATGCTTGCCAGTCACTTGGCTCTCCATCTGTTAATGTTTCTGTATATACTATATTAAAATTCTCTTCTGTACTAAAGCTTACATCTGCTGTTGCTGTTTCTGGTACTTCTGATTCGTTCCAATCTATTGTATTTTCTATTTCTGATGGTATTAAATATGTTCTAATTGTTATTTCTTGCTCTGCTGTATTTCCTGCATTATCTGTTACTTCTACTTTTATATAATATGTTGTATGCTGTGTTAAATTCTCAAATGTACATATTCCAAAGCCTTCTGTATTTGGTTCTTCTCCGTTTGCTCCATCTTGTACTATTGCCTCTCCATACTCACCTTCTGTTGTTCCTATATAGAACTTATATTCCTTTATCCCACTTCCTTCATCTGTTGCATTTGCATTTACTGTTATTGTTCTTGTGGTTACTTCTATTGCTCTCAAATCTATTGTTGGTGCATCTGTATCTACACTTTCTATTTGTCCTTCCCCTATTACTATTCCTTGGTTTCCTGCTATATCTGTTGTTATTACTCTTATATCATATAGTGAGTATTCTTGTAGTCCTGTATATGTATATTCTCCTGTTGTATTATGTCCTGCTGTCTGATACGTATTTCCATCTTTTAGTTTTATGTAATAATTATATGTTGGAGGTTCTGGCATTCCCATTTCTTTATCTTGTGCTGTCACTTTTATTGAGATTTCTCCACCATTTATAACTTCTTCTGTTATTGTTAATTCTGGTCCATTTGTATCTTCTACAATTTTACTTACAACTTGACTCACTTCATTATCTTTTGTATATCTTGCATATATAGTATTTTCATTATCTACATTTACTTGTCCTACATACTCTTGCCATGAACCTGTTCCTATTCTATATTGAGTTATATATTCTGTTTTTGTAGATATTTCTACAACTCCTCCTGTACTTGTCCAGCCAACTATGTCTATGTTCGGTGCTTCATTTATTGATTCATTCTCCCCTGTTAATGTAGTGCTTATATCTCCCTGTTCTGCTAATACTCCATTTACATTTTCAATAAAGCGATTAGTTCCTTCCTGTTCTTGTTCTACTGCATTTGTATATCCTTCAACTGCATTTGTTGTCTCACTTATTATTCCATTATTTCCTATGCTTAACCTTATTGCAACGCTTGCTAGTATTAGCATTATTATTATTGTTACTGCTAATGTTAATATGGTCAAACCTTTTTCTTCTCTTATGTTTTTCATACTCCACCCTTGCCTTTCTTCTATTAATTTATTCATTTTTCTAAAAGCTTTCACATTCTATAAAAATACATTTAAGCCATTTAAAGCGTAAAAAAACTATGTATTAAAAGTGAATTTTTGATTCACTTAAAACACATAGTTTTTCTCTACGTTTACATAATGATATTTTATTAAATCTTACGATATATATATATATATACAGCCTCAAGGCTTTCAGCGATTCTTGTCATCCTTTGTCTCCTGTTAATATTTATTTTTCTTTGTAAATATATTTTAGCATATATTTTATCTTTTCTTCAATATTATATGTTTCTATTTTTTAATTTTATATATTTTTCACATTTTCTTGACTAATAATCACCTCTAGTATCACATTTTCTTGACCATATACAAGTCATATTTTTATGATACAAGCATATATTAAAATTATGAAAAGTTTTAAATTTTATTGTGTTTCTTTAAAAAGAAATATTTTACCAATTATTTTTATATTATTTATGTTTTGCCTAGTTGTATTTTCAGCCAGTAATTTATCTGCAACCAAATCTGGACTAAGTTTATGGGCTAATTCTGTTGTTCCTTCACTTTTTCCCTTTTTAGTTGCAACTGAGCTTTTAAGCTACACCAATGTTGTTAATTTTATTAGTAGAAAACTGGACAAATTTATGCGCCCTATTTTTAATATGCCTGGTTCATCAGCTTATCCATTAATTTTAGGAATGCTTAGTGGCTACCCTGTTGGTGCTAAAACTGTATGCCAAATCTATAAAGAGGGTCTATGCACCAAAAGAGAAGCAGAATTAATGCTTGCATATACCAACAATTCAGGTCCGCTTTTTATTATAGGGACTGTCGGCATTTCTATGTTTGGCAGTACAACAATTGGTCTTATTCTTTTATGTACTCACATTCTAGCTTCTCTTTCTGTTGGAATTATTTTTGGGAAGAAACTTGGAAATAAGTATAAATCCATAAATAAGGACTATGTTAAAATAAGCTCAAAAAGTGTTAATTTTTCTAATTTAGGAGAAGTTTTATCTAACAGCATAATAAGTAGCGTTAAAACTGTATTAATGATTGGTGGATTTGTAGTAATATTTTCAGTAATTATTTCCATACTAAAAAATTCAGGCATTCTTAGTATAGTTTCCCACATATTATCCCCTTTATTTGGAAATAGCAGTTTCATTTCTGGATTTCTATCGGGAATAATAGAGCTTACTAATGGTTTAAATGCAATTTGCAATATTCACGTAAAATCTTTATCTACTAATATATTAATTTGTGCCTTTTTACTTGGATTTGGAGGTTTTTCTGTAATGCTTCAAATATTAAGTGTAGTTTCAAAAGAGAAACTTTCAATAAAGCCTTACATAATAGGAAAAATCTTACAAGCAATTTTGGCTACTGCATACACTTTTGTTATACTTCAAATACCTATGTTTAATTTTAATTTATGATTGATAATTTTACATATTAACATTAATATTAAATCTGACCTCTATAACATTTATACTAAGTTAATAGCCTAACCATTAATCACAATGGTTAGGTTATTTTTTCATATTAATTCCAACTTGAATTATTGAAGCTTAATATTCATTTATACAATCAATAATTTCTTTTCCCGTCATCTCGCAAGGAATATTATATGCAAATACTTTGAGCTCCTGCTTTCCAAGATTTTTTTCTATTTCTTTACCTATTTTATCTGTTACCACAAAAATAGATGCTTTAACATTATATTTTTGCAAAATAGGATATATATATTTATAATTGCTATAGTAAACCATCATCAAGTGTTATAATTATTGGCTTTTCTGGCAGTTCAATCTTCCCTTTGTCTACATCATCTAAATCTTTTATTGAGATTACTGTATACCCATTTTCTAAAAACACTTTTATATTTTCTTCAAAACTTTGTGGGGTTTTTATATAATTAAAATTATCTTCATCACTTTCAGGAACTGTTGTTACAAAATTATGATAAAGCAATACAGGAATATCTTTATCTACTCTTTTATTACGTTGATAATTGCTTACAATAATCATCACACTAAATGCTATTATTATTAGAATTAAAATTACTATTAGTATTATTTTCTTTGTTTTCAATTAATTTTCACCTCTATTTATTATATTCAAATTAATTTTTTTCGACACTAACTAAAACTTAACTCTTAAATTGCTAGAATATTTAATTTTTTACATTTATCACCTTTTTTAGACAATTTCCGTATTATATATTACGAGGTGATAAAATGTTTTTAATATCAATAATGATTTCGTTATTCTACCTTGTGCTTTCAATATTTATAAATATTAACTGGATTTATGATATTGCTTGCTACTTTGGATATTTTGTTGCCATTTATTTAGTAACATTTATTGCTTTAATACCTGGATTTGTTTTTATATTTACACTTATTAGTTTATTATTTGATAAGAAAAAGAAGAAAATAAATCCTCAAAAGGAAGAAGATGTTACAATTTTAATACCAGTATATAATGCCAAGAATTCGATTAAAGAAACTTTAGAATCAATTAAAAAGCAAAAATATTCTGGAAATATTTGTGTAAACATTATAGATGATGGATCAAACGATGGTACTTTAGAATTACTGAAATCAATGGATTTAGACTCTAATATAAATCTTATAGAGTCACCTCACCAAGGAAAAGCAGCTGCTTTAAATAAGGCTCTAAAATGTGTAAAAACTGATTATACTATTACAATAGATAGTGATACAGTTTTGCACCCTTTAGCTATAAGAAACATTATGAATAAAATAACTCACTCTAATCCTAAAACTGCGGCAACTGCTGGATGCCTATTTGTAAAAAATGCGAAAAAATCTTTTATTACTAAACTACAAGAATGGGATTATACTCTAGGTATTTTTGGAGTAAAACTTATTCAAGGTAATTATAATTCAACATTAGTTGCTCAAGGAGCTTTTAGTGTTTATAAAACAAAGATTTTAAAAGAAATTGGCGGATGGAAGAATTGTGTAGGTGAAGATATTGTTCTAACCTGGCAATTGCTAAGTAAAGGATATGAAACTAATTTTGCTAAAAATGCAATTGCTTTTACAGAAGTTCCTGAAAAACTTAAAGATTTAGGAAAGCAAAGAAAAAGATGGGCTCGTGGAATGATAGAAGCATTTAAAAATGTAAACATCTTTAAGTCTAAAAATCTATCATGTAAATCAAGGCATTTGATGTTTATGAATATATTTTTCCCATTTATTGATTTGGCACTTCTAATATTCGTACCACTTGGCCTAATTTTATTAGCTTTAGGAAATCCATTATTAATCAGCTGGATAAGTTTATTAGTAATTCCTTTAGGTTTATTACTTTGCCTAGTAATTGAAATTAAAAGAAACAATATGTTAAAAGAAATTAATTGCAAACTAGAAAAGCGAAGCATTCTAGCATTTATTGTTTATATACTATTATATGCATTTATACTTGCACCTTTCTACATAGCAGGATATGTTTTAGAACTTATAAATTATAAAAAGGAATGGTAAAATTTTTGATTAAATGATGCACATTAATTAAAAATTAATTTGTAAAAAAGTGTTAATAAAAAACTAGCATACTTCAATTTAATTTGATGTATGCTAGTTTTATAGAAAATGAAATAAACAAATGTGCTTATGGCATTTATTTATTTTTGGTGGCGAAGAGGAGATTCGAACTCTTGACCTGCCGGGTATGAACCGGATGCTCTAGCCAACTGAGCTACTTCGCCATAATTAACGACAATATGTATTATACTATATAAATTAAAAGATTGTCAAGAGTTTTCTTAACAATCTTGTCATCTATGTGAATTTTTATCATTATCTATAATAATTCAAGCCTATTTTACATCTTAATTTATTGCCATTGAGCAACGAATTGGACATTTTCTGTTACTGTATAAACATTACCTGGCTGATATAATGTACCAGTGTTTTTATCTAAATAACCTAAAAATGTATAACCATTTCTTGTTGGAGCATCACCTATAACAATTGTACTACCGCTTCTATCAACTGATTGCATATCAGGTGCATTAGTTCCACCATTTGCATCATATGAAACAACTATTGCTGTTGGCTGTGCTGTAAAGTTTTCAGGCAATCTATAATATCTAACTCCCTGATATTCAACTCCACTAGTATAATAAATAGTTTTTGAAGCTTCATTTATAATATAAACATCAGATCCACTATATTCATTATTCTCATAAGAATCAAGTTTATTTCCACTTCCATATTTCAATCTAATTTGTGCTTCCATATATGAATTTAAATTTTTCAAACTTATTACATAATAGTTATCGCTATCATTAGGATTTCTAACTAAATCACCATTTTGATTATTATCTAAGAAGTTTAAATTTCCTGTATATATTGGTCCTATACTTGACATATCTGTCATATCTGCATATGTAACCTCAATTGATTCGCGTAGCTTATCTATATCTCCTTTAAAATATGTATATACTTGTAATTCTGAAATATCTGTCGTATTCACAATAATTGGTACACTAATCAAAGCTAACACAACTACTGTTATTATTAAAATAATAAGCGTTATTCCCTTTTCATTTTTAATCTTTTGCATTCTTCTCTACCTTCTCATACTTTTATTTATATACTTATATTATTATATTTTGTAGTTTTTTTCAATAGGTTTTACAAATTAATATTTAGTCAACAAGGATATTATACTAAAATTTTTTCCCATTCATTAAAAAAATCCCCTATTGGGGATAATTTTTATTTTATTTACCTAATTCAGGTTCATCATCACTAGCTTCTCTCTCATCGCCATTAACTCTAGTTTTACTTACATTTCTTCCACTAGGAGGATTATCTTTTTGCATAGAAACTTTACCTAGATTAAGTCCACCTTTTTCACCTTTTTCAGCAGTTATAGACTCTGCTCTTCCTTTTTGCTCATTTTGTAATGTTTCTATTCTATCACCTGTTAATTTATTCAATTCTGCTTCTAGTTTGGCATCTTCAATGCTTTCCTCTTGAGAATCATCTCTTTCAGAGAAAAGATTAATTTTACCCAAAAAAGACGTTAATTTATCTTTTAAACTTACTTTTTCTACTTCATTCATTTATATTGTGACTCCTCTCATTAATCACTCATATAAAGATTATACCATATTATGTTAGAAAAAGCAAGTTTTTTATGTTAAGCCATTTTTATTTTTTGATAAATCTTTTCTTTCATATTATATTCTTTATTACATTTATATACCATTATCCATAAATATATTATTACTAATAAGATAGCTATATTTTTATAATAAAATATTAATACACTCGAAATCATTGTAAGTAATATAGCATTTATATTTGTTATAGTTTTTACATAGGAATAGCTTTCTCTCAATCCAATAAATATATGTATTAGGTCTTGCATAATTCTTCCGCCATCTAATGGATATATTGGTATTAAATTAAATAATATTAGAAGTATATTTGCATATATTGCATTTTGATATTGATAAATATGATTTTTAAAACACATCAGTACTATTATGCAAATAAAATTGGTAAGAGGTCCTGCTAATGCAATAATTATCTTTTTAATAGTAAGCTTATTAGCTTTTTTTATTTTTACATTATAATCATCATAATTTATTTTGAATCCTAGCTTGAATCCGAATGGAATAATACTAATTGATGCTGGCTTAAAACCAAGTATTACACCACATAGCAAATGTCCTAATTCATGTAATAGAGCGAAAAGCATTAAAATTGCATATATTCCGATATTTTTAGTAATAAGAAAAATAAGTATGATAATAAATATTTTAAAATCTATTTTTATTTGCATATTGTTACCTTCTTCCGTTTTATATAATTTTAGTTTAAATCCACAGTTTAAATTTCGATTATTGCTTGTGGGTCTACTGTTCTACCATCTCTTGCAATTTCAAAATGTAAATGTGGTCCTGTTGTTCTACCTGTATTTCCCACTTCTGCAATCTTTTGACCTTGTGTTACATAGTCTCCTTGATTGACATATATAGTTTTACAATGAGCATACATTGTACTGATTTCACCATTTGTTATTTTTACATGATTGCCATAGTCTCCATAACTTGACACTAATTCTACTGTACCTTCCATTGATGCTACGATTTCTGTTCCTTCATTTGCGCCAATATCTATTCCAGCATGATTTGCTGAAATAATATCTGTAGGAGTTCTAGGCCCATATCCTGATGTTAAAGTTCCATATACAGGTACTATAAAAGATGCATTTTGCTTTATATATGCTATATCCTGCTCATCTTGACTTAACTCTATATTCTCATCACTTCCACCAATGCCACCTGCCGCTTCATCTTCAGTTTTCTGCTCCTCATTTTCCCCATCTACAATATTTTCTTCTACATTTGTTGCATTCACATTTTCATTGGTATTCTCATTATTTAAATTATTATTTTCATTATCATTGTGAGCTTGAGTATTTCCATCTTGATTAAAAACTTCACTAATCCATCCTTGTACATATTGAATTCCACTATTCGCTTCATTATATAACTGCTGTAAATCTGTATCCTGAGATAAATATGGTTTAATTGCTTCTATAATTTGACTATTATTTATTGAGAGAAAATATATCAAGCCAAATATACACATACTACTAACAGTTTGTATAAAAAGTCTTACTAGCCAAGGCATCTTTTTATTTTTAGATGTATTTATATTTTTAACAGAAATAGTGCCTCTTCTTCTCCCCGCTATTTCTTCCGCTCTCCTAATTCTATCTTGCTCACTTATTATTCTTTCCATAAACTTCTTCCCTTGAATAAAAATTTAGACTTAATTTGCCATGTACAATATTATTTTTGATGAATAGGAAAAACTTGTTTTTCCTATCCATTAAAAAAATCCTTAAATTAGTCTTTTAAAATATATGACTAACTTAAGGATTTTATTCAAAAAACACTTTATAAAATAATAACTAAGGCTGAAATTACTACAACTGACAATAATATTTTCCATACTATATTTACTTTTTTCAGTTTTTTATATTTAGCTTCTAACTCTCTTAGTTTTCTTTTGCTATTGCTTTCATCTTTGTATTTTTCTTCGCACTTTTCTAAGATTTTTTCAGCCTTATTGATTATATACTTTTTATTTAAATCTCCCATAAGAGTATCTCCTTTGTTTAATAATTTCGTTTGATAAAATTATTTCCACTTATGGAGATTTTATACAATTTATATAATCTTTATTATTAATTTTTAATACTTAATTGTTTTATTTTACATTAAATTTTATTAAACTTATATAATTTTTACCTTTAATATTTTGTCTTCCATTCCTTCTATTTTTATTTGTTTGTCCAACAATTCTTGTGGTGCGTCTTCACTCATCCCGTTATACACTTCGTTTTCTCCATCAAGAACTGAAATATGCAACAATCTAAATTCTTTTATTGTCATCTTTTACTTCCTTTTCTTCAACACCAGTTGCAACTACTGTTACCACAACATTATCTCCTAAATCTTCATCTATTACTGTTCCGAAAATAACATTTGCATCTGGGCTTACTTTTTCTCCAATCAAACCTGCACTTTTATTTATGTCTTCAAGGCTTATATCTTCACTACCTTTAATATTAAATATAACACCTTTAGCTCCATCTATACCTGTTTCTGTAAGTGGGTTATTTAAAGCATTCATAGTTGCTTCAACAATTTTATTTTCACCGCTTGATTTTCCTATACCCATATATGAAAATCCTTCATAACCAAGTATAGTTCTAACATCTGCAAAATCCACATTTATTGTTCCAACAGAATTTATTATGTCTGTTATTGACTGAATTCCTTGTTTTAAAATATCATCTGTCATTTTAAATGCATTTAATATTGATACATTATTTTCTGTATTTTGCAATAATTTATCATTTGAAATGACAATTAACGCATTAACATTTGGTTTTAATCTATCTATTCCTAAATTCGCTCTAGAGCTTCTTAATTTGCCTTCAAAAGCAAATGGCTTTGTAACTATTCCAATTGTTAGGATTCCCTTTTTTCTAGCTTCTTCAGCAATTACTGGAATTGCTCCTGTTCCTGTTCCGCCTCCCATTCCTGCTGTAAGAAATAATAAATCTGTCCCAGAAAGAATTTTATCTATATCATCTATGCTTTCCTTTGCAGCTTTTTCACCAACTTCTGGATTTGCTCCTGCTCCTAACCCTTGTGCAACTTCTTTTCCTATTTGTAAAGTTTTGCAACCATTAGTATTAGCTCTCTCTAATATTCCTTTTTCTGTATTTACTAATATATATTCTACTCCGTCAACATCTGATACAATCATTTGGTTTACAGCATTATTACCTCCACCACCTACACCAATTACTTTTATTTTTATTAAGTCTTTTGTTCTCTTTACTGGTTCATAGTCTATCACAATTATTTCCTCCTTGCATTTCTAGAATTATGTTGCTAATTCTATCCTTAAAATGTATTTATATTATACTATATTTCTGGCATTTTTCAAGTATATTCACAGCAAAAAAGGAAGAAATGTTACTGTTTAATAGTTTCTATGTATTTAAACAATGTATAATTAATTAAGAAACTTAAGTTATATTTCAAATATACCTTAAGTTTCTTTTAAAACCTAGTTTATTTTCATTTTATTTATTGACATTTGCAACTTTCTTCTTCAAAACAGTTAATCAATCTGTATAATGATAATATTACAAAAGTTGCAAAGAATCCAAATATTCCTATTAATATTGCATATACTAGTGATGTTGCAAGAGTTACAGATAGCGCTATTGTTGACAATACAATTGCACCAACTGTTGAAATTGCTATACATTTTCCATTCTTGCATAAACACTTTCTATTTAGTAATGATAATATAAGAGTCAATATGGCAATTCCTAGAACTATCCATAATACTGTAGTAATTCCTGTTATAATTCCTGTTGAATATATTAAGCCTATAACAATTCCTAAAGCAAGACTAATTATTGTATCAATAATACAATTACATTTGCACATTTTTTATCCTCCTTTATATATAGTATGCTTAGAATAATAATAATGTGATTTTTAATAAATTTTTTCTATGTCTATTCTAGCTCTAGGATAAATTATGTCTTCGGAAGTAACTGAGCCTAATTGTAATAAATCACCTGAATTTAGTTTTAATATTACAGTACTTGTATTGGTCATTCTATTAATTACATTATCTTTTAAAATTGGTGTTTCATTTTGAGTATCTTCTAACACATTATTATTAACCAATAATAATGCATTAAAATTATATGTGCCAAAAGTTTGCCTTTCTCCATATATTTGATATGAAATTTGATATATTCCTGTTTCATTTATATTTATAACATCACTTCCGACAGTGTGAGTCATTGCTGTACCTATTTCTATTTCGTTTTTGCTGAATTTTATTATAGTAGTTCCCTCTACTGTATTATCTCCTGGAACTGCAACTAATGATAGTATACTTTTTTCTTGTTGTGGAGTATTAGTTACTATTATAGTTATTATTATTAATATTAGTAATAAAAAAATTGTTATCAATATATTTTTTATATTGCACTTGCATTTCATTTTGTTTTCCTCCTATTATTATTTTATGAATAGGAAGCCTATATTGATAATATTTTTACTTTATATATTTTATTAAAAGCTTAAAATTAAAAAACCATACGACCATGTAAAGCCGAATGGTTTTTTACTTAAAATCATCACTAAATATCTTACGCACTCTTTAATTCAAGACGTAATTTATCAGCTATCATTGCGATAAATTCTGAGTTTGTTGGCTTGCCTTTATCTGCTGAAACTGTATATCCAAAAATACTTTCTGTAACTTTAGGGTCACCTCTTCCCCAAGCCACTTCTATTGCATGACGAATAGCTCTTTCTACTCTACTAGGAGTTGTATTATACTTATTTGCAATATCAGGATATAGGAGCTTTGTTACTTGATTAATCATTTCGATGTTTTTTACTGACATAATTATAGCTTCTCTTAAGAATTGGTATCCTTTAATATGAGCAGGTACACCAACTTCATGAATAATATTAGTAACAGCTGCTTCTAAATCATTTTTATTGCTTTCATCATATTTTTTTGTCATTATATATGGTGATTTAATTTCGTGATTTACAATTGTATCTTTTATGCTTTCTATATCTTCATTTTTAATTTCTTTAATTCTTTGTGTAAGTAATTCTATATCAAATGGTTTTACAATGTAATAATCTGCACCTAAAGATATTGCTTTTTGTGTTATTTTGTCTTGACCTACTGCTGAAACCATTATTTTTACAGGTTGTTTTTCTAATTTAGTCTTATTTAGTTTTTCAAGTACACCAATACCATCTAAATGTGGCATTATTACATCAAGTAATAGTACATCAGGTTTTAGTCTGAGTACTCCGGAATATGCTTCTTCTCCATCTCTAGCTATCCCAACAATTTCCATCTCTTCATCATTTACTAAGTAATTTTTTAAAGTCATTCCAAATTCATAGTTATCATCTGCTATTAATACTTTAATCTTGTCACTCACTACTTTTACCTCCTAATTATTCTTTTGTAAAATTTTACCATCTAATTATATATGATTTTACAAAATTGTGCAATAGTTTTTACCATTTTTTTCTATTTTTTTATAATTATATTTTCTTTAACTATTTTACTTTTTATAATATTCATTTTTTCTTCAATTTTCTCTTTGATTTCTTTTGAAGATTCTAGGATAATATGTATATTTTCGCCATACTCATACTTAATAATTTTTATATTATTTTTTTGGCAAAAATATTGTATTTCTTTTAAAGTATTATAGCTTATCTCAATTTTGTATCTTAGTCCATATTCTTTATCTACAATTTTTGCATTTTCAATAGCTTTTTTTGCAACATCAGTATAAGCTCTTACTAGTCCACCTGTACCTAGTAAGATTCCCCCGAAATACCTAGTAACTACTATTATTACATTATTTAAATTATATGATTTTAATAAAGCTAAAAGTGGAGCTCCAGCTGTTCCTGATGGCTCTCCATCATCACTACATTTTTCGTAATTATCTACAATATATGCATAGCAATTATGTTTACTATCATGATATTTTTTTCTTATACTTTGTAATATTTCTTCCGCTTCCTCTTTACTATCCGCTATTTCTAAAGTTGCAATAAATTTTGACTTTTTTTCAATAATTTCGGCAACTGCCATTTTTTCTATTGATTTAAACATCTTTTAATTTAATCCTGCAGTAAATCCTGTTGAATATGCTATTTGTAAGTTAAATCCTCCGGTATAAGCATCTACATCTATGATTTCTCCTGCAAAATATAATCCTTTCACTATTTTTGATTCCATTGTTTTTGGGTTAATTTCTTTTATATTTATTCCACCTGCTGTAACTATTGCCTCTTCCACTGGTCTAAATCCTTTTATTTTTATTCTAAAATCTTTCAATATTTTTACTAATTTTCTTCTTTCTTCTTTTGTTATTTCATTTACCTTTTTATTTATTCCCATTTTATCTACAATTACAGGTATCATTTTTTGAGGTAATAATTGATTTAAACTATTTTTGAATTCTTTATTTTTTTCTGTATTAAAATCTCTTAATATTCTCTCATCTAATTTATTTTCATCTAATGCTGGTTTTAAGTCTATCGATATTTGCACATTTTCCATACTATTTCTAACAAGATGAGCTGAACTACTAAGTATTATAGGTCCTGAAACTCCAAAATGCGTGAATAGCATTTCTCCAAAGTCTTCATATATCATTTTGTTATCTCTATATACTTTAAGCCCAACATTTTTTAAACTTAGCCCTTGTAAATTTTGACAAACATCTATATCTTCATCTTTTGCAACTAATGCAACAAGTGAAGGCATTATTTCAGTAACTGTATGGCCTAATTTTTTAGCCAAGTTATATCCATCTCCATTTGAACCTGTTAGAGGATAACTTTTTCCTCCTGTTGCAAGTATTACTTTATCTGCTTTTAACTCTATTTTTTGTTCATTTTTCGAAGAATTTGCATTTTTATTTGAATTACTATTAGTTTTGTATATAACTCCCTGCACAGTATTTTCTTTTACAATAATATCTACTACTCTCGCATTGGTTATTATTTTCACATTTTCTTTTTTGAGTCTTTTAATAAGAGCATCTCGTACATCAGATGCTCTATCACTTACTGGAAATATCCTATTTCCTCTTTCTTCCTTCGTTTGAATTCCCTCTTCTTTTAACAATTTTAAAATATCTTGATTTGTAAAATTTTTGAATGCACTATATAAAAATTTACCGTTTCCAGGAATATTTTTTATAAAGTCCTCAATTGGTAAGCTACTAGTTATATTACATCTTCCTTTTCCAGTAATACATAGTTTTTTACCTAATTGATTCATTTTTTCTATTATTGTTACTTCATTTCCTTCTTGGCTTGCACTTATTGCTGAAAGCATTCCAGCAGGTCCGCCGCCAATTATTACTACCTTCATAAGGTTACTCCTTTTTTTTATTGGAGACGGACCTTTTTTGAAAAATTTTTCATTTAAGGACCGTCCCCAATTTAAACTATACTAGATTTTGTACTGCTTTCATTAGTCCTAATTTTCCATATTCATATGTAAGTCCACCTTGTTGAAAAGCAAGGAATGGTTCTCTTAATGGTGCATCACAACTTAATTCTATTGATGAACCTTGTGTAAATGCTCCAGCAGCCATTATGACTTGTGAGTCATAACCAGGCATATCTCCTGGTACTGGAATTGAATTTGAGTCAACTGGTGAGCCCATTTGTATTCCTTGACAATATTTTATTAATTTTTCTCTGTCATTAAATTCTATTGTTTGTACTATATCACTTCTTTCCTCATTATATCTAGGTTGTACCTTGTATCCTAATGTTTCCATTACTTTACTTGTTAATACTGCTGTTTTTAAACTACTTGCTACTACACTTGGAGCAAAGAATAGTCCTTGTAATATTTTTTTGTTCATTCCAAGTGTTGGTCCAACTTCTTTGCCTTCTCCTGGCAAAGTTAGTCTTTCAGCAACTAAATTGATTAAATCTTTTCTTCCAACAACATATGCTCCATTTGGAGATATTCCACCACCTAGATTTTTTATCAATGAACCAACACATATGTCAGCTCCGAAGTTAGATGGCTCTTCTTTATTTGTAAATTCCCCATAACAATTATCTATCATAATTATTACTTCATTATTTACTCTTTTTATTAATTCAATTACTTTTTTTATTTTGTCTAAAGTTATGCTGTTTCTTAATGCATATCCTCTTGAACGTTGAATTTCTATAAGTTTTACATTTTTTTGTTTAACTCTATTTTCTATCTTGTCATAATCAAAGTCATTATCAATTAAGTCAATTTGTTCATATTTTACTCCAAATGATTTTAAAGAACTTGGATTTTCTCTAATTCCTATAACTTCATCAAGTGTATCATAAGGCTTACCACAAATGCTAAGCATGGTATTACCCGGTCTTAAAAGGCCAAATAATGTTACATTTAATGCATGTGAAGCAGATATAAATTGTCCTCTTACTAAGCTGTCTTCTGTATTAAAGATTTGACTATATATTTTTTCTATTGTTTCTCTTCCTATATCATCATATCCATATCCTGTTGTTTCATTAAAATGAACTTCTGAAAGATTATTATCATGAAATGCTTTTAGAACTTTTAATGAATTATATTCACATATTTCATTTATTTTTTTGAATTCTTCCTGTAATTCATTTTCACATTTATTTACTAAATCAAATGTTTCCTGACTTATTCCATATTCTTTATACATCATTTTCTCCATTCTGCCTATTTTTATTGTTCTCAAATTAATAAATAGCTATTTAAAATATTTATTCTCTCACTGTACCACTATAAACTATACCAGCACTTGAGTTATTTAATCTATAATAATTTCCTAAAAATGTTACATCAAGCCATGAAATAGTATATGCATCATCACTAACTAATTCTCCATTAGTATTTACAACTTGCCATTTACCGTCTTTCTTTACTCCTGCTACATTTCCATTTTGTTCTGTAACCATATCATATTCATAATTAACAACAACATTTCCATTTCCATCTACTAATCCCCATCTTCCATTTCTTTGATTTGCGTATAATTGGTTATTTGGGAATAATTCTTTATAAGTAACTTCATTACCTGATAAATCATAGTATTTCATTTCTGTTTTAGAATATAGTTTAATATAATTATCTTTTTTAGAAATGTTTGCATTAGTAATACCTTCATGAATATTCATATTACTATCAATAATATCTGTTCTATTAGTATCTGTTTTTATTGCTTGTAGCGCATTTGCACCATCAATTGCTTGTATTGCATCATATTCTACATTAATTACTATATTTCCATTACCATCTATTACACCAGTTTTTCCATCCTTAGTAGCAATAAAATAGTTATTATTAAAATATTCTATATAAGTATAATTATCTCTTAACTTTTTATTTCCAGAACCATCCATTATATTGTAATTATTATTTCTATCTATTACAATTGCTAAATCGTTCACTTGATTATAACTAATTATATCTGTATTTAAATTGTTTCCTAAAGCATCAAATATTAGTGTTTCATCTCCTTTTTGTGCATCTATATATTTTCCACCTATAATAATACTATCATAATCAATTGGAACAATGTTATTTCCTTCTAAATCAACTACACCTTGTGCTTGGTCTTTTTGCACTATAAGTAATTTATTATTTGCATCAAAAGAAATGTCTGTATATTCATTTTGTAATATTTGTTTACCATTTTGGTATAGTCCATATCTTCCATTTGATGCAGTAATAAGATATGTGTCTTCACTATCAACTTCTGTTATACGATTTATTTCACTATATAATGTATCTAATATGATTTTTCCTGTTCTATCTGCATAGCCAAATCTATATCCTTCATCAGTAACTATTCTTACAATGAATCCTGCATTTTCATATTTGCTTTCATCATCATAATATCCGTCAGCCATAATTGCATCATATTCAGTATTTAATAATGTTGTACCTTTTATATTTATTACACCATAGCTACCATTTTGTTCAACTTTTAAGTTACCTTCTTTATAATCAATATTAGTAATTGAATTATATATATTTTCTGTAATTTTATTTCCCTCAAAATCAATTAAACCATAAAGGTTATTTTGCTTATATTTAAGTACTGATTTTTCATAAGGTACATTGCTTGTTATACTATTAATGCTTATTGCTTCAACACTATCATACTCTGTTAATATATCTTCTCCATTTTCGTTTATTGCAGAATAATTTTGATTATCATCTGACTTTATAAATAAGCCTACAGTTGGATTTGGTATATCAATAGATGCATATGTTGGCTCTATAATGACATTACCATTTCTATCTATTACTCCATATTTTCCATCCTTTTCTAACTTATAATATTGAAATTCTCCATCTTGTATTTCAGATAGTTCATAATTATACCTTTGATTATTTATGAAAATTACAATTCCTACAACAACAGCTATTATGAGAATTAAAGCCACTATTAATAAAATTATTCCTTTTTTATTGCTATTTTTTCTATTCATTATTTTTTCCTTTCTTAAGTTTATTATTTCCATTTTACTTAAATATAGACAAATATTTTATCTTTCTTCTATCAAATAAAAAATAAACTAATATTTTATTGTTTGTTTAAAATCATAATATTATTATATCTTTGAAGATTTAATATGTCAACGAAAATTGTAATAAATAAAAGTAAAGACAGTGAATACTATTACAGCTTTTATTTTAACTATTTTTTGTTGCAATTACACATCTTAATTTTTCTGGTAAATCTTTAACATATGTTATTAAAATAATTATATCATTATTTTCTTGCCAATTCTCGTTTTGAGGCAAAGTACCATCTAATAAGTCTTTCTCGTTTTCTTCATCTATTATTTTATTCGATATTACTTTATATGTATTTTTTTCTTGATTTACAATATAGTTTATTTCATCTCCAATTTCTAATTCTTTTAGATTTGCAAAGAAGTTGTTATTTTCTCCTATATTATATGCTTTTAAAGCTACTTTTCCCTCAAGCAAATCAGTATTAGGATAATGCCCTATACTGTTTTTCAAAATACTTTCGTCAATACCTTCCAAAATTTTAGCATTTAAATTAATTTTTTCAATTTCAAGATTCCATTCAAAAATTTCACTTAGTTGCAAAATTTCTTCAGTATTATTGCCTATATTCAATTCGTCTTTAACATTATTATTCTTTGAATCAAATTCATTTTTTACATTAGGAATGAGAGATGTATTTGATAAACTAAAATTGATTTTTAAAAAATTTAAGAAAATAATTATTATAATAAAAATAATTAAAGAAATAAAGAATGATATAATGTTTAAATTTCTTTTACTAAAATTTATTTTCATAATCACATTATATCATTCTATTTGTTTTATGTAAATATAACTATTTTATTTTTCCATCTTTTTCATCGCCATTTTTCGACATTTTCTTCTCTTTTGGCTTTCTATTTATATCACAGTAGAATTCCACTCCATTTTCATGGTTTGTAACTCCATAGTCGTTATTATAATTATTCATAATGGCTTTTACTAAAGCAAGACCTATACCAGTTCCACCATTATTTCTATTTCTTGATGAATCAATCTTGAAAAACCTTCCCCATATTTTATTAATGTATTCTTTAGAAATATTTTCACCAGTATTATATACAAATAAACGGACTTTATCTTTTCTATTCTCTGTCCTAATAATTATTTTGTTTTCGCCGTTTCTTTCTTCAACATGTTTTATCGCATTTGTTAGATAATTATTTACAACTTGCTCTATATATTCCTGGTCAGCATAAACCATAACCTTTTTAGAATCATCAAATTCTATTGTTATATTCTTGTCTTTAAGTACAACAGTTTGTCTTCTTAATTCTTCTTTAACTAGCTCAGTCAATTCAAATTCTGAATCCACAAATTTTCTTTCCTGATATTCTAGTTTCATAAGTTCTAATAATCTTTTTACCATTTCATCCATCTTATTAGATTCATCTAATATAACTTCTGCATAAAATTTTCTTGATTCTTCATCTGAATTTACATTTTCTATTAAGCCCTCTGCATAACCTTGAATTAAAGCAATAGGCGTTTTCAATTCATGAGATACATCTGAAATAAACTGCCTTCTCATTTCATCTATTTTTGACTTTTCTTCAATATTTTGTTCTAGTTTACTATTATTACTTCTTAGTCTTCCAATTGTTAGTTCGAGCTTATCTGACATTTCATTTATATTTCTGCCCAGCATATTTATTTCGTCCTCTGTGTCAGATATTCTATACCTTTGACTAAAATCCAAATTTGCCATCCTTTTAGTAATATTATTTAGTTGCAAAATTGGCTTTGTAAATTTATTTGCAATTACCGAGGCTATTATAGCAGCTATTATAATCATTAATATTCCTATAATTAATAACAAATCATTAGAAATTTTTACAGTTTCTTTTATAGGCTGAATTTGAATCTTGATGTATGTAATATATCCATTGTCTAAATACGAAGTAAGTAATAGATATTGATTATTTTTACTTTCCTCGATACTTTGAACCATAGTGTTTTTTTGTGAATAGATTATTGTACTTCTCGTACTTAATACCGGGCTTATAGCATTTAAAGAATCTATTATTTCTTGATTACTGCAATATATAATATTGAAATTTTCATCTGCTATTAATATATCAATATTATTTTTTCTTTCTTGTTCTCTTAGCATATCTGAAATATTGTATTCAAGTGCCAAATTATAATAATTGTTTATACTTTCACTTATATTAATCGCCGTTTCAGTTTTTGAATACATATAAAAAGTTTCTAAAACTACATTATTTACAATTACCAAGCAAAATATAATCAAAACAATAGATACGCAAAGTGTACCGAAAAGTCTAAATCTAATTGATTTAAATTTTTTATTATTTGCCATTATTTTACCTCAAACTTATATCCTACACCTCTTATGGTTTTTATATATTTACCTTTCTTGCCCAATTTATGCCTAATTTTCTTTATGTGGCTGTCTATTGTTCTTGAATCTCCATAATAGTCGTAATTCCATACATTATTTAAAATTTTATCTCTTGAAAGAGCTACATTTTCATTATCTAACAAGTATTTTAATAATTCATATTCTCGTAAGCTAAGCTCTATAAGCTTTCCATCAACTGTAACAGTTCTACCTTCTGTATTAATCTCTATTCCACCATAATTTCTATTTTCTTTTTCTTTGTTATCAGTTCTATTAATTATTGCTTTAATTCTTGCTATAAGAATTTTGGGGCTAAATGGTTTTGTAACATATTCGTCTACCCCTAATTCAAATCCAAATAATTCATCTTGTTCTTCGCCTCTTGCTGTAAGCATTATAACTGGAACTTTTGATTCCTGTCTAATCTGTCTTAATGCAGACCATCCATCCAATTTTGGCATCATAACATCTAATAAAATCAAATTGATTTTTTCTTTATTTTCTTCAAATAATTTTATTGCCTCTTCTCCATCTGCTGCTTCTATAACATTATAATCTTCTTTTTGTAGGAAGTCTTTTACTAATTTTCTCATTCTAAATTCATCATCAACAACTAGTATTGTAACATCTTCCATATGAAACCTTTCCTTTCTAATATAATTTATAATAATTATATTTTACTACAATATTATGTCTATTTTGTGAAATTCTGTTAACGAATTATCTTTTATAATAGTGTTCTACCAAATAATTTCTTACTTACTATTTTTTGAAGCTTGTATTTTGCTAGGTTTACTATGCTTTATGTTGTTACTTTTTTCGTTACTTGAATCTGATTTTATATAAACATTTTGGCCTGGATAAGCTAATTTAACATTTTGCGTTTCTAAAATATTAAGTAATGTTAAATTAAGTTTATTACAAAAATCTTGATATTTTCCATAGTCTGTAATTTCAGTTTCTAAATAAATATATATATTTATTCCGTCTTCTTTTATTGCGTTGAAATGTACACTTACTGAATCTTTCTTTATATCTTTATTATATCTTAAAATAAATCTTATTCTATTTAATATTTTTTCAACAGTAACTTCTTCTGTCTCAAGTGGTAATTTTAAATTTGTTTTAAATGTTCTCTTTTTTATATCCCCCCAATTAACAACATTTTCTGAACTAATTGATGAATTCTGTACTGTAATAATTGTATCTTCTGTTGTTCTAAGTTTTGTACTTCTAAAGCTAATATTTTCAACTGTACCAGATACATCTCCAATTTCAACCCAATCACCTATTGAAAACGGTTTATCCCAGAATATTGATAATCCTGAAAAGACATCTTTTACTGTATCCTGAGCAGCTAAAGCTATAATTGCAGTACTTAATCCTAAACCTGTAAGAATTCCACCTAAATCATAATTAAATTCTTTAAGTGTTAAATATGCTGCTAACAAATAAAGCACAAATTTTATTATTTTGTTAATTATATTAATCATTGGGTCATTTGCTTTATCTTTAAATTTTGAAGTAAATAGTTTTCCATTTGCAATTATATCTGAAACAGTTCTTGCAATTATCCAAACTACTGATATTCTATAAATCTTATTAACAAAATTGCCTAATTCTTCATTTAGTCCTAACATTCTAATTGAAAAATATATGCCAGTTGCCATAAGCAAGTATTTTAAAGTATTATATACAACTCCATTTTTCAATTCTTTCCTTGTTTTTTTCCATCCGAAGATTTTAGCAACAGCTAAACTTATAAATGGGCTAACAATTACTGTAAGTATAATTGCTACAATTGCTATAATCAAATTAATAACTTGAGAAATTTCTATTGATTGTATCCACTGTATAAACTCATTTATTTTATCCATTAACCTATCCTTTCTTATCCCTCAATCTATGGTATTTATTATACAATACTTTTTTATTTTTTTCATCTATTTTCACAATATTTTTATATTTCGTATTTATTTTTTTTAATTAATGATATAATATTTCAAAATAGATTGTACTTAAAGAAAAATATATATCCTTATATTAATTTAGAAAGGAATAAAATTTACAATGAAAGAAACAAATGATACAATGATGCAATATTTTGAGTGGTATCTTCCTAATGATTGCATGCTTTGGAAAAGTCTACTCAATGTAGGAAAAGATTTAAAAAAATTAGGCATTAATTACATTTGGCTTCCACCTTGCTTTAAATCTGCTGGTGGCATTAATGATACTGGTTATGGTGTTTATGATTTATATGACATGGGCGAGTTTATGCAAAAAGGCACTATCCGCACAAAATATGGCACTAAAACTGAATACTTAGAAGCAATAAAGTCATTGCAAAAATCTGGTATAAAAGTACTAGCAGATATTGTTTTAAATCATAGATTTGGTGCAGATGAAAAGCAAGATATAATTGCATATAAAGTTAATCCTAATAATAGAAATGAAGTACTAGGAGATTATAGAACCATTAGTGCTTGGACAAAATTTAATTTTGAAGGTAGAAAAAATACATATTCAGACTTCAATTTAGATTGGTCTCATTTTAATGGCATAGATTATGATGATAAGCAAAAAGAACATGGAATCTTTAGATTTTATGGAAAACATTGGAGTAATGATGTAGACAAAGAGTTAGGTAATTATGACTATTTGATGGGCTGTGATGTTGATTTTAATAATCTAGATGTTGTTGATGACTTGTTTAAATGGGGAAAATGGTTTTTAAATGAAACTCATGTTGATGGATTTAGACTAGATGCTGTAAAACACATTAGGTCATCATTTTATAAAAGATGGTTACATGATTTAAAAGAAGCTTCAGATGAAGATTTATTTACTGTTGGAGAATATTTTAGTTGTAATGTTGATTCTTTAATTAATTATTTACAAAATAATGATGAAATAGATACCTTATTTGATGTTCCACTTCACGACCATTTTAAGATTGCCTCTGAAAGTTTTGGTCATTATGATATGAGAAAACTTTTTGAAGATACTTTAGTTGATAAAAGACCATCAAAAGCTGTAACTTTTGTAGATAACCATGATACAGAACCTGGGCAAAGCTTAGAATCTTGGGTAAAAGATTGGTTCAAACCTCTAGCCTATGCAGCAATATTATTAAGACAAGAAGGCATACCTTGCATATTCTATGGAGATTATTATGGCATACCAACAAAAAATTTCTCTCCTATGAAGGAAATATTAAATGTACTTTTATTTGTTAGAAAATATATGGCATATGGCAAGCAACGCGATTATTTGGATGATGAAAATATTATAGGCTGGGTTAGAGAAGGTGATTATTATCATCAAGATTCAGGGCTTGCAGTTCTTATGAGCGATGGAAACGGCGGTCACAAATTTATGAATGTTGGAAAAAATCTAGCCAACTCCATTCTATATGATTGTACAGGCAATGTTAAAGAAACCGTATATGTTGATAAAGATGGAAATGGAATATTCTATGTTAATGGTGGAAGTGTTTCTGTATGGATAAAGAAAGATAATATGTATAATTTATAAGAACAAATTTAGCAGACTCATAATATTTGAGTCTGCTATTTTATTATTTATATTTTATTATTAACATACTTTATTATTGATAGCTGAAATAAATTAAACTTTTTTAGCAATTAATGCTTTTATTTTTATCCCATCTTTTTTGAACATTCTTTCATGTTCTGTTTCTATATTATCTTCTCCAAGCCAGAAATTTTCCTCACTTGCTAGGTCATAAGTTTTTTTCTCTATCTCAAAACCAGCTTCATTAAAATATTTTATAGAATCTTCAAATAAATAATCATCATCAGTCTTAAAAAATATGTATCCATCTTCATTCAAAAACTGTTTATATTGTTCTAATTGCCTTTGATGTGTAAGCCTTTTTTTGTGATGTTTTCCTCTTGGCCAAGGATTACAGAAATTAATATATATTCTTTGAATATTATCATCTTCTCCAAATATATTATTTATTAAAGCTATATCATATCTAGTTAACTTTAGATTTTTAACAACATTTTGCTTTTCGATTTCATTTTCTATTTCCTCTTTATCTAAAGTAATCCTTATTCCATACTCTTTTTCGACATTCCTTTTTGCTATTCCTAGCATACTATCAACTAAATCAATAGCTATGAAATTAATATCCTTTTCCCTATTTTCGTATGATAATTTTGAAATAAAATTTCCCTTTCCACAGCCTAATTCTAAATAAATAGGATAATCATTATTAAAAACTGTTTTCCACTTATTTTTGCACAATTGTGGATTATCTATATAAAAAGGACTGGTTTCTAGCTCTTCTCTTGCCCATGGTTTGAATCTTATTCTCATTTTATTTCATCCTTTCCTTGTCTATTTTATCATATTAACAGTTTTTATACTACACTTAGGCTAGAACAAAAGTGAACTTCGTTCACTCTAGCACTAATTTTTATTAGTGCTTTTTT
>CAKNJR010000014.1 GCA_930986425.1 uncultured Clostridium sp. | reverse complement strand
AACATTATATCAAAGGATTCTCAATTTTTCTATTCCGATACCATTTTACACTATTGAAAATTAATCTTATTTGACAAAAATTATGTAAACATGATATAATATTTATGTTCGTACACAGGTACAAAGGCAGGAGGTATTTTTATGCCGAACAAAAGTGGTGTACGCCCGGAAAACCTTGATTCAATCAAGGCAGAGCTCGACTGGGCTCTGAGCGACACACAAGGTGCGCCCTTCTATCTCATTGTCGAGATTGTGTTAAACACTCTCGATAATGCCCAACGAGAAGGGCGAATCAATCAGCCGGAAAGAGAAGCCGCTTGCGATTACATCAAAAGAGAGTACGGCTATGACTTCTGAACAAAGCAGGGAAAGAGGGAAACTTCTTTCCCTGCTTTGTTTTTTCACGAAAACTATTGAAAACTTAGCTTTTTTGATATAAAATAGTAATGCTAAATAATAAGAAGTTGTTATACCACTTTGTAGCTTTATATATTAAGTTACATAATTATATAACAATTTATAAAAGCATATAGGAGAATTAAATCCTCCTAGGAAAGAAGGTATTTTATGAGTAAAGTAACTATTAAAGATATTGATGTAAATGGAAAAAAAGTATTACTTAGATGTGATTTTAACGTTCCACTAGATGAAAACTTAAACATCACAGACAAAACAAGAATAGTAGCAGCACTCCCAACAATTAAATATTTATTAGAGCATAACGCAAAACTAATATTATGCTCACATTTAGGAAGACCAAAGGGTGAAGTAAAGAAAGAATTTTCTTTAGCACCTGTTGCAAAAGAATTATCAGCACAACTTGGAAAAGAAGTAAAACTTGCAGAAGATGTTACAGGACCAAGTGCAAAAGAACTAACAAGCAATATGAAAGAAGGAGATATAGTTCTTCTAGAAAATGTTAGATTTGACCCAAGAGAAGAGAAAAACGATGATACACTAAGCCAAGAATTCGCATCATTAGCAGATGTATATGTAAATGATGCATTTGGAACATGCCATAGAGCACATTCATCAACAGCGGGAGTTGCTAAATATTTACCATCAGCTTGTGGATTCTTAATTGAAAAAGAATTAAAAGCTTTAGGAGATGCTTTAAACAATCCTGTAAGACCATTTGTTGCAATATTAGGTGGTAAGAAAGTATCAGATAAAATAGGTGTAATAGATAGCTTACTAGAAAAAGTTGATACATTATTAATTGGTGGTGGAATGGCTTACACATTCTACAAATCAATGGGATATGGTGTTGGAAATTCAGTTTGTGAATTGGACAAGCTAGATTTAGCAAAAAGCTTAATGCAAAAGGCTAAAGACAAAGGCGTAAAAATGCTTTTACCATTAGACAATAAAATAGGAAAAGAATTTAAACCAGACACAGAAAGTAAAGTAGTAAAATTCTCAGAAATACCAGATGAATGGGAAGGATTTGATATAGGACCAGAAACAATCAAACTATATACTGAAGAACTTCAAAAAGCTAAAACAGTATTATGGAATGGTCCAGTTGGATTATTTGAATTTGACCAATTTGCTGTTGGAACAAATGCAATTGCAAATTGCCTAGCAAATTTAACTGATTGCACAACAATAATTGGTGGAGGAGATTCAGCAGCTGCTGTAACAAAAGCAGGATTAGCAGATAAAATGTCTCATATTTCTACTGGTGGTGGAGCATCACTAGAATTTATCGAAGGTAAAAAATTACCAGGAATTGAATGTATTCAAGATAAATAGGAGGTCTTATGAGAAGAAAAGTTATCGCTGGAAACTGGAAAATGAATATGCTTCCTAATGAAGCAATAGAATTTATTACAAATTTAGCACCAATGGTAAAAGACACAAAAAATGAAGTAATTTTATGTGTTCCATATACAGATTTGTTTTATTCACTATTAACAGTGCAAGAAACAAATATCCATATAGGCGCACAAAATGTATTCTATAAAGAATCTGGAGCATATACAGGTGAAGTATCACCTAAAATGCTTAAATCAATAAATACAGAATATGTTATTATAGGCCATTCAGAAAGAAGACAATATTTTGCAGAAACTGATGAAACAGTTAATCTAAAATTAAAAGCTTCTTTAGATGAAGGTCTAAAACCAATAGTTTGTGTTGGCGAAACATTAGAACAAAGAGAAGCAAATGAAACCGAAAAAGTCATTACTTCTCAAGTAGAAAAAGCCCTTGCAAACTTGACAGATGAAGAAGTAAAGAATACAATAATAGCATATGAGCCTATTTGGGCAATTGGAACTGGCAAAACAGCAACATCAGAAGATGCTAATAATAGCATTAAACAAATTAGAAATAAAATAAAAGAACTTTATGGTGAAGCTGTATCAGAAGAAGTAATTATTTTGTATGGCGGAAGCGTAAAACCAGAAAACGCAAAAGAATTATTTTCAATGTCAGATATAGATGGTGGTCTAGTAGGTGGAGCAAGTCTAAAAGTAGATAGCTTCGAAAAAATTGTAAACTTTGATAAATAATTTAAGACGAATTAAAAGAAAAGGATGGTAAAAAATGAGTAAGAAAGTAACAATGCTAATGATATTAGACGGCTTTGGCAAAAATCCTAACAAAGAGGGTAATGCTGTTGCAAACGCAAAGAAGCCTAATATTGACAAACTAATGATGACATGTCCAACAGCAGAAGTATATGCAAGCGGACCAAGCGTTGGACTTCCAGAAGGACAAATGGGAAATTCAGAAGTAGGTCATACTAATATTGGCGCAGGAAGAATTGTTTACCAAGACTTAACTAGAATAACAAAATCAATAGAAGATGGAGACTTCTTTAGTATAAAAGAATTTTCAGATGCTATTGAAAACTGTAAGAAAAACAATTCTAAATTACACATTATGGGACTACTTTCAGATGGTGGAGTTCATAGTCATCAAAGACATTTGTATGGACTATTAGAACTTGCTAAAAGAAAAGACTTTGAAGATGTTTATGTACATTGTTTCTTAGATGGTAGAGACACTTTACCTGCATCAGCAGAAGGATATATTCAAAAGCTAGAAGAAAAAATGAAAGAAAAAGGAATTGGAAAAATTGCAACACTTTCAGGAAGATTCTATGCAATGGATAGAGATAAAAGATGGGAAAGAGTTAAAAAATGCTATGATGCTTTAGTTTATGCAGAAGGTGAAAAATATACTACTGCAACAGAAGCAATAGAAAGCTCTTATCAAAAAGAAGTATTTGATGAATTTGTTGTACCAGCAGTAATTGGAAATGGTGCAAAAATTGAAGATGGAGATTCAGTAATATTCTTCAACTTCAGACCAGATAGAGCAAGACAAATAACAAGAGCATTAGTTGACCCAGAATTTGATGGATTTGAAACAAAGAAAATGAATTTATACTTTGTAACAATGACTGAATATGACGCAACAATGCCAAATGTACATGTAGCATTTAAACAAGAAGATTTAAAAAATACTTATGGTGAATATGTAAGTAGTAAAGGAATGACACAACTTAGAATTGCAGAAACAGAAAAATATGCACATGTTACATTCTTCTTCAATGGTGGAAAAGAAGAACCTTTCAAAGGAGAAGATAGAATATTAGTACCTTCACCAAAAGTAGAAACATATGATATGAAACCTGAAATGAGTGCGTATGAAGTAACAGAAAAAGTTGTAGAAGCAATAAATTCAGAAAAATATGATACAATTATTTTAAACTTTGCAAACCCAGACATGGTTGGACATACAGGAAATCTAGAAGCTGCTGAAAAAGCAATTGAAGCAGTAGACGAATGTGTTGGAAAAATAATTGATGCATTAAACAAACATGAAGGAAAAGCATTAATTACAGCTGACCATGGAAATGCAGAGCAAATGATAGATTATAAAACAGGTGAACCATTTACATCACATACAACAAATCCAGTTCCACTAATATTATATGGAATGGAAAATGTAAAAATAAAAAATGGTAAACTTGCAGATTTAGCACCAACAATGCTAGATATGATGGGATTAGAAAAACCAGCAGAAATGACAGGAGAAAGTTTACTTGTAAAATAGTATAGTTTTAATAAGTTACAATATATGCTCTGAATCATTCGAGTATGTATTGTGGCTTAGAAAAGTTTTACATGGGGAGGTGAGTTCTTTGCCAAAGAAGGAAGTACAAAAGATATATCAAGAAATACAAAATATATTATTTAGCCTAATACCTGAAAAATGGGAAAGCATATATTTATATGCTTCAGTTATAAAAGGTAGAGGAGAAATGTACTTCTATTACTTCCCTAAAAAAACAATTTTAAAGGCAAAACCAATAAATTGCTACGAAGTAGCACAAAAATATGGAATAGACGAAGAACAATACAATATATTATTAAGTAGATTATATGAAAAAATAAAAGAACTTAATAATTTATCTGTAAGAAAATGGACCAATATCACAATTAGTGTTGTCAACTGTCTTTTTACAGTCGAATATAATTTTAATGATTTAACACGTTCATTATATACAGATGAACAAAGACATATATATTGGGAATATAAATATTTACATACGCCAATAGAAAGTATGAATAAGAAAAATCAAGCATTAGTTAGGTACTATCAAGAAGAAGGCGAAAAACCTCTTGTCTACACAGAAGGAATATATAGAAATGAAAATGGAACAAATGTCCAAAGTGAGCTTGCTAAAAAGCCTTGGGAAAAGTTCCAAAAACAAGAAAACGATTTTGATAATGATATGAATCAAAACTTACAGGTCAAAAATCCAATTTTAAAATATTAAAATACATAAAAATAGTAAATTTATGCAATCTTTTTAAAGATTGTAAAAATACAATAATAAAAAAGCAAGGAGGAAAACAAAATGAACTATTCAAAAGAACTAGAAGATATGTGTGTAGTAAAAAAAGGTGTAAATCATGGACCAGCACCAATACCAGAAGAAGGAAAATGGGTTAAAGCAAGTGAAATAAAAGATATTTCAGGCTTAACACATGGTGTTGGCTGGTGTGCACCACAACAAGGAGCTTGTAAATTAACACTTAATGTAAAAGATGGTGTAATTCAAGAAGCTTTAATAGAAACAATAGGATGTTCAGGAATGACACATTCAGCAGCTATGGCAGGTGAAATATTAACAGGAAAAACAATACTAGAAGCATTAAATACAGACTTAGTATGTGATGCCATAAATACAGCAATGAGAGAATTATTCTTACAAATAGTATATGGAAGAACACAAACTGCATTCTCAGAGGGTGGACTTCCAGTAGGAGCAGGACTAGAAGACTTAGGAAAAGGTCATACATCACAAGTAGGAACAATTTATTCAAGCACATTAAAAGGACCAAGATATTTACAATTAACAGAAGGATACATAGTAGAACTTGGACTAGATAAAGATGACCAAATAATTGGTTACAAATATGTACATATGGGCAAAATGATGGATAACATCAAAAAAGGAATGGATGCAATGGAAGCAATAGAAAAAGCATCTGGAACATATGGAAGATTTGATGAGGCAGTTAAGAAAATAGACCCAAGAAAAGAGTAATACTAAAACGAATAAAAAGCAGCATCTTGCGTTGTCAAACATCGCAAAAACTTTTTCGATATACAAAAGCGTATAATCTCAAAAGTTTTTACTCGTTTTCCTAGCAATATACTACTTTTAATTCGTTTAAAATCTTAAATTTGGGACGGACCAAAACGTAAAACTTGATAGAGAGCAAAAATTGATAAATTGCTTATATTAAAATCATTAATATGTACAATAATATTATTAATTAGGAGGAAAATTAAATGGCAGTTACATTTGAAAGTTATGAAAGAAGAATAAATCAAATAAAACCAGTTATGGAAAAATACGGAATAAAAGATTTTGAAGATGCTTTAAAAATATGCACAGACAAAGGATTTAATCCATATGAAATAGTTAAAGGAGTACAACCAATTTGCTTTGAAAATGCATGCTGGGCATATACTCTAGGCGCAGCAATAGCTATAAAAAAAGGATGTACAAAAGCAGCAGATGCAGCTAAAGCAATAGGCGAAGGCTTACAAGCTTTTTGTATCCCAGGTTCAGTTGCAGATGACAGAAAAGTTGGATTAGGACATGGAAACTTAGCATCTATGCTATTATCAGAAGACACAAAATGCTTTGCATTCTTAGCAGGACATGAAAGCTTTGCAGCAGCAGAAGGAGCAATTGGAATTGCAAATTCAGCTAACAAAGTTAGAAAAACTCCTCTAAGAGTTATATTAAATGGTCTTGGAAAAGACGCAGCTCAAATAATTTCAAGAGTAAATGGATTTACATATGTAAAAACAGATTTTGACTACTACACAGGTAAAGTTAATGTTGTAGAAGAAATCGCTTACTCAAATGGAGATAGAAGTAAAGTTAGATGTTATGGTGCAAACGATGTTAGAGAAGGTGTAGCTATAATGTGGCTAGAAGATGTAGATATATCTATAACAGGTAACTCTACAAACCCAACAAGATTCCAACATCCAGTTGCAGGAACATACAAAAAAGAAAGATTAGAAGCAGGAAAGAAATACTTCTCAGTTGCATCAGGTGGTGGAACAGGAAGAACATTACACCCAGACAATATGGCAGCTGGTCCAGCTTCATATGGTATGACAGATACTATGGGAAGAATGCACTCAGATGCACAATTCGCAGGTTCTTCATCAGTACCAGCACACGTTGAAATGATGGGACTAATAGGAATGGGTAATAACCCAATGGTTGGAGCTTCAGTTGCTGTAGCTGTTGCAGTTGAAGAAGCTATGAAATAGTGGGATTGTAAAGAAAACTATTGACATTATTAGGAAATCAATATATAATATAAATAGTATCTTACCAAATTAAGCAAAGGTATAACCAAAAAAACTAGGAGTTGCGGCTCCTAGTTTTTTCTCTTTAAAATATTATAAAATTTCAATACTACTCAATTAAGATAGATGAAACTCTTGAAATAACTACAAAAACTAAGTATAATAGATATAGCTCATATAAGTAGAGAATTTTAAATAAACTTAATTAAGACTAATATAAATCAAAATTTTAAAATATAGAAAGGAATAAAAATATGGAGAAACCAGAATTATTAGCACCAGCAGGTTCATACGAAAAAGCAAAAGTAGCATTCAAATATGGAGCAGATGCAATTTATTGTGGAACAGGAGCATTATCACTAAGAAGCAGGGCAGAAGTAGATAATGAAGAATTAGCTAATACAATAAAATATGCACATAACATTGGCAAAAAAGTATATGCCGCTATAAACATATACGCACAGGATAGCATGTATGAAGAAATTGCAAATCAAGTAAAAATACTAAATAAACTAGCAGTAGATGGAATAATAGCATCAGATGGCGGAGTAATAGATTTAATAAGAGAACTAGCACCAGATATTCCAATACACATAAGTACTCAAGCAAATACTTTAAGTAGCCACACAGCTAACTTTTGGTACAGAAATGGAGCAAAAAGAGTAATACTTTCAAGAGAAATGAATAAAGAGCAAATAAAATACTTGATTGAAAATACTCCACAAGGGTTAGAAACTGAAATATTTGTACATGGTGCAATTTGTTGGGCATATTCAGGAAGATGTTATTTAAGTGATTTTCTATCTTGTAGAAATGCAAACTTAGGCGACTGCGCACAAAGTTGTAGATGGGCATATAATTTATACTTAGAAGAAAAACAAAATCCTGGAAATCTAATGCCAGTAGAAACAGATACAAATGGAACATACATACTTTCTTCAAAAGATTTATGCTTAATAGAGCAAATTCCAGAAATTATAGAAATGGGAGTAAATAGTCTAAAAATTGAAGGAAGATTAAAGTCAGAATATTACTTAGCAAGTGTAGTAAATGTGTATAGAGCAGCCATAGATGACTATGTAAAAGCGCCAAATTCTTATGATTATACAAAATACTTAAAAGAATTAGAAAAAACAAAAACAAGAGGATTAACAACATTTTTCTTTGATGACAAAAACAATAAAGATTTCCAAGAGTATGAAGGAAAACAATATAATCCAAATTACGAATATGCAGCACAAGTTGTAGAATATAATGAAGATAAATCAGTATTAGCAGTAAAAAATAGACTTCAAGTTGGAGACAAAATGGAAATAATTATTCCATATAAAATAGAAGTAGAAGAATTTACAATTAATAAAATGTGGAATGATGAAACTGGAGAAGAAATAGAGTTTGTAAATCCGGGAAAAGATGGTCAAAAAGTACTAATGCATTTACCAATGAAATGTGAAGAAGGCTGGATAATTAGAAAGAAGAAATAATTTCAAGAGGTCAGGCACAATAAAAAAGCTAAAGAATATAATTAAAGTATGAGAAAGAAAAATGTGGTTATAAATTAGCTGTGCAGGCTAGAAAAATATAAACACATTATCCAATGGAGGTGTATAAATGCTAGAAATTACAATCTCTGGATTCTTAGCTTTTTTAGGCAGTGGCCTTTTTGTGCTTGGATACATATCAAACAACAGTCTCTTTCCGGAAAGTCTTTCGCAAGAAGACGAAAGAATGTATGTAGAAAAAATGAGAGAAGGAGACCAAGACGCAAAGAATATTTTAATAGAACATAATTTAAGACTTGTTGCACATGTATGCAAAAAGTACAATAATACCAATGTAGACCAAGATGATTTAATATCAATAGGGTCAATTGGTTTAATAAAAGGAATAAACAGTTATAATCCAGAAAAATCAATAAAACTTTCGACATATATATCAAAATGTATAGATAATGAAATTTTGATGTATTTGAGGTCTAATAAGAAAACAAATTCAGAAGTTTACTTAGAAGACCCAATAGGAAAAGATAAAGATGATAATACTGTAAGACTGGGAGAGGTCTTAGAAAACAATGATAAACCAATAGAAGAAGAAGTTGACTTGAAAATGAAAATAAGCAAACTTTATGAGAAAATTAAAAAGGTTTTAAAAAATAGAGAAAGAACAATAATAGAACTAAGATTTGGACTCAATGGGAAAGAACCAAAAACACAAAAAGAAATCGCTAAAAATTTGGGAATATCTCGTTCATATGTATCGAGGATTGAAACAAAAGCAATTGGAAAGCTAGCAAAAGAAATAAAAGAATGAGTATCAATGGGGACGTCCCTTGCTTAACACGATAATGTCAAAAAGAAGAGTCCTAATTGATAGCGTCTCAGAAAGAATGTAAACTTAAAAAGAGTTTACATTTTTTGTATATTATGCTAATATATATGTCATAAAAATAATAAAGGAAAGAAATTATGGAAAATTTATCAACTTATTTTATTTTGTTTATAATATACTCATTTTTAGGATGGGTTGTAGAAGTAATAAATTGTTCAATAGTAGAAAAAAAGGTAGTGAATAGAGGATTTTTAATTAGTCCAATCTGCCCTATATATGGATGTGGAGCAATTCTTATAACTTTAGTACTTACGAATTATAGAGATGATTGGTTCGTAGTATTTTGTATGGCAGTAATATTATGTGGCTTGCTAGAATATTTTACAAGTTGGATAATGGAAAAACTATTCCACGCAAGATGGTGGGATTATAGTAATAACAAATTTAATATTAATGGTAGAATTTGCTTAGAAACAATGATTCCGTTTGGAATACTTGGATTAATTATTATATATGTACTAAATCCTTTTTTCTACAATTTATTGAGCTATATACCATCGGATGTATCAAAAATAATAAGTTTAGTATTGTTCATTATATTAATAGTAGATATGATTATATCATGTAATGTAATTTCAAAAGTTACTTCCACTGTAAAAAAAGTAGCAGCACAAAATAAAAAGGATGACACATATGAAATTACTGCAAAAGCAAGAGAATTACTTAAAACAAACTGGAAAGGTAGAAGATTACTTGATGCATTCCCTGACTTAGAAACAATAAAAGAAAAGGTAAAGAAAGTAGCTAATGATACAGCAGAAAAGGCAGCTGAAAAAGTAAAAAAAGTTGCAAGTGATACAGCAGATAAAGGAAAGAAAGCCGTAGAAATGAGCAAAAAAGCATTTGAAAAGGGAAAAGAAGTAGCAAATAAAAAGATAGAAATTAATAAGAAAAATAGGTAATAATATGGATAATAAAAATGTATTTATAAATATAATAAGAAAATTAAAAAGTTTAAGTCCAAAAATAAAAATAATAATTGCAATATCAATTATAGCAGTTATTATTTTAACATTGGCACTTACTATTGCCATTATTAATGATATGCAAAGGCAAAAATATGTAGCCTATGACGGAGAAAATTTAGATGAAGAAAAGTACCCAGGATACAAGGCTTTAATAGATGAACTAAAGAGTAAACATCTTAATTGGAATTTTACTCTTTTCTATACAAAGCTAGATTGGAATGAAGTAATTACAAATGAAGGTCATTCAAATATGCGAACAAATCCTTTAAATCTCATTCCAGATTATATGGATTATCCAGAAAATTGGGTATGCGAAATAGATAAGGATAAAACTTTTGACAATGGTCATTGGCTATGTGCATCAAAAATTGCAATAGCACATCAAATGGATCCAAGAAATATATTGACTGAAGAAAATATATTTCAGTTTAAAGAGTTAAACTATACAGATGAAGTATACACGCTAGATGGAATGAGTTATATAACTAATAATACATTTTTAGAAGGCGAAAATATTGCTAATACTTTAATTGAAGCATGTAAAACAGCAAATTTAGATGCATATTTTGTGGCTTCAAGGTTAATTCAAGAGCAAGGAAGAGAAGGAACAAAGCTTTCTAAAGGTTATGAATATAATGGAGTAGTGGTATATAATCCATTTAATATAAAAGCAAGTGGCAATTCTACTGAAGAAATACTAACAAATGCTGCAAAATATGCATATGAACAAGGTTGGGACTCATTAGAAAAAGCACTACTTGGAGGAATTAACTTTGTAAAAGAAGGGTATATAAATGTTGGACAAAACACGTTATACTTACAAAAATTCGATGTAGTAAACTACAACAGGGATGAAGATTTATATGAGCATCAATATATGCAAAACCTTTTTGCACCTGAATCAGAAGCATCTAATATGAAGGAAATATATGAAAATTCAAATGGCATAGATGGAAATTATAATTTTATCATTCCTTTGTATGAAAATATGCCAAGTGAAATACAATAATTTTATATTTTTTCTCAGTTGAAGACTTCATTTAATTGAAAAAATCATATATATAAATTAGCAAAATATTGAAACAAAGGCATTATAGAAGAACTGTGAAACTTTTGTGAAAAATTAGCACTCCTACTTGTAATTTGCTAAAATGGTGATATAATAATAATGTAAAAGTTAAGAAGAGCTTTTACAAAAAATATATATGTGCTTACCTTTTATGGCATCAACACATAAAATGAAAGGAAGTAGATTTATATGATGATGATACCAAGAAGAAACAGATTCGATTTATTGGATGACATTTTCTCAGATCCATTTTTTACAGAAGGTGAAAGCAGAGTAATGAAAACTGATATTAAAGAAAAGGGTGATAAATATCTAATAGATATTGACTTACCTGGATATGACAAAAATGATGTAAAAATCGAAATTGAAGATGGATACTTAACAGTACACGCATCTAGCACAAAGAAAAATGAAGAAAAAGAAGATGGTAAATTTGTTAGAAGAGAAAGATATGAAGGCTCTTGCTCAAGAAGCTTCTATATAGGAGATGAAGTTAAAGAGGATGAAATCAAAGCATCTTTCAAAAACGGTATACTAAAAATAGAAATACCTAAAAAGAACGAAAAGAAAGATTTACCAAACAAAAAATATATTCAAATCGGAGACTAATAAAAGTTGCAACAAAAGGAGCTATCTAAAAAGTAGCTCCTAATTTTGTGTTAATTCAAAATGTAAAATCCCCAATTTAAATAAGTAGCAAATAATATCCAAATTATATATGGGATTTGTAAAAGTCCAGAAAGTTTATTCTTTTTATAAAAATTAATAGCCATAAAAATTACTAAAAGATCTAAAAGAATAATCCAAATAAAAGCAAATAATCTCCATTTAAATATAAAGAAGATTACTGACCATAGAGCATTTACACCAAGCTGTGAATAATATAAGGATTTAGTTTTATAATCATTTAAATTTTTTTCATTAATAATTCCATAGGAAATCCCCATTAAAATATACAAAATAGTCCAAGCAATTGGAAAAGCAAGCTTAGGAGGAGCAAATGCAGGCTTGTTTAGAATGTCATAATCAATAAAGCTTGATATAGCAAGGCCTACAATTCCACCAATAATCAGAGGTACCAATACGTATTTAATTTTTTTAAAATTTTCCCAGTTTATATTTCCTTTTTCATCTTTTGCTAAATTGTTCATTTTCAATAAAATCACCCATCCTTTTGTAATATTTTATGCAATAAAAATAATTTTATTAAGAAAATATTTATTTGAATAAAAAACGAAATTGAAAAGATAATAATAATAGAAATGAATTTCAATGAACGACTATTTTTACAAAAAGCAGAAAATATATTATACAAGAAAGGATGGATAAAAAATGAATTCATTGTGGATAGATGAAATAGAAAAAATAAATTCGAACGGAGAGTTAAGTGAGGATACAAGTGCAGATGTGTGCATTATAGGAACAGGAATTAGTGGAATAACTTTGGCATACTACCTAACTAAAAAAGGATATAACAATGTCGTTTTAGAAAGAAATGAAATAGGGCATGGAGTTACAGGACATACAACTGCAAAGATAACATCTCAGCATAGCCTAATTTATCATTATTTGTCAAATCAATATGGTATAAAATTTGCAAAAAAATATTTTGAAGCAAATGAAGAAGCAATTAACAATATAGAAGAAATAATAAGGGAAAATAATATTGATTGTGATTTTGAAAGAAAAGACAATTACATTTACACAATAAATGAAGAAAATATAGAGAAAATAGATGAAGAAGCGGAAAGTCTAAAATATATAAATATAGATGCAGAAAAAGTAGAAAAATCAGATTTGCCATTTAAAATTCAAAAAGGAGTAGTTTTTAAAAATCAAGCGCAATTCAATCCTCTAAAATATTTAGCAGGACTTACGAAATACATTTTAAATAAAGGTGGGAGAATATATACCAAATCATTATGCACTGATATCAAAAGAAAAGATGAGGAGTATGAGATTTATGCAAATGGGCATAAAGTTTATGCAAAATATGTGGTACTTGCAAGTCAATATCCATTTTTAAAAGTTCCGGGATTTTATTTTGCAAAAATGTATCAAGCCTCATCATATGTAATAGGAATAAAAACAAAAGAAGAATTGCCAAAAGATATGTATTTAAGTATAGATGAGCCAAACTTTTCTTTTAGAACTGTAGGAGATATTTTGCTAATAGGTGGAGCAGGGCATAAAACTGGTTCAAAAGTAGATTATAATGAAACTTATGGAATATTAGAGAAAAAAGCAAAAGAATTATATCCAGATTGTGAAATAAAATATAAATGGTCCACAAGAGATGCAATTTCGCTTGATAAAATCCCTTATATAGGAGAATACTCAAGCTTAATGCCAAATTTGTACGTTATGACAGGATTTAATAAATGGGGAATGACATCATCAAATGTAGCAGCAAATATAATTCTAGAAAAAATTTTAGGAAGTGCAAGCATATATGAAGAAATATTTAAATCAACAAGATTTAAACCAATTACAAATAAAGACGAAATGAAAAACATGTTAGTAGATAGCACAAAATCACTTGTATTAGACAGAATAAAAGCAGAAAATATAGAAACTAATGGCATAAGACCAGGCTCAGGAGCAATTGTTGACTTAGATGGAAGTAAAGTAGGAGTATATAAAGATGAAGATGGAAAAGCTTATTATATAAAGCCAGTATGTACACACTTAGGCTGTATATTAGAATGGAATGACGCAGATAAAACATGGGATTGTCCATGCCATGGCTCAAGATATGATAAATATGGAAAAAATATTTATGACCCAGCTATAAAGAATTTAGATGTATATGATTTTGAATAAAGAGAAAAAAGGAGCTTTGCATCGAGAAAGCTCCTAATTTTTAGCATAGATTGATTTGAATTATGCTACAAAATATAATAATGGAATTAAACAGTAGCATGATGAACATGATTACCTGAGTCTTCCTCTGCAGGCAACATATAATCAACAATCGCATAAACTAAAGCGCCAAGTAGTGCAGCAATCCAAGATATACCATAACCTGTAACTACATATTGAATAACATACAAAGTAATTGCACATAGTACAAAACCTATAATTCCTTTAACAATTGGATGTGTGAATAATGCAGTAAAAGTGCTAATCACGAAATCAAATGCAGTTAAAAGAAGAACAGCAAGTGCAACTACCCAAATACTAGAAGTAGCAAAACCAGGTGTAAAAAATGCCGTTATTCCCAAAACAATAATGGCTGTTATGAGCCTTCCAACAAATTGTGGAACTTTATTTCTATTCATAAAAATCTCCTTTCTCATATTTGTAAATTAAAATATCATTTTAAATGAAATTTTTTTAATAAAGATACTTTTGTAAAATCTATTCATATTTTAATTATTTCCTAAAAAAACATAAATATTCATAGAAAAATAGGAAATACTATAAATAAAAGAATTACAAATTTTATATAGTAAACTAAATTTGATACAAAATGAGAATATTTTCAATGCAAAAGAATTTTAATTTGTAAATGGCAAGAAGGGAGCATATATGTTAGTTAATTTTGTAAGAGCAATTATTATTTATATAATAGTGTTAGTAGTTATGAGACTAATGGGAAAAAGAGAAATAGGACAACTACAACCATTCGAACTTGTAATATCAATAATGATTGCCGACTTAGCATCAATTCCAATGACTGATACAGGAGTACCAATATTTAATGGCATAGTGCCAATACTTGGACTTCTTGCAATGCATTTATTAATTACAGTTTTAAACATAAAATCAGTAAGCATAAGAAAAATAACCTGTGGAAAGCCAACGATTTTGGTATATAGAGGAAAAATAGATGAAGAAACTCTAAAAAAGGAAAGATTTACAGTGAGTGAACTTCAAGAAAGATTGAGAGGAAAAGATGTATTCAATTTAGGAGATGTAGAATATGCCATATTAGAAACAAATGGAGAAGTTTCAGTAATTCAAAAACCAAATAAAAGAAATACAATACCAGAAGACTTTAGCATAGAACCTGAATATGAAGGACTTCCATATGATCTAATAGTAGACGGAAAAATAATGTATGAAAATTTAAGTAAAATTGGAAAAGACGAAAAATGGCTACAAAAACAAATTGTAAAATTTAAAACAACACCAGAAAATGTGTTAATAGCAACAATGGACGGTAAAGGAAACTTCTTTTGCCAAAATAAGAGTGAAAAAAGGAGAAAGCGGAAAATGAGGAGAGAAGCTGTAATTACAATAGTAATTATATTAGTAATAATAATTGGAGAATGGCTGACTCAAAGCTATTCAAAGAAAACTTTAGGTGGAGTTCAAGATTCATTAAGAGAATTGAAAGAAGAAATACTTAGTTCAGAAATTGAAGTAAGTGAATTAATAAAGAAAACCAATCAAATTTATGACAAATGGGAAGAAGATAATCAGCTGCTTTCATATTATTTAGAGCACGACGAATTAGAAAAAATAAATACACAAGTTGTATTAATAAGGGGATTTTTAGAATCAGATACACCACAAGATGCAATACCTGAAATAGAAGAAGGTATATATATATTAGAGCATATAAAGGAAAAAGAAAAATTGAGCATTAAAAATGTATTTTAATATTTGCAATGTTTACATAATTGTGGTATAATAAAGAGTGCATAAAATGCAAAAATCTTTAAAACCAAAAGAACGGCAAAGCCGTTTATGTGGTCAAACGGAATGAACCCCTAAATCGCTATTACAAGATCTCTATGTCAGACCTTAAGGTCGGAGAAACGGAAGACACATTTGTGATAAAAGATAAAAAAACGGTCTTCTGTTTTCTTCCCAAACTCGAAAGAGCTAGGGAAGTTTTTTCTATGTAAATAACAAAAAGCCTAACCCAATGCAAATTAGGCTAGGCTAAATAGCTATTTATATTAATATGACAGCATAAGAAAAAATCATATTAAATTCATTTTCTTCATTTCATTTTCCAAAACGACCTTATTTTTGTCAGACAATTCAACTAGAGGAAGTCTAGGCTTTCCAAAATCATATCCCATCAAATTCAAAGCATACTTAACTGGAATAGGATTTACCTCACAAAATAATGCGTTAATTAAACTTAAAGCTCTAAGTTGCATATCTAAAGCCTCTTTGTGATTTCCATTTAAATAATTCATAGCCATATCATGTGTAAACTTAGGAGCTACATTAGATAAAACTGAGATTACTCCAAGTCCGCCAAGAGATAATATAGGTACAACTTGGTCATCATTTCCAGAATAAATATGTAAATTATCCCCACATAACTCAGCTATTTTAGCAATTTGAGAAATGTTGCCACTTGCTTCTTTAATAGCTACTATATTAGAAATTTTAGAAAGTTCCAAACAAGTTTCAGGTAAAATATTGACACCTGTTCTACTTGCAACACTATATACAATAATAGGAAGTTTAGTGCTAGAAGCAACTGTAGAATAATGAGCAACGAGTCCGCATCTGAGTTGTTTTATTGTAATATGGAGTAACAACTAAACAACCATCTGCGCCAACTTCTTCTGCATATTTGCTCATAGCCATTGCTTGAGCAGTATTGTTTGAGCCAGTACCTGCAATAACAGGAACACGTTTTTTTGCTACATCGACGGCAAACTTAATTGCATCCTTTCTTTCTTTTTCAGTCATTGTAGATGATTCGCCAGTAGTTCCACAAACAATAAGTGCGTCTACACCATTTTCAATTTGATTTTCAATCATCTCCCCAAAAACTTTAAAATTAATACCATTCTCATCAAATGGAGTAGCAAGTGCTGTACCACAGCCTTTAAAAATTATAGGTTTCATATAGAAACTCCTTTCCTTATAACAAAGATATGTTATAAGAACAGCAATTATTCTTGCATTGTAATTATGCAATTAAAATAATTACCGTTTACATATAAGGCTAATAAAACCAAGATTATAAATTATTATAATTCCAAAGTTTGCCTTAAAGTAACCAAATTAAATATATCATATTTTATTGACTTTATCAATCAATTAGACTAAAATTTAAAATGAAAAAATGCAAAAAGGGTGTTATAGAACAGAAAATACTAAAAAGTAAAGAGGTAAACAAATGAAATATTACGAAATATCTCGGAAAGAGTAATGAAGAAATTTATAAAATCTTAAAAACAGATTCAAATGGATTAAGCACAAAGGAAGCAAATAGAAGACTTGAAGAAAATGGCTTAAACATTGTAACGGAAAACAAAAAGCGAGGGCCTATATATTTTTTAGTAAATTCATTTAAAGATAAATTTATTTTAATACTAGTAATACTAGCAATTATTAGCTTAATTAACCAGGATGTATTAGGTGCAATAATTATAATAATTTTAGGAATATTAAGTGCCTTAATTAGTTTTGCCCAAAATTATTCGACTTACAGATTTAATGAAAAGTTAAAATCTAAATTAAAAAGTAAAACCACAGTTTTTAGAAATAAAGATAAAGATACAGTTATTTATACTGAAAATGTTGTTGTAGGAGACATTATTACACTTAATGCAGGCTCAATTGTTCCAGCAGATATGGTACTTTTAGAGTCAAAAGACTTATTTGTAAACCAATCAGCATTTACTGGGGAGAGTGTACCTGTTGAAAAAATAGCCGGAAAAGCTGGAAAACAAGATGATGATGTATTTAATATTCAAAATATTTGTCTAATGGGGTCAAATGTAGTTAGTGGCAAAGGCATTGGAGCAGTTATAACAACTGGATTTGATACATATCTTGGCAAAATGAATAAAGAAATAAGCAAGAAAAAAGAACCAACTAATTATACCAAAGAAATGGACAGTGTAACAAAATTGCTTATCAAATGCATGCTTATAGTTTCTATAGCTGTATTTTTAATATTTGGATTTATTAGAAATAACTGGAGTGAAGCATTTTTATTTGCTTTATCAGTTGCAGTCGGCATTACTCCAAGTATGCTTCCAATGATAGTAAATGTAAATTTAACTAAAGGAAGTAGGAGTCTAGAGAAGAAGAAAACACTTGTAAAAAATATCAAAGCTATACAAAACTTAGGAACAATTGATACACTTTGCACAGATAAAACAGGAACTCTAACTCAAGATAAAATTGTATTACAAAAATATATAGACTTAAATGGAGATGAAGATTTATCTATTTTAAAATACGCTTACTTAAATAGTTATTTAAGTACAGGGCTAAAAAACATAGTAGATCGATCAATAATGTCATTTGGAAAAGAGCATAAAGTGGATATAGAAGGGTATGTAAAAGTCGACGAAATACCATTTGACTATACAAGAAAAAGGATGAGTATAGTTGTAAAAAAGGATGATTATACATTAATTACAAAAGGTGCATTAGAAGAAATTTTAAAGATTTGTACAAAAGTAAATAACAAAGGTGAAATTCAAAATATAACAAAAGAAAAAATTGAAAAAATTGAAGAAAAAGCAAAAGAATTAGCTAAAAAAGGAATGCAAGTAATAGCTATAGCAAGCAAAAAAGAATATTCAGGTGTAAATATATTTAATGCAAAAGATGAGAAGAACATGACATTTATAGGATTAGTAGGATTCTTAGACCCACCAAAGAAAGATGTAAAACAAACTATAAAAGAATTAAAAAAATATGGAATACAAACAAAGGTAATTACAGGAGATAACCAATATGCAACAGAAAATATATGCGGTCTAGTTGGAATTGAGGGAGATATCTTATTAGGTTCAGATTTAGAAAAAATGACAGACGAGGAGCTAGGCAAAAAGGTAGAAGAAGTAAATATATTTGCAAGAATGAATCCAATGCAAAAAGAAAGAATAGTGAATGCTTTAAGAAAAAATGGTCATGTTGTAGGCTACATGGGAGATGGAGTAAATGATGCAGCTTCTTTGCATTCAGCAGATGTAGGAATTTGTGTAAATACAGGTGCAGACATAGCAAAAGAATCAAGTGACATAATTTTACTAGAAAAAAGCTTAAAAGTTATATTAGATGGAGTTTTAGAAGGAAGAAAAGTATATGCAAATATAGAAAAATATATGAAACTAGCAATAAGTTCAGACTTTGGAGATGTATTTAGCATATTAATAGCAAGTATATTCTTACCATTTTTGCCATTATTACCAATACAAATGCTAATTCAAGATTTTCTATTCCAATTTTCACAAATAGCAATTCCTTATGATCGAGTAGATGAAGAATATATAATAAAACCAAGAAAGTGGAATACAAAAAATCTAGGAAGATTTATGGTAGTTATGGGAATGACAAGTTCTGTAATAGATGTAATGGCATTTGCAATATTCTGGTTCGTATTAGGATATAATTCAGTAGAAATGGAAAGTTACTTTCAAACAGCCTGGTTTATAGAATGCTTAATTTCACAAACATTAATAATACATTTTATACGTACAGAAAAAATACCTTTTATACAATCAAGAGCAAGCAAACCACTTGCAATAATGTCGCTAGTAACGATTGCAGGAACAATAATTGTACCTATTGCTTTACATGGAATTCAGGAATTTAATTTTGTTATACTACCTATTCAGTTCTACATAGTTGTGCTACTATTAAATATATGTTATACTGTCCTTGCACAGATTGTAAAACGTGCTTATATAAAGAAATACCACGAATGGTTGTAATGTGTGTCAATGATTATATTAGGATGGTTGACTGACAATTATAGTTATTAAGTAAAAAATAGAAGGAGGATGTATGGGACTTAAAGTTCAAAATGTTAGCAAAACATTTGGTGAAAAATTAGCAGTAGATAATATATCATTTGAAATTAACAAGCCTGGCGTATTTGGATTGCTTGGTACAAATGGTGCTGGAAAATCTACAACAATTAGAATGCTCTTAGGAATTCTAAAAAAAGACACAGGAACAATTAGTTGGAATGGAAAAGAAGTTGAAAGAAAGTATGTAAACTTTGGATATTTGCCAGAGGAAAGAGGAATATATCCAAAAATAAAAATTAGTGAACAATTGATGTATCTTGCTAAGCTAAAAGGTATGAAGAAAAAAGAAGCGGAAGAATCAATGAATTTTTGGCTTAAAAGATTGGAAGTAGAAGAGTATAGAAATTTGACGGCTGAAAAATTATCAAAAGGAAATCAACAAAAAATACAATTTATAACAGCAGTAATACATAATCCGGAATTATTAGTAATAGATGAGCCATTTAGTGGTCTAGACCCAATAAATACAGAGTTATTAAAATCAGCTATTTTAGAACTAGTAGAAAAAGGAACATACATAATAATGTCAAGCCATCAAATGGCTTCAATAGAAGAATTCTGCACAGATATACTAATTTTAAACAAAGGAAAAACTATTTTACAAGGAAATTTGAAAGAAATAAAGGAAAGCTACAAAGCTAATAGAGTAGAGTTAATAACGAAAGTAGATGTTTCAGAACAAATACAAGAAGAGGGGCTAAAAATAATAAAAGAATTAGATAATCAATATGAAATTGCTATAAATGACGAATTACAAGCTCAAGACCTACTAAAAAGACTTGTCTCAAGAAATATTGAAGTTGAAAAATTAGAAGTTAAAAAACCAAGTCTAAATGACATATTCATAGAAAAGGTAGGTGATAAATAATGAGAAGTTTATTTACAGTAATAGCCTTTACAATAAAAGATATGGTAAAAAGAAAATCTTTTATTATTTCAAACTTAATAATACTTTTAATAATTGTAATAGGATTTAATGTACCAAAATTTTTAAGTGGAATTACAAGCGAAGCCACAAAAGTAACTGTACTAGATAATGAAGATATATTTGAAGGAAGACTAGATAACTTACATGACCAATTTTTGGAATTAGGTTATGATGTACAAGTAGATAAAACAAGTACAAGAGAACAAATACAAGAAAAGGTCAAAAATGGGGAAGTATCTTCAGCAATAATTCTAACTGAAACGGATAGTGGACTATATTTTGAATATTTAATTGATAGCATAGGACTAGGTACAACTACACCAACAGAAGTTATAAATGCAATTCAATTAACATACCAAAATATGCAACTTGCAAAACTTGGAATACCAGAAGATAAATTGCCAACACTAAATATGGAAAGCAATATATCTGTTACATCACTTTCGTCTGATGAAACATCAAGTAACATTTTGGTGATGATGCTTTTATCTATTGTATTATTTTATGCAATATATTTCTATGCATATCAAGTATCGAGTGCAATAACAGTAGAAAAAACATCAAGAATAATAGAAACATTAGTTACATCAACAAGTCCAAGAATAATAGTACTAGGAAAGACTATTGGTATAGGACTAGTAGGAATAGCACAAACATTATTATTAATATTAGTTGCCATAATTTGTGCAAATGTATTTTTACCTGCCGAGACGGCTCAGATGATATTTGAAATGTTACAGCTTAGTCCACAAATGATTGGTGTAATTGCAGTTTACTACTTACTAGGTTATTCATTATATGCAATGCTTTATGCACTAACAGGTTCAACAGTTTCAAAACCAGAAGAAGTACAATCAGCAAATGGACCAGTTGCAATACTTGCAGTAATAGGATTTTACTTATCATATTTTACAATGATGAATCCAACAAGTAGCTTAAATGAAATAGCAGCATTAGTTCCAATTTCATCACCATTCTGTATGCCATTTAGAATAATGATGGGCTTATCTAGCACAAATGAAATATTGTTATCAATAGCAATTTTAATCGTAACAATAATACTTGTAGCACATATTTCAATCAAAATATATTCATCAGCAATATTAAATTATGGTGAAAAAATTAATTTGAAAAAAATGTTTAAGATGTATAAAAGTAAAGATTAAATATTAAATTATATTTAAAATGTCCAAGATACATTTTAAAAAATTAATAAACAGAAAGGAAGCAAAATGTTAAACGGCAAATTTGTTCACTTACACGTGCATAGTGAATTCAGTTTATTAGATGGAGCAAATAGAATAAAAGACTTACCAGTAAGAGCAAAAGAACTAGGCATGGACGCTATGGCAATAACTGACCATGGTGTTATGTTTGGTGCAATTGACTTTTACAAAGCTTGTAAGGCAAATGGAGTAAAACCAATAATAGGATGTGAAGTATATGTAGCACCTAGAACAATGAAAGACAAAGACCCAGTGCTAGATGCAAAATATAATCACTTAATTTTACTTGCTAAAGACAATAACGGATACAAAAACTTAATTAAACTAGTATCTTTAGGCTTTACTGATGGATTTTATTATAAACCACGTATAGATAAAGAAGCTTTAGAAAAATACCATGAGGGTATAGTTTGTTCAAGTGCTTGTTTAGCAGGTGAAATTCCTTCAAAAATTCTACAAGGAGATATAGAAGGAGCAAAACAGTCAGCACTTTGGTTTAAAAATTTATTTGGAGAAGATTATTATTTAGAAATCCAAAATAATGGAGTAAAAGAACAAGTAATGGTCAACCAAAAACTAATTCAAATGGCAAGAGAATTAGATATACCACTTTTGGCTACAAATGATTCACATTACTTAAAAAAGGAAGATGCATATAATCACGAAGTTTTACTATGTATACAAACAGGAAAAAGAATGTCAGACCCAGATAGAATGAAATTTGAGTCAGATGAATTGTATATTAAATCTCCAGAAGAAATGATGGAATACTTCAAAAATGTACCAGATGCAATTGAAAACACAGTAAAAGTAGCAGAAAAATGCAATGTAGAATTTGAATTTGGACATACAATACTTCCTAATTATGATGTGCCAGAAGAATATGCCACACATTTTGATTATCTTAAAAAGCTAACTGATGATGGAATAAGAAATAGGTATGGAGAAAATCCTCCTCAAGAAATTTGGGAGCGTGAAGAATACGAATTAGGTGTAATTAACAAAATGGGTTACACTGATTACTTTTTAATAGTATGGGATTATGTTCATTATGCTAAATCTCATGATATACCAGTAGGACCGGGACGTGGTTCAGGAGCGGGTTCAATAGTAGCTTATGCAATAGAAATAACAGATATTGACCCAATAAAATATGGACTTATTTTTGAAAGATTTTTAAATCCAGAAAGAATAAGTATGCCCGATTTTGATATAGATTTCGATTACGAAAAAAGGCAAGAAGTAATTGACTATGTTGCTAGAAAATACGGACATGACCATGTATCCCAGATTATAACATTTGGAACAATGGCAGCAAAAATGGTAATAAGAGACGTTGCAAGAGTATTAGATGTTTCTTATGCAGAAGCGGATAAATTAGCAAAAATGATACCTAATGAACTCCACATAACAATAGCTAAAGCACTAGAGCAAAATAAAGAGTTAAAAGATTTATATGAAGGTAATAATGAAATACATAATTTATTAGATATTGCAATGGCACTCGAAGGCTTACCAAGACAGGCTTCAACACACGCTTGTGGAATAATAATAGCTCGTGAGCCAGTTGTAAATTATGTTCCACTTTATGCTAGAGATGACGTCATTTCAACCCAATACATAATGACAACTCTTGAAGAACTTGGCCTATTAAAAATGGACTTCCTAGGTCTAAGAACACTAACAGTTATAAGAGATGCCATAGAACTAGTAAAAAAGAATAAAGGAATAGATGTAGTATTTGACAAAGAAATGAATGACCCAAAAGTATATAAATTGTGGCAGGATGGCGATTCAATCGGAATATTCCAGTTTGAATCACAAGGAATGACAAACTTTATGAAAGAACTAAAGCCAGACTGCTTAGAAGACATTATAGCTGGAGTGTCACTTTATAGACCAGGGCCAATGGACCAAATTCCAAGATATATAGCGAATAAAAAAGACCCAGATAATGCCGTATATACTCATCCAAGCCTAAAACCAATATTAAGTGTAACTTATGGTTGTATGGTTTACCAAGAGCAAGTAATGCAAATAGTTAGAGATTTAGCAGGATATTCATTAGGAAGAGCTGACTTAGTAAGACGTGCCATGGGAAAGAAAAAACTAGATGTAATGGCAAAAGAAAGAGAGAACTTTGTACATGGTAAACTAGATGAAAACGGAAATGTAGAAATACCAGGTTGTGTAAGAAATGGTATAGATGAAGAATCAGCAAATAAAATATTTGACGAAATGGCAGAATTTGCAAAATATGCATTCAACAAATCTCATGCTGCTTGTTATGCAGTAGTAGCATATAGAACAGCATACTTAAAAGCATATTATCCAGCAGAATTCATGGCTGCAATGCTTAATAGCTTTTTAGGAAACTTAGATAAAGTACCAATATATATAGAAGAATGTAGAAAGAAAAGCATCGAAATATTAAAACCAGATATAAACGAAAGCTTTACAAAATTTACTGCTTCAGGCAATTCAATTAGGTTTGGACTTGGAAGTATAAAAAATGTTGGCCTTCAAGCAGTAGACAACATAGTTGCCGAAAGAGAAAAGAATGGAAATTACAAAGATTTTACAGACTTCTGCGAAAGAATATATGGAGAATCTATAAATAAAAAGTGTATAGAAAGTTTAATAAAAGCAGGAGCTTTTGACAATCTTGGAAAAACAAGAGCCACATTAATTGCATCATTTGAAGGCATAATAGATATGATAGCAGATGCAAAAAATCAAGATTATGCTGGACAAGTAACCATGTTCGATATGGGAAGCCAAGATGATGAAATGCAAAAAATGAAATATAACTATACAGAACTTCCAGAATATTCTGAAAAAGAAATGCTATCAATGGAAAAAGAAATGCTTGGAATATATATTTCAGGACATCCTTTAGAAAAATATAAAGGCTTAATAGAAAAAATTGCAAATGTAAATATATTGCAACTAAAACAAGCAAATGAAACAATGTCAGGAGAAGATAGCGAAACTCTAAATCAGCAATTTGCTGAAGATGGACAAATAATTTCATCTTCACAAAGTAGTATTAAAGATGGACAAAGAGTAAAGCTAGTTGCAATAATAAATAAAGTAAAAAAGAAATTTACAAAAACAAATAAAATAATGGCATTTGTAACAGTAGAAGATTTATATGGAAGCTGTGAAGTAATAGTATTTGAAAGCTGTTATAACAATTGCTCAAACCTTTTATTAGAAGAATCAATCGTTGTAATCGATGGTAGAGTAAGCATGAAAGAAGATGCAGAAGTAAGCATTGTAGCAAATTCAATTGTAGACATAGAAGATGAAGATGGCTTAAAAAATATGATGAGTTATCTTCCAAAAAGAAAGAAACTTGTTCTAGACATTACGTATTTAGATGAAATAAATAAAGAAAAACTAAGAGGTGCAATAAGATTCTTTACAGGAGATAGAAATAATATGCCTGTTTTTGTAAAACAGGGAGAAAAACTAAGTAGCTGTGGAGCCATATTTGCAGATGATGAAACAATAGAAGAATTTTCTGAAATTGTTGGGAAAGAAAATGTAGCATATGCATAATTTTTACTTTGGGGACGTAGCAAAACGTAAAATCAATTTTTTCGATTGATACAGACTTTTGTAACAAAAAAATAAAAAAATTCAAAAAAGGACTTGCATAAAAATAAAAATAGTGATATAAAAAATATGAATCTATTTAAATATAGATATGATAATGAACTAATTTTAATCAAAAGGTTCAAAACTTATGATTGCAAAAAGATAGGTTAAAAAAAAACGCTTTTTTAGCCTATCTTTTTTTAATTTTTGTACCATTAAAGGAGGTTAATATGAAGTATATTTTTATTACAGGAGGAGTTGTATCAGGCTTAGGAAAGGGAATGACAGCAGCGTCATTAGGAAGGCTACTAAAAAATAGAGGGTATAAAGTAGCAAATCAAAAGTTAGACCCGTATATAAACGTAGACCCTGGAACAATGAGCCCTTATGAACATGGAGAAGTTTTCGTAACTGATGATGGTACAGAAACAGACTTGGATTTAGGACATTATGAAAGATTTACAGATGAAAACTTAACTGGAAATTCAAGTATAACTAGTGGAAAAATATATCTAGAAGTAATAGAAAAAGAAAGAAGAGGAGATTATTTAGGCAAAACAGTTCAAGTAATTCCACATATTACAGATTGCATAAAAGAAAAAATATACGGCTTCAAGAAACAAGGAGTAGATATTGTCATAACAGAAATAGGTGGAACAGTAGGAGATATAGAAAGCCAGCCAATGCTTGAAGCAATTAGACAAATCGGAATTGAACAAAAAGAAGAAGACACAGTATTTATACACGTAACTTTACTACCATATATAACAGGCTCAAACGAATTAAAATCAAAACCAACTCAACATTCAGTAAAGGAACTACAAGCTTTAGGAATAATGCCAGATATACTTGTTTGTAGAGCAGATGGAGAAATACCTAATAAAATGAAAGAAAAAATAGCATTATTCTGCAATGTAAAAAAAGAAAATGTAATAGAAAATAAAACCGTGGAAAACTTATATGAACTTCCTTTAATGCTAGAAAAAGAAGGACTAGCTAAAGCTGTTTGTGAAAAATTAAGACTTAAAAATTCAGAGCCACATAATGAAGAATGGGAAAAATTGATTAAAAAAATAAAAAATGTAAAAGAACAAACAGCACATATTGCAATTGTAGGAAAATATACAAAACTTGAAGACTCATATATTTCAGTAATAGAAAGTGTAAAACATGCAGGATATGCAAATGGAGTAAAAACAAAAATCGACCTAGTAGATAGTGAAAAAATAAATAGTGAAAATGTTAAAGAAAAATTAAAACAATATGATGGCATAATTGTTCCAGGAGGATTTGGAAACAGAGGCATTGATGGAATGATAGAAGCAATAAAATATGTTAGGGAAAATAAAGTTCCATTCTTAGGAATATGTTTAGGAATGCAAATGTGTGTTATAGAATTTGCAAAAAATGTCTTAAAACTCGAAGATGTTAACTCAGAAGAATTTGAGCCAAACGCTAAAAATTTAGTAATTCACATAATGGAAGAACAAAAGAAAATAAAAAGAAAAGGTGGAACAATGAGATTGGGAGCATATCCATGCAAGCTAAAAGAAGGAACTTATGTGAAAGAAATATATAACAAATACTTAAAAAAGAATCAATTAGAAAATAATAATGCAGAATCAATTGAAACAATTTCAGAAAGACATAGACATAGATATGAATACAATAATGAATACAGAGAAGAAATGGAAAAAAACGGATTAAAAATCGCTGGCACATCTCCAGATGATTTATTAGTTGAAATAGTAGAACTTGAAAATCATCCATTTTTTGTTGGATGCCAATTCCATCCAGAATTAAAATCAAGACCAGATAAACCACAACCACTATTTGTAGAATTAGTTGCTAAAAGCATAAAATAGTTTAATCGGGGACGGACCTTTTTTGAAAATTTTCAGAAAAGGTCCGTCCAAGGCTGAAAAAAGTAAGAAAAAACAATTGAAAGATATAACAATTGTGAACTTTTTGTGAAAATTAGCAATCTCTATTGACAATTGCTAAAAAAAGATATAAAGTATTAGCAGTCATTAAGAAAGAGTGCTAAATGAAATAAAAAAGTTCACGTATTTTTATGAAAATACTTATAGCATTTATTTCAAAATAATAGCACAAACACAACATATTATACCAAAACTGGCATACAATAAAATGACGAGAAATAAGGAGGTAATTTATATGTTAAAACCATTAGGAGACAGAGTTGTTGTAAAAATGTGTGAAGCAGAAGAAACAACAAAAAGCGGAATTATTTTATCAAGTGGAAGCAAAGAAAAACCACAAATTGCAGAGGTAATTGCAGTAGGACCTGGAGGAAAAGTAGACGGTGAAACTGTTGAAATGCAAGTTAAAAAAGGAGATAAAGTAGTTTTAAATAAATATGCAGGAACAGAAATAAAATATGAAGGCGAAGACTACATTATAATTAGACAAAGCGATATTCTAGCTTTAGCTGAATAATGTGATTGATGCTTATAAAAATAGACTGTTTTAAAAAATAATTAGTAATAAATAATCGTAAGGAGGATATTATCATGGCAAAGGATATAAAATTTGGCGAGGATGCCAGAAAAAAATTATTAAATGGTGTTAACAAATTAGCTGACACAGTAAAGGTTACATTAGGACCAAAAGGAAGAAATGTAGTTTTAGACAAAAGCTTTGGAGCACCACTAATCACAAACGATGGTGTTACAATAGCAAAAGAAATTGAATTAGAAGATAAATTTGAAAACATGGGTGCTAGGCTTGTAAAAGAAGTTTCAGAAAAAACAAACGATGTTGCAGGTGATGGTACTACAACAGCAACAGTATTAGCACAAGCTATGTGCAGAGAAGGTGTAAAAAATGTTGCAGCAGGTGGAGACCCAATGGCTATAAAAAGAGGTATGGACAAAGGAACAGAAGCAGCAGTTGCAGCATTAAAGAAAATAAGTTCACCTGTGAATGGAAAAGATGATATAGCAAGAGTTGCAAGTATATCAGCTAATAACGAAGAAGTTGGAAACTTAATTGCAGATGCAATGGAAAAAGTTACGACAAATGGTGTTATAACAATTGAAGAATCAAAAACTTCAAATACAGAGTTAAATGTGGTAGAAGGTATGCAATTTGATAAAGGTTATGTATCACCATATATGGTAACAGATACAGAAAAAATGATAGCAGATATGGATAACCCATACATTTTAATCACAGATAAGAAGATAGACAATATCCAAGAAATACTTCCATTACTAGAAAATGTAATGAAAATGTCAGGAAAACTAGTTATTATATGTGATGATATAGAAGGCGAAGCTTTATCTACATTAATCCTTAACAAATTAAGAGGAGTTCTTAACGTAGTAGCTGTTAAAGCACCTGGATATGGTGACAAACGTAAAGAAATGCTACAAGATATAGCAGTTCTAACAGGTGGTGAAGTTATAACTTCAGATTTAGGATTAGAACTAAAAGATACAGAAGTTACACAACTTGGTAGAGCAAAACAAGTTAAAGTAGAAAAAGATAAAACAATAATAGTAGATGGCGCTGGAGACAAGGGGCAAATTGCAGACAGAGTAGGACAAATAAGAGCTCAAATCAATGAAGAAAAGAGCGACTACGAAAAAGAAAAATTACAAGAAAGACTAGCAAAATTAGCTGGTGGAGTAGCTGTAATTGGAGTTGGTGCAGCAACAGAAGTTGAAATGAAAGATAAAAAATTAAGAATAGAAGATGCACTATCTGCAACAAAAGCAGCTGTTGAAGAAGGAATTGTATCTGGTGGTGGAACAGCATATATCAATATAATACCAGAAGTAGCAAAAGCTGTTGAAAAACTTGAAGGAGACGAAAAGATTGGTGGAAAAATAATCTTAAGAGCTCTAGAAGAACCAGTAAAACAAATAGCTGTAAATGCAGGATTAGAGCCAGCTGTAATACTTGAAAAAGTTAAAGCAGAAAAAGAAGGAATTGGATTTGATGCTAAAAACGAAAAATACGTAGATATGAAAAAAGCAGGAATAGTAGACCCAACAAAAGTTTCAAGAAGTGCTCTTCAAAATGCTGAATCAATTGCATCAATGATACTTACAACAGAAAGCATTGTAACAGATATTCCAGAAAAGAAAGAATGCAATTGTGACAATCATAGCGCAGACGCAGGAATGGGCGGAATGTATTAAAAAAATGAATAAAAATAAATATAACAACAAATAATACATAATAAGCAATATAAAATGTATAAAAAATGTAATTAATAAAAAATAAAGAGACTATTGACAAAAAATTGCCAATAGTCTTTCTTTTGTTACAAATATTACAAAAATATAATAAAAATGTAAAAAATGAATATTATAAAAATATTGAAAAGTAAAAATTCATTAGATATAATATAAAAAGTTAAAATAAATAAAAGAAATTTCCAAAAAAGAATACAGCTTATTTAACCTATTTTTATTTTAGAAAGGAAAAAACACATGAAAAGTAGAGAAAATGGTATAACATTAATTAGTTTGGGTGTTACAATAATAGTAATGATAATATTAGCAGCAGTTGCAATTAATTTAAGCGTAGGTGATGGTGGAATAATTGGCCTTACAGGCAATACTGTTAACGGATATGAGAATGCAACTGAGCAAGAACAAGAAGGATTGAAAAACTTTGTTGATGAGTTTAATGAAATCCTAAATGGAGGAGAGCAAACGGGTGAAGGAGGTAATCCAATTAGTGAAAGACCAGAAATAGAAATAACAGGCTGGAATGAAACAGGTGGTATTGTTTCAATTTCTACCATATATGGATATACAACGCAATATAGAATAGGCTCATCAGGAGAATGGAAAAATTATTCAACTTCAGTAAATGTAAACAATGGAGAAACAATTTATGCAAAATATACCCAAGGAAATAATACTAGTGCAACTGTAAGCAAAGTCATAGAAGATACTATGGCACCAACAATTACTGGACAAATTGTAAGTGTAGATGGAAGCTCAATAGCAGTAAAAGTAACAGGAACTAGTGATGAAGGTATGGGAATGCCAGAGCCACCAACATATACTTACTATTATAAATTAAAAACTGAAAGTTACTATACACGAGACGGAAGCAATACAACAGGAGAATATACTTATGAAGGATTAGTAGGAAATTCTACTTATGACATTAGAATTTCAACAACAGATAGAGCTGGAAATGTAGGAAGTGTAGATTTAACAGCAACAACTGAAGTAATTGTAGATATACCTGATTTAGTAAAAGGAGAGAACATAATATTTACAAAAGACCCTTCAACTCCTACAAAGGAGAATGTTAATGTAACAATTACTGTACCTGGAATATCTGAACCATTATATATAGAATATAAAATTGACAATGGAACCTGGACAAGATATGATGAACCAGTAGAAATGACTGATAACGGTAGAGTATATGCTAGAGTAACTGATGGAAAAGAGTATAGTAATGAAGTTTATGAAGATATAACTAATATAGATAGAAATAATCCAACAGCAATACTAACTATAACTAATACTACTTCAAAATCATTAACAGCAACCGTTTCAAATGTACAAGACGATAATTTGCCAACAACTGTACAATACAATTGGTATATTAAAAAATCTAGTGACTTAGATTATCCATCATCACCAACTTTCACTGGAGCAGCAACAACTCGTGAATTTAATTATTTAGATGACGGAACAGAATATACAGTAAGAGTAACATTTACAGATAGTGCATCAAATGAAGGAGAAGCAACAAAAACAGGGAGTACAATTAAAGTACCAGATTTAGTGCAGGGAAGCAATACAACAATAAGCATAAGTGAAACAAGAATAACAAATGAACCTGTAACAGTCACAATATCAACTACAGCAACTGGAGCAGGAAGCACATACACATTACAATATAGTACAAATGGAAGTAGTTATACAAACTATACAGGAAGTTTCTCTCTAGACCATAACACGACAATATATGCAAGATTGTGGGATGAAAAAGATTCAAATGAAAACGTTGGAGAAAGTGCTCAATTACAAGTAACAAATATAGATACAAGTTTATCAGATTTAGAAGTACTAATAGAAAGAAACGAACCAGTTGAGGAAAACACAACTGTAACAGATGAAAGAGGCAATGAAATCACAATTCCAGATGGATTTAAGCCTCTACCTGATGATGGAGATAGCAACACAACAATAGATGATGGTGTAGTAATAGAAGATAAAAAAGGAAATCAATTTGTATGGATACCAGTAGGAACAATAACAACAAATACTGGAAGCAGAATAACAATAAATTATGATAGATATGCATTCTCAAATTGGTACAAACAAGGAACAGACTCAACATCATACCAAGCACAAATAAAAACGACATCTAGTGCATCACAATACTTTACAGAAGAATTAAATTCAAGTGAAAAACAAAGTGCAGAAGATAATGGTGGATTTTACTTAGCAAGATATGAAGCAGGAGTAGAAAGCTCTTCTGCTAGAACAGCAAGTTCAGGAACATCAGCAGAGGTATTATCACAAGCTGGAAAAAATGTATATAATTATGTTACTCAAAGTCAAGCAAAATCGCTTGCAAGTAGTATGTACTCAAATGAAAATTATACAAGTAATTTAACGAGTAGTTATGCATGGGATACAGCTCTTCAATTCCTAAACTTAACAGGAAACTCAAGTTATTTAACAAATTCATCACAAGGAAATTACTATAACACAAGATATGGTGGAAAAACACAGACAAATGCAAGTACATTGATAGAAACAGGCCAAACAACTGCAGTAAAACATCTATATGATATGGGCGGAAATGTATATGAATGGACTACAGAAAAATATTCAGATTCATCAGCAAGTAAAGTTGCAAGAGGAGGATTTTATGGATTCTTATCAACAGACGAACCTGCAATAGGAAGATTTAGCGCCTCAAATACTTCAGACCAAGCAATAGGATTTAGAGTAGCATTATTCATAGGAGCGGTAGATGAACAAACAAAATATATGGGTGACTTACAAATAGGAGACTATGTAGCATACACACCAGAAGGAAATAATTATTATGGTATAGATATTCCTCAATTTACTGGGTATGATGATAATGGAACAATATATAAAGAAGATTTATCTTGGAGAGTACTAAGCATAAATGATGATGGAACTGTAGATTTAATAAGTGCTACGCCATTAAGCTATACTGTAGGATTCGGAGGAGCATTGGGATATAACAATAGTGTGTTCTTACTAAATAATGTATGCTCGAGTTTATATAGTAATAACAGTTTAGGAGCGACAGCAAGAAGCATAAACTTAGAGGAAGATATAGAACCAAAATTGAATGCAGCGGGAATATCAGCAAGGAACTCATATGGAAGAGGACAAGTATATGCATATGGAAATGTAAGAACATATTCTAATGGTAGATATTATCCAAACCTATATGCACAAGAAATAGGGTCAGGAATTAACACCGGAGTAGCAAGAGAAGATGGAATAGCAAAGAATGAAAGTTATTATAATCCACCAACATATGAAAGTTACACACAAGCAGGAACATCTTTAACTGCAACATCAGATTATTATACATTAGGTTCTGCAAGTTACTTTGACAATGAAAAATTATATGACTTACTATTTAATACTAGCACAGATTACTGGTTAGCATCTCGTAGTGTCATGTTAAGCTCAAATTATGCAGGATTTTCTTTACGTAAAGTGAGCAGTGGTAATTTGAGTGTTGGTGCTCTATATGATTCAGAACAGGCTAATCATAACTATAGTGATAGCAATAGTCTACGTCCAGTAGTTTCATTAAATTCTAATATTGCTTTAGGAAATGGTGATGGACAGACACCATCAACAGCATATGAAATAATAGGATAGTGTTGTCAACTGACATCTATTTGAAAAAAGATATGCAATTAAACGTCAGTAAAATTTGAAATAAGACAAATATATTATCTAAATAACCCAATAAATTTTTGATAAAATTTGTTGGGTTATTTTTAATGCAACTTTATTAAAATCATTGAAAAAAAATAAAAGTTAATATAGAATAATGTCGAGAATAAAAAACAAGTAATTAAAAAGTATATGTAGTTGGCTTTCTAATGAAAGAAAGGGATGAAAATAAAATGAAAGGAAAAATATCAAAGTTATTAAGTATATTACTAATAATATTGATTGTATACATAATTTCTAATTTCAATATAAGCAATGCAGAAAGTGTCAAAACAATGAAAATAGTTATAGATCCAGGCATGGAGGATATGAAACTGGAGCAATAAACTATGATGATGGAATAATGGAAAAGGACATTACATTAAAAACATCAAGATATTTAAGAGAATTCTTTAATAAGTACTATGGTGTAGAAGTAATAATGACACATGATGGACTAGATAGTAGTACAGAAATGTCAATAGTAGATAGAGGAATGGTTGCAAGAAACAATAATGCCGACTTACTATTATGTTTACATTTTAATGCACCTGCATCAGGAACATCATGGTATGGAGCAGAAGTGTATGTAACAGCGAATAAATCCTGCTATAAATATAATCAGGAATCAACAGAAATAGGAAATCTAATATTAAGAAATTTATCAAATTTAGGAATATATAATAGAGGAGTAAAAACAAGGCTTTGCCAAGATGAAGGGCCAAAGTGGGAATATTCTGATGGTTCAAAAGCTGATTACTATGGAATAATTAGATATGCAATGAAAGGAAATGCAGAAGACAGAGGACCAGATATAACAAATGGTTCAGGAATTACATCAATACTTATAGAACATTGCTTTATCGCAGGAAATGATGTTCAATTTATAAATACAGATGCTAAATTACAAAAACTTGCTGAAGCAGATGGACAAGCAATAGTAGAGCATTATGGATTAAAATTAAAAACTGATGTAGTAGCAGAATTAATATTAAATAAAACCAGTGTTAATATGATTGTAGGAGAAAAAACAAAAATAGACTATACGATAAATCCAAGTACAGCAACAAATAAAAAAGTAAACTGGACAACTAGCAATAATAAAGTTGCAACAGTTGATGAAAATGGAAATATATCAGCAGTAGGAGAAGGCGAAGCAACAATTAAAGCAGTAGCAGATGGAAATGATAAAATATCATCAGAGGTTAAAGTAAAAGTTACAAATCCAAGGATAACAATTCAAAATGGAGAAAAAGCAAGTATATTATTAAACACAAAAATGCAATTATTTACAGATACTGGAGTAGAAGATAGTAAAATAACATGGAAATCTTCAGATGATAGTATAGTGACAGTTGATGAAAATGGGCTAATTACAGGAGTAAAAGAAGGAAATGCAAATGTAATAGCTACTTATGAAGAATACAATAAAACAGATAGCATACAAATAACTGTTAACACATTAGAAGAAAATGAAAAAATAGAATTTGAAGATTATAAAGAAGCAAATGGAGTAATATCTAATTTTGCAAGAGAAATAAAGCCAGAAGAATTTAAAAAACATATAAAGATAACAGGAGATTTAACAATAAAAATAAATACAGAAGAATTTGTTGGAAGTGGCACAATTATTGAAATATATAGAGGAGAAGATTGCATCCAAACATATACTTGCAAATTATATGGTGATGTAAATGGAGATGGCAAAATTTCAGCAATGGATTACATGCTCATAAAAAATAAAATAATGGAAGTAAAAGACATAACAGGAACCATACAAAAAGATGTTGCAGATGTTAATTCAGATGGAAAAGTCTCAGCCTTAGATTATATGCTAATAAAAAATGATATATTAGATGTAAAGAAAATCGATATTAAATAAAAGGGAGATATGTAATATGTTTAAGAAAAAAGTATTAATTAGTATTTTAATAGTTTTGATAGCTATGATGATGTTGTTTGTACCAAAAACTTTTGGAGCATCACTAACAATTAGTGCATCAAATTCAAATCCAACAGTTGGAGATTCAATTACAATTACAGTAGGAAGCGGAGTAGGAGGAAAAGTTAGTTTATCATCATCAAATCCAAGCGTCATAAGTGTATCATCATCAATGTTTATAGATTATAACTCAGCAAGCTTTAGTGTAAAAGCTAATAGTGCTGGAAGTTGCACAATTACTGTAACAGCAGTAGATTTGGCTTCAACAGATGCTGAACCAGTAGAAATTACAGGTAGTAAATCAATCACAATAAATGTAAAAGAAAAACAAGTGGAAGCTCCAAGTGATGGTAACCAATCAGGTAGTGGAGACTCAAGTGGAACAAACTCAGGAAATTCAAATAAAGGAAATAGTAATTCAGGAGGCTCAAACCAATCTGCAAGCAATAAACCAAATACAAATAAAGATGCTGTTAAAGATGTAGAGGAAACAGAACAAGAAGAGGAAGCTACACCACAATTTGGAATGAATTCGCTTATGTTAAATGCTGTTGATGAAGAAGGAAATAAGCAAGAAATAGCTTTTACACCAACTTTTAATATAGACACATACGAGTATACAGCAGAAATAGAAAGCAATATAGTAGATGTTGATGTATTGACAGAAGCGGGAGAATATAATGACTATGTAAAAGTAGAAAAGCCTGAGAGCTTCAATTCAGGAGAAAATATAATCAAAATAACAATGCAAAAAGATGATATGAGCTTAACTTACACAATTAAAGTAAATAAAAAAGAGAGTGAAGAAACAGTAGAAACTGTGAGCGACGCAGTTGTAGAATCAGAAAATAAAAAGCAAACTTTAATAACGTTTACAATACCACAATTTATTGCTGTAATACTTACAATATGTTTAATTGAAGGACTATTACTAAAATTACCTTGGAAGAAAATGATAATGGCTTGCAAGAGGAGAAAAGGCTTTGGAGAAGATTATGATGATGAATTAGATAATGATGAAACTGAAAATGGTAACGAAAATAATGGCAAAAATAATGACTAAGATAATAAAAAAATAAAAAAATCATCAAGCGATTTTTAAAAATATGTAAAAGAAAGGGTGAAGATAATGTACAAAATAGTATGCCAAAGTGAATTTCAAACAAAGGAATATGCAAAAAAATTAGCAGAGATTTTAAAAGTAGGTGATGTACTTGTTCTTTCAGGAGAACTAGGAGCTGGAAAAACAAAATTCGTAGAAGGAATTTTGGCTCATTTTGGTATGCAAGATGAAATATCTAGCCCTACTTTTACAATAGTAAATGAATATAAAAATGATGAAATAAGTATTTACCATTTTGATTTGTATAGACTTGGAGACATATATGAATTTGAAAATATAGGCGGAGAAGAATATTTTTCAAAAGGAATATGTATATTTGAGTGGGGAGAATTAATTGAAGATATTTTGCCAAATGACTATATTAAAATATCTTTTGAAAAAAACGATAATAATCCAGAAGAAAGAATACTTAATATAGAAACTTTTGGAGAAAAATACAATAATATTGATTTTAATGGTTTTGCAAATTTTTAATATTGAACACTCCAGCCTCTAGGGAGACCTCTCCCTTGGGGCGTTTTTTTTTGTTGCTTTTGGTATTGTAAATTAAATAGATTTATGTTAATATTTATTAAAAGAAAATTTTAACATTTACCAAAAAATAATTATTCATTTTTATAAATAACACAGAGAAAGAAAACATTAAAAGATAAGAAAGGATTACAATGAAAAACCAAAAATACATTAGGAATTTTAGCATAATTGCACATATAGACCATGGAAAATCAACTTTGGCAGATAGATTAATTGAGATGACAGGAGTTCTTTCAAAAAGAGAGATGTCAGAACAAGTTTTAGATAACATGGACATAGAAAAAGAAAGAGGAATAACAATAAAATCTCAAGCAATTAGAATGAAATACAACGCTAAAGATGGCCATACTTATGAACTTAATTTAATAGACACACCGGGACATGTAGACTTTAACTATGAAGTGTCAAGAAGTTTGGCTGCATGCGAAGGAGCTGTTTTAGTAGTAGATAGCACTCAAGGCGTTGAGGCTCAAACATTGGCAAATGTATATTTAGCATTAGATAATAACTTAGAAATAGTACCAGTAATAAATAAAATAGACTTGCCAAGCGCAAGACCAGATGAAGTAAAAAATGAAATAGAAAATATAATTGGAATTCCAGCTGGGGATGCTCCATGTATTTCTGCTAAAACAGGGCTAAATGTCGAAGATGTATTAGAAAAAATAGTAACAGATATTCCAGCTCCAAGTGGTGACGGAGAAGCACCTCTTAAAGCTCTTATATTTGACTCAATATATAATGACTACAAAGGTGCACTAGCATATGTAAGAATAAAAGACGGAACAGTAAAAATTGGCGATGAAATAAGATTAATGTCAACAAATAAACATTTTACTGTTACAGAAGTTGGATATTTTGAACCAGGAAAATATGAACCAACTGATGAACTTACAGCAGGAGAAGTTGGATATATAGCTGCAAGTATAAAAAGCCTTTCAGATATTAGAGTTGGCGATACAATAACCAATAATGAAAATCCAGCAGATGAGCCATTACCAGGATATAAAAAAGTAAATCCAATGGTATATTGTGGACTTTATCCAATGGATGGAAGTGATTACGAAAATTTAAAAGTGGCACTAGAAAAACTACAATTAAATGACGCAGCATTAGAATATGAACCGGAAACATCAAGCGCTTTAGGTTCAGGATTTAGATGTGGATTTTTAGGATTACTACATTTAGAAATAATAGAAGAAAGATTAGATAGAGAATTCGATTTAAGTTTAATTACAACAGCACCATCAGTAATATATAAAGTATATAAAACAGATGGCGAAGTGGTAGAAATATACAATCCAAGTGATTTGCCACCTCAAACACAAATAAATAAGATAGAAGAACCATACGTAGATGCAAGTATAATGGTTCCAAAAGATTTTGTTGGAAATGTAATGACACTTTGTCAAGATAGAAGAGGCATATATGTTGACATGCAATATTTAGACGAAAATAGAGTAACATTGAAATACGAATTACCTCTTAATGAAATAATATATGACTTTTTCGACTCACTAAAATCAAGAACCAAAGGATATGCATCACTAGATTATTATCTAAAAGATTATAAAGAGTCAGAGCTAGTAAAACTAGACATATATGTAAATAATGAAAAGGTGGATGCTTTATCATTTATAGTTCATAAATCAAATGCCTATAACAAAGGCAGAACTTTAGTAGAAAGATTAAAACAAGAAATTCCAAGACAATTATTTGCAATACCAATTCAAGCAGCAATAGGTGGACAAATAATAGCAAGAGAAACAATATCTGCACTTAGAAAAGATGTACTTGCCAAATGCTATGGTGGAGATATTACAAGAAAGAAAAAACTACTAGAAAAGCAAAAACGTGGTAAAAAGCGTATGAGAGAATTCGGAAATGTAGAAATTCCACAAGAAGCATTTTTAAATGTACTAAAAGGAGGAAACGAAGAAGGAAAATAAAATGTTAAACAATATAGAAGCAAGACAAGAACTAAAAAAATATATTGAAAAATACGACTTTTCAAATCCTAGAATAAAATTAAAAGCAGCACATATTTATAGAGTTGCAGATGTATCAAAACAAATTGCAACAGAGCTAAATTTAACAAAAGAAGAAATCGTTTTGGCAGAACTTATAGGACTATTGCATGATATAGGAAGATTTGAACAATTAAGAATATATGATACTTTCAAAGATAGAGAATCTGTTAACCATGCAGAAATGGGAGTAAAAGTTTTAAAAGAAAATAATTTTATTGAAAAATTTTGTAATGAAGATAAATATTATGATATAATTTATACAGCAATTTTAAATCATAATAAATACAAGATAGAAGAAGGATTAGATAAGGAAACTCTATTACAATCAAAAATAATAAGAGATGCCGATAAAATAGATATATTAAATTTGCTTGTCACAGAATCATTTGAAACGTTGTACAAAAGGAAGACAATTATAGATGAACCTATAACAGAAAAAGTTTTAAATGCAATGCTTGAAGGCAAGCAAGTTGAAAGAGCAGACCAAAAAACAGTTATGGATGACTGGGTTTCTAATATTGGATACGTATATGATATTAATTTTAAACCTAGTTTTCAAATTTTAAAGGAAAAAGACTACATAAATAAAATAATTAATCGAACCAAAACTCCAGAGATGGAAAAAATCAGAATATTTGTACATAAATATATAGATGAAAAAATATAGGAGGAATTTGTGGAAGAAAACCAAGATTTAATAGAAGGAAGAAATAGTGTAATAGAATTATTAAAATCTGGAAAAGATATTAATAAACTATATGTTCAAAAAGGTGAAAGACACGGCTCAATAACAGAAATACTTAAACTTGCAAAACAAAACAAAGTAATAATTCAAGAAGTTGACAAAATTAAATTGGACAAGATGAGTGAAACACACAACCATCAAGGAGTAATTGCTGTTGTTCCACCTTATGAATATTGTGATGTAGATGATATACTAGAATATGCCAAAAGTAAAGGTGAAGACCCAGTAATATTTATACTCGACGGAATAGAAGATCCACATAATTTGGGCTCAATAATAAGAACTGCTGAATGTAGCGGAGTACATGGAATAATTATTCCTAAAAGAAGGTCAGCCTCAGTAAATAGTACTGTAAATAAAACATCAGCAGGTGCTGTGCAATATATGAAAATCGCGAGAGTAAATAATTTAAATGAAACAATAAACTATTTGAAGGAAAGAAATATATGGATTTATGGTACAGATATGGATGGAAAGAGTTTTTATGATGAGCAAAATTATTCTGGAGGAGTTGGAGTTGTTATAGGAAGTGAAGGCTTTGGAATGAGTAGGCTTGTAAAAGAAAATTGTGACTTCTTAATAAAAATTCCTATGACAGGACATATAAATTCATTAAATGCATCAGTATCATCTGCAATCGTAATGTATGAGATTATGAAACAAAGGAGGAACGCATAACAAAAGTTTTGCTAATTAAGTGCATAAATAATTGGTGTTATGCTAAAACTAAATGAAACCAAATAAATTAAAAAGAAATTTAATTATAATTTTTTCTATAATAATTGTATTAGCTTTGACAATACTTGTTCTTTATATGACCACAGACATTTTTAGAACAAAAAGAGGAGCATTTTTTAGATATGCAATGCAAATTCCAGAAATATTTGATGTTCTAGATACAGAAGAAGAATATCAAACATTTCAAAAAACTAAACAAAGCAATACTTATACAACAACAGGAGAAATGAAAATTACTAGCTCAGAAAATATCGCAGATGAAAGTATTTTAAGCAAACTAAGTATGACTGTATTCGGAAAAACAAATAATAAAACAGAACAGTCAAACTATGATGTTTCAATAAAAAGTGATAGCACAGAACTATTTAATACAACAATAGCTAGAGATAAAAACTTATTTGGATTTTATTCTTCACAAATAGCAGATGGGTATATAGTTTTTAGAAACGATAACTTAACAGATTTTGCATCAAAAATCAATCTTGAAAATGCAGAAAATGTACCTAACCAAATTATGTTCTTTAATAAAGACAAAATATTAGAGGTTTCAAATATAGAAAAAAGACATTTAGAAGAATATATAAAAATGATAAGAAACCAGGCACCAGATACTTCATATAGTAAAAATACAGGTGAAAGAATAGAAATAGAAGGACAAAAATACAATACAACATCATATACTCTAAGTTTAAACTCAAAGCAAAATAGTGATTTGCAAATATCTTTATTAAGTGAAATGGTTCAAGACAGCATAATGATGAACTTCATAACATCAAAATGTGTTTTGTTAAATTTAAACACAGACTTTACAGATATAAATACTTTAAATAGTAAAATGAAAGAAAGAATTGAAGAGCTAAAAAGTAATCCAGAGTTAGCAGGAGATTTTTCAATAACTGTATATGAATATAGGCAAAAAAATATTCAGACTAAAATACAAATGGGAAACAAAACAATAACAATATCACAAATAAATAATGATGAAGACAATTTTGTAGTAATAAAAGTAGAAGAAGAAAATGAACCTACATTTAATATAAAAGTAGAAAATAATAATGGAACACATACTATTAGAATTCAAAAAGATGATGATGGAATTATTAATAGTGTAGAAGTTATCTATAATATGACAGGAACAGTTGCAGAAAATAATGTACAAAACCATATGACAATAAATATTGTTGACGGAATAAAAACAGTTAGTTTCGAATACAACGATAATATAACATTCACAAATGATATTGGTACATTTAAAAATATGCAAGATGAGAAAGTAGCAGTAATAAATGATTATGATAAAGATTTCTTAAATGAATTTTTAAATACTTTAAAAAATCAAATAAATTATGTATATACAAGTCAGGGCGCATCAATTGGTATCAATTTAGACCCACTTTTTGAATAAAGTTAAAATTTTTAAACAAAACTTTGATAATATGAATAATAACAAAAAATATAGGTAACATAAAAACAAAGTATGCACATAAAAATAGCCATAATAAAAATATGTATAAATAAAAAATAGAAGAAATTATAGAAAAAAAGTAGTAAAAGAAAGCTGAACACTTAAAAAAATAGCTTCATATACTAATAAAAACACGCTAAAAATGGACTTTTGAAAAAAATATGAAAAAAATTTAAAATTTTTCAAAAAAAGTGTTGACTTTTGCAATTCAAGATAGTATAATAAAATACGTTCCGGTCAGGAACACAAAGTACATTGAAAAGTAAACAATGAATCTTTTGAGAAACCAATAAAA
>CAKNJR010000013.1 GCA_930986425.1 uncultured Clostridium sp. | reverse complement strand
TAAAAAAGCACTAATAAAAATTAGTGCTAGAGTGAACGAAGTTCACTTTTGTTCAATAATTGTTATAAAATTATAAGCGGAGGACAACATGAATATTCAAAATGAAGAAATAAAACAAACTTAACATAAATAAATGCTATACGAGGAGGAAAGCAAATGAATTTAAAAGACACAATAGAAAATAAAACTTATGATGAAGAAAGAGCTTTATATAATCTAAAAGATACAGAAGTTAGAAATTGCACATTTGCAGGACCAAAAGATGGAGAATCTGTTCTTAAAGAAACAAGAAATATAAGAGTAATAGATAGTAAATTTTCTTTAAGATATCCATTATGGCATGCACAAAAATATGAGTTAATACATTCAACATTTGATGACAAAACTAGAGCTCCAATCTGGTATTCAAACGATGGATTAATAGATGATTGCGTTTTAAATGGAGTAAAACTATTAAGAGAATGCAATAATACTGAAATAAAAAACACAACAATTATATCGCCAGAATTCGGCTGGAAATGCAATAACGTAAATGTAGAAAATTCAAAAATAATATCAGAGTATATTTTTTTAGATAGTAAAAATGTAAAATTAAAAAATGTAAAGCTCCAAGGTAAATATTCATTTCAATATATGGAAAATTTAGAAATAGAAAAATGTGAATTAGACACAAAAGATGCATTTTGGCACACAAAAAATGTTACTGTAAAAGATTCAACTGTAAAGGGCGAATATTTGGCATGGTTTTCAGATGAATTAACATTAATCAACTGTAAAATAATTGGAACACAACCACTATGTTATTGTAAAAATCTAAAATTGATAAATTGTACAATGGAAGATACAGACTTAGCCTTTGAATACTCAGATGTAGATGCAGATATTAAAGGAAATGTAGTATCAATAAAAAATCCTAAGTCTGGGACAATAATAGTAGATTCAGTGGGAGAAATAATTAATGAAGATTCTATTATGGATGTAAATGGAAAAGTAATAATAAGAGATAAATAAAAGAAGAAGTGAAAAATGATAAAAGAATTCAAATTAGATAATAAAAATATACAAATCCATTACAAAGATACTGAATTAAAAGATTTACCAGTTGTAGTTTTAAATACTTTTGGAAACGAAGGAGAAGCGGTACATAAGAAATGTATAGAGATTAAATGCAAAGAATTTATACTAGTATCAATATCAAATTTAGATTGGAATAATGATATGACACCTTGGTATGCACCTAAGTTAAATAAAAATGACGCAGATTGTTTAGGAAAAGCAGATGATTATTTAAAAGTATTAGTGCATAATATAGTTCCTGTGGCAAAAGAATATATAGAAAAAACTTTAAATAAAAAAATACAATACTTTGCAATATCAGGATATTCCCTAGGAGGACTATTTGCAATATATTCTGCATATAAAACAAATATTTTTACTAGAATAGCATCAGCATCAGGTTCGTTCTGGTTCCCTAAATTCATAGAGTTTGCAAAAGAAAATAAATTACAGGCAGAGGTTGAGAAAATCTATTTTTCACTTGGCAATAAAGAAAGCAAAGTAAAAAATAAAGCGTTAGCGACTGTCCAAAATAACACAAAGGAATTGGAAAAACTATTTGATGACAAAGGAATAAAAACAATATATGAGGAAAACGAGGGAAATCATTTTCAAAATGCAGATTTAAGAATGGCAAAAGGAATTAAATGGATTTTAGAATAGAACGAGTTTGAAATCTTATATAAAAATTGGAACGATTCACATTTGGTGAAAAAATGTGGATAAAGATACCGGAGAAAAAGAATATTTAATGGAATGGAAAAAGTAAAAAAGAAAGGAAAATAAAAATGGACGAAATAGTATTTGTAACACATAATAAAGGAAAAATAGCATCAGCAAATAGAAAATTAAAAGACGTAAATTTTAAAGTATTTGAATATGAGTTAGACGAACCAAGAAGTGATGATATAAAATACATATCAAAGTACAAAGTTATGGAAGCATATAAGTTAGTAAACAAACCATGCATATCAATGGATACTGGATTTTGGATAGACGAATTAGGCGGATTTCCAAAAGCATTTGTAAACTTTGCATTAGACACAATAGGCATAGATGGAATATTAAAATTAATGGAAGGAAAAAAGAATAGAGAGTGTAAATTTACTGAATGTTTGTCTTATTTTGATGGAAATAAATTATATCAATTCATGGGAGAACATGATGGCACATTATCTGAAAAAGTTTTAGGTAATGATACTAAAAAGAAGTGGTCTGATTTATGGTATATTTATAAGCCTTACGGATATGATAAAACACTTGCACAAATGACAGATGAAGAAAGAGAAAATAGAGTAAAATATAAATCAGTTGATTCATTAGAAGAATTTGCAAAATGGTACAAGAATAAAGAAAATTAAGGTGATAATGATGAAAAATCCAATGGAATATGGAAAGGTAGAGAGATTATGGACTATGTTAGATTACCATTAGAAGGAACTAAAAACACAAGAGATTTAGGTGGATATCCCACAAAGGATAATAAAGTAACAAAATTTCATGTTTTTATTAGAAGTGATAGACTCACTAACATAACAGATAAAGACAACGAATTTTTGAAAAACTATGGAATTACAGACATAATTGATTTTAGAGGAAATACAACGATTCAATCTACCTTTGTTAGTGATGATAATATAAATAGAGAATATTTTAAATTCCATTATATTCCCTTATCTACTTCTGAATATGAGCAATATGCAAATGCTGAAAAAGATAAAGAAAACTTTAATCATGGAGTAGGATATACATATGTGTTAGAAAACAAATCAAGAATAAAAGAAATCTTTGATATACTTGCACAGAGCAAAGGAGGAGTATTATTCCACTGTACAGCGGGTAAGGATAGAACAGGAATAATATCTGCACTCATTCTTGGACTTTGCAATGCCTACATAAAAGATATTATTGCAAATTATGAAGTTACTAATACCTATTTAGCAGATACTGATATTATAGAAAAATATTCAGAAAATCTAAAAAAGTCTTCTCCTAAGTTTATAATAACATTCATAGAAAATTTACTTAAAAAATATGATTCTTTTGAGAACTATATTTTAAGTTGCAATGTTCCAAAAGAAAATATAGAAAAAATAAGAAAGAAGTTATGCGGATAAAAATACTATCTCCTAATAGGAGACAGTATTTTTTATGTAAGTAAAAATTAATCTTCATATCCAAACTTTTTCATTCTATCATTTTCGTTAGTAGATAAATCTCTTATCCACTGAGCTAAACCAGTATAATCAACATTTCTTAAAAATTCAAAATATTTGACTCTATCATCTTTTTCAATTACAGCAGGAGCTAAATTGTTTTTAATCAATTCATAATTTATTAGTAGCCTACCAGTCCTACCATTACCATCTTCAAAAGGATGTATCCTCTCAAAATCAATATGATATTTGGCAACTTTTGAAAAAATATCATCTGTATCATGATTGCAATTATATACAAAATAATTCATTAAATTAGGCATTTTTGCAGGCTCTGGAGGAATATGCTCACTCCCTCTTATAAAAACTTGCACTTTCCTATAACCTTCGGTATCTTTAATATTTCTGTTAATAGTCTCATTTAACTTCTTAATAAATCTTTCATCATATGGTTCTTGACTTTTTAAATTACTGAAAACTAGCTCTAAAGCATTTTTATGATTTATAGCTTCATATATTTCTCTTGGTTCTTTACCTTCTATTTTAAAACTATTATCATTATATAAAATTGCGTAAGTTTCAGCATATGTTAAAGTACTTCCTTCAATAGCATTTGAATGATAGGTACTTCGAGTAATTAAATCTTCTAAATATTCATTATTACTTAAAATAAATTCTAAAACAGTCATAAATTTTCTCCTTTATTTACAGCATTATTTTAACATAATATTATTTTTAGGTCAAATCATTAAAAAATCGTTTATGTGCGTATATTGACAAAAAATACTTGCATAGATTATGATTTTGGTTTATAAATATATAGGAGGTGATTAAATGAAACTAGTAGACTTATTTAAGCAACTAAAAAATAAAATAAAAGCAAAGTTTGGAAAACAGCAACTACTAGAAGCACCAAAAGAAGCAGAAGAAGATATATTAAATAATCCAAAGGTAAAAGAAATTATAGCCAAAATGCCTTCGAACTTATCACAAATAGAACAAGCATATTACATTTATTTAAATCTAGGAAAATTATTTAATGAAAATGCTAAATTTATATTTAGCAATAGAGAATACAAAGAAAATCATTATGATAATCAAATAAATGAGGACTACGAAGGAATTTGTAAAGGAATCAATGATGCATATGTAAGAGTTTTGCAAAGTATTGGAATAGAAGCGGAAACAGTAGAAAAATATCCGGGAAAGCAATTAACTCATGTTGATGCAATATTGAAAATAAATGGAAAAACATATATTGCTAATTTGATAAGTGACTTGGGAAGAATTAAAACATCAAGAAGAGTAAATAGATTTTGTTATGATTTGGCAAGAAGCACGGGAGTGATGCCAATTGATATTGATAACCAGGCATATTTGCAAAGACTTGAGCAACAATATGGCAAAATTGATTGTGTGCCAAGAGAAAAGGTAGAAGAATTAGATAAGAAATTTGGATATAGCTTTTTTGTACCAAAAGTTCAAACAAAAGACGAAAGAGGACTTTATACAGAAGATGTTATAGAAACATTAAAGAAAGAATTTAATAATCCGGAGCTGTTTAAGAAATATGTATTACATGGTGAGGATGTTCCAGAAAAAGATTGGTTAAAATATAAAATGGACTTCATTTTTCAAAATGTACATCAATATACGGATTTTAATACAGAACCGAGATACTTAGAAAATATAAGATATTATATAGATTTAGCAAATAAAATTTTAAGCAAAGAAGAAGAAAAAAGAATTTATCCCTATGTTATTACTGCAAATGATGATTTTAAAAATATAATATCAATTATAAAAGTTAAAGGAGAAGATGAAAATAATCCAAGCGAAAATTTTTATTACATGTATTCTAAAGATGAAAAACAATATGTGAGACGAACACCAAAAGAAGTTAAAGAATATTTAGACGGATTCGATAAAGGTTCGCTAAAAATAGTAGGGACTTTTGATAAGTATAGTCCAAGAGAAATGGAAGAATTAGAATTATAAAAGTATATAAAAAACTGCCACTTAATTGATGTGAAACCTATTTAATGTCTACCCATGGGTGCATTTCAAAATATGGCAGTTTTTTTACAATAAAAGCATTTAAAAGAAGTTAGACACATTTATTTATTCAATATTATACTTCAATCTTTTCTTAAAAAAATCCTTCTCTAAAGAACACTTTTCTTTTATAATATTTTCATAATCTTCAACCTTAAACTTATGCAATTTAATATTTAATTTCTCAATTTGATATTGGATTGTCAACAATTCTAACAAATGTTGATGATGATTAAGTTGCTCAAGATAGGCATTTTTAGTATTAGTTAGCTGACTAGGCGCTATAATAGGCCTTCTTTGAGAGGTATTTAACACTAAAATATTATCATCAAAACAATTAGGAAAAGTAAATTCTTTGGTTGTTCCGTTATCAAAATCTACAATGATAGTGTTTCGTATAAAATATGAAATTTTTCCTTTCCCAAAACTTTTATGGAAAACGGGAACATTTTTAACTCCTAAAATGTTGAATTTCTTTGAAAGAATATTCAAATTCTGTATCAAGCTTTCCATTTCAAACACCATGATAGATGAAGAAGTCATTTTTCTCTTTATAGTGCATAGTTGCTCATAACCTGCAAAAACTTTATCCTTATAATTATTAATTTCATCTAAATTCTTAATATCCAATAAATCGGAACCTTTTATAAATTCAGTATTAGAAATCTTTTTAATTCTAATCCATAATTTCTTATTAATGCGCAACTTATTTATTATTTTTCCCTTAAAAGTTCTTTCTTCACAAAAAAGAATTACTTCTTTGCCTAAATAAGAATCTATAAATTGCTCTTGCACACTCTCAGAAATAGCAGAATCTTCATAAAACACACTATTATTTAATGAAACATCATCTTTTATATTAGTCTCTTTAAATAATTTACATTCTAAAATCTCTTTTTCAGAAATTAAACTATCTATTTCTTCATCATTTGTTGCTTTTAATAAATCAAACTTAATTTCTTTTAATCTCACTTGATTCTGTTTAAGTTTAATTGATTTTTTCATATTCCTTTTTTCTTTGCTTAAATTGTTTCTATACTTATTCATCTTAGACTTGGTAATTGGTTTATTATTTCCTAGATTTATAATTTTTAATACATTATTTTCAAAACAATCAGGAAAAGAGAATGTATCAGTTTTTCCATTATCAAAATCAACAATGATAGTATTCAAAATAAAATTCGAGATTTTACCGCTACCCAAAGTGGAATGAATAACAGAGCAATTTTTCAACTCGTAAATATTAAAATTATCAACAAGATATTCTATATTTCGAACAATAGCTCGAATTTCATTAAGTCTTATAATTGATTTATATAAATTCTTCTTTTGAGAGTAAAGTTTTTCATCTAAAATATTTTCATTTGGGCTATAAAATTCAATAGCATAAATATCTGATGAATTTATAAAGTTGATTGAATTATTTTCTAAAATTCTAAACCACACTTCATTATCTAGATTAAATAGATTTAAAACTTTAACATTTATGTGAAAGCCTTTTATAAAAATAGTTGCCTCTTTACCTAAAGAATAATTTAAAAGAGTATTTTTTATAGTAGTATTTTGAAAAGAAAAATCATACAATTCCTGCTTTTTACTTAAAACAAAATCATATATATCATTAAAACTAAACTCAAGCAATTCTCCATTAGTTGCGATTGCAGTAAAATAAGCATTATTAAACATTATCTTCATGTTCAAAAGTTTTGCAGTTACCTTTTTATTAAAATAATTTATAACAATAACTTTATTTATATAATCAGAAATATTTTCAATTATATTCCTTTTAGTACTAGATAAAAAATATTTTCTAGATGGGAGATATTTTTCAGGAATAGGGTAAGTAGTAATTAAGATTTGGCTAGATTTATCAAAAATGTACAAATTATCTTCGTAAACAATAACATTGTTATTGCTTTTATTTTTACTGCAAAGATATTTATATAAATCACCAAAGTAACAATTTATATCGTAGCCAGTTCTTTTAATATGCTTTAATTTGGAATCGATGTCACCAATATTTTGAACTCTGCTGTGATATCTTTCAGTACCATGTTTAGTTGAAAGTTTTGTACTCTTTTTAGTTTTTTTCATATTACTCACTTTCCTAGTTAAATTTATGATATAATAGTATCATAAGGAATAGCCTTTATGCAATGAAATAAAAGCAAAAAATATTGAAGAATAACATAATTAATGTTAAAATGATACTAGAGGGAGTATTTTAACAAAAGAACAGATATGAAATGTCAAGAATAAGAGGAGTATTATGATAAAGAATGATTTTATAAAAATAACGAATTTAATAAAAAAAGAATTACTAGAAAACAAAGTCCTTAAAGAAGCTGCTATTGAAGAAGAAAAAGAAGGTAACCTCATAGATATAACAAGTATAATAAAACAAATAAATTATACACAAAATAAAATAATAGAAAAAGAACCAGAAATTACTTCTACAGCATTAATATATTCTGGGAATCCATTAGTATTAACTCATTTTGTACTAGAAACTATATATAATAATTCAAAACTTGACTTATATAATTCTAGTTATAATATTTTTCAAGCCTCATTATTAGAACTAGTAAAAAATATTCTAAATGATTTTAATATGAAAGTAAATATACAAATAATTGTAGATAAGCAACAACAAACTCTTATACAAAATCAGCAAAATTATAACAGAATAGTTTATGTAGGAGATTATTTCAATTACGAAAAACTAAAATATTATATAAAAAATCCAATTACATACTATTCATACGGTCACATAAAAATATATGTAGATAAAACAAAAGATAATGAAAAATACGTTAACTTAATTAAATATGCATATGTACATAACATAGAAATAGAATCTTATGAAAATATAGATGATTTAATTAATGATTTAAACGAAAAAGAAGAGTACATGATAATTTCAGATGAAAGCAAACTTGAAAATATTAAAAAATTAGAAAAACTCGAAAACAATAAAAATAAACTAATAGATTTAAATGAAATAAAAGAAAATTATATTTTTAAACTAGAATAACTTTAAAGATATGGGATAGTTATTTGAAAGGAGGAACATTTTGAAAAGCTTTTTAGAAATGTATAAAATACCTGAATTAAATTGCATTGATGGAAACATATTAGCAATAGGTTTTTTGAAATCAGACAAAAGTAATCAAGCATATCAAGATTTCACTATTAAATGGATGACTCTATTTGATGATTGGAAAAGTGGAAAGATTCCTGATAACAATGAATATATATTTGAAACGATTAAAAATTATCTATTAGAAACATTATTAAGATACAAAAAATATATAAGTGTAGAAGATTGGACAATAATACAATCAATAACGGCAATAGATAATTTAATAACAGTTAATAATAAGCAAGATATAGACATAGAATATGTAGATGGGAAAAAATTCACCATAGAAAATGGGGTTTATAGTGCAACAGGAAATTCTAAATTAGATTATGATGAATTGAGAAAATATATTGCTAAAGGAGCTTTAATAGGAATAAGGGAATTAAAAAGTTTTATTTCGAAAAATCCAAAATATTCTAAAAGAGGAAAAGTTATTGAAGATCTGGATGAGAGAGTAGTTTACAAAGATTATACAATTACAACAGAACAATTAACAAACTTTTTAGAATCAGCGGAATTATATTCATGTTTTGACGCTAAAGAAATAAGAGAATTAATCAATCAAAAATATTTAAGCAAATGGAATGTAATCAAAGCGATGTCTAATAAAAATATTACAGAGCCAAAGGTCTTAGAATTAATGCAATTAGGTGTTTTAACAAAAGAGGAAGTATTAAAAAAATATTACCATTCTACATCTTTTGGTGAGTTAGGGAAGAAATCTAAAACTAGTATAGATACAAAATTAATGTTATATGCTTTAGGAGAATTACCAATTAAAAGTATAGAAACACCTGAAGAACAACTAGAAAGAGAAAAACTAAAAGAAGAAACAATGGCTTTTTTAGGAGCAAATTTAGATTCAAATAAGATTGGTGAATTGCTAACACATAATGTTTTAAATTACGATGAATCAATTTCTTTTTTGAGCTTTTTAGTAGAGCATAAACATATAGCCCAAGAGCAATCTGACTATTATGAAAAATTGATGTCTGACTTTAAAACAAATCAATTATTAAATATTTCTCAAGTAGAAGAATTAGGATATACTGGACAAAAAACCGGAGAGACACATAAAGCTGGAGTGGCGATAGACCCAAATCTAAGAATAAAGTATTTAAAAAGCATAGGTAGCGTAAAAAGAATCATCATAAAAGGAAAAAAGATGCTAAGTGACCAAACAGGAAGGGAAAGAAAAAATACAATAGATGGATACGAACTTCTAATTTTACCTGAAAAAAGAATAGGAATATTAGAAAAATTCTATGAATCAACGCGCTCTGCATCTAATGATATTGGATATAAACACAATAAAAAAGGAGAGCTAATACCAGCCATTTCAAATGCAACATATATAATACCAATAGGTTTAGCAAAAGAATTAGCTGAAAACAAAAATAAGCAAGAATTATTAAGACTTCCATATGTAAGAAGATGTTTTCATACAGCTAACTGGGTAAATATGCTAGAAAGCAGAATAAAAGAAGTTAGTCCAGAGATAGAGTTTGATAAACAAAATACTGATATATGGGCTAAAAAAATAAGTGAAAATTATAGAACTAATAGGGGAAATGATAGAACTGAAAAATAAAACTATAATAAAAAGCCATTCGTACGAATGGCTTTTTGCTACGCTCTGCGTCTACATGGGTTTGGTCCTTTTTTCTTGTTTCTATATCCATCATAATTGGTGAAGCTTCATCTTTATATAATGTGTTTTTTTCATATGTTATTCCAGAATATCTTGCAAATTTTTCATGGCCTCCACCAGCTAATATTAATATATCTGCTTTTTCTTTTGGTAAATTTAATCTTTCTTTGATAAATTCTTTTACTGTTTCAAGATTAGTTGTTGCAAAATTTTCGGCTAAATCAGGAAATTTTTGCATTACATCAATAACACCAATTTTATTATTTATACTTTCAATTAATGCATTAACATCACTTTCTCTTAATTTTTTATCTTCGTTATAATGTTTTTTAAATTGTATTGTTTTTCCTTCTAATTTCTCTACATTCTTTCCATTAAATTTATCTACTTTTGTACAAGTTGAGCCAACTTCCACAATTATTTTATCCATTTATCTTTCTACCTTTCTTCCACATTTTTATCTTTATTTTTAAATCTATCTGGAACTTCTTTATTATTGGTAAATGCTTCTTTTTCTTTAAATCCAAAATCATAATTCTTGTTCCTCTAAAATTTATATTTATATTATCATAAATTGATAAATAAATAAAGGAAAATAATAAAATTAACCTAAATCACTCCATACATATTGACTTGTGGAGCGAATTAGGTTAAAATGTTTTTGGAGGTAACAAGTATGTTATATAATCATAGTGAAATAAAAAATAAATATAAAAGTACTTATCAAATTAGAAAAGCCTTAGAAAATAAAGAAATATATAAAATTGAAAAGGGAATATATTCTGATGTGCCAAGTGTACATTATTTGGCAGTCATAATGAAGAAATATCCATATGGAGTAATTACTTCTTATTCTGCTTATTACTATCACAATCTGACAGATGTAATTCCAGATAAAATATATTTAGCTACAGATAGAAATAACAGAATGATATCTTCTAATAAAATAAAGCAAATACGTATGAAAGATGAATTATATAATTTAGGAAAAACTCAAATTGATTATGAAGGAACTAAAATAAATATTTATGATAAAGAAAGAATGCTAATTGATCTAGCTAGAAATAAAAACAAAATAGGATATGATCTATATAAAGAAATAATATCTAATTACAGAAAATTAACAAATTCATTAGACACACAAAAGATAGAAGAATATTTACAATATTTTATAAATGGAGATAAAATTTTTGAAATAATACAAGATGAGGTGTTTTAATGGATATTTATGAACTGGTTAATAAATATATAGAAGCAGGTTATTCTGAAGATGATGCAATTCCAAAAGTTGCACAAGATATTGTCTTGCTTAAAATTGGAAACAGTAAATATAGTAAGAACATAACTGTAAAAGGTGGAGTTGTAATGCATAATATTTCAAAGATATGCGTCGTGCAACACGAGATATGGATATTGATTTTATAAAATATTCTTTGGAAGATAAATCAATTCGTAATTTTATAAAAGAATTAAATAATACTGATGATGATATTAAAATAAAAATTACTGGAAAAATTGAGTCGCTACATCATCAAGATTATGATGGAAAAAGAGTTTATATAACACTTACCGATAAAAATCATTATTCAATAAGTTCCAAATTGGATATTGGAGTACATAAATATTTTGATATGAAGCAAGATGAATACTATTTTGATTTTAACATAATTGATGAAAGTGTCAGCTTACTCATAAACTCAAAAGAACAAATAATCGTCGAAAAACTAAAGTCTTTATTAAAGTTTGGTATTACTTCTACTAGATTTAAAGATATTTTTGATTTTTATTATTTAATTAATAATGAAAATTTAAATAAAGACAAGCTATTAAAGTACATAGATATATTGATTTTTCAAGACGAGAATATGAGAGAAAAGTCATTGGAAGATGTAAATAGGAGATTATTAAGTATTTTAAATAATAGCAGATTTCAATCAAGAATTAATACAGCAAATAACAACTGGCTACAAATGCCTATAAAAGATGTTATTAATAGTGTATTAGATTATTTTGATGGATTAATAAAGGTTACAACCTAGTTGTACTTTAAAAATAAATAATTATTTAATTATGAAGAAAGGATTTGATTAAATGGATAAATATATAAAAATAGGAATAGGTGTAATGATATTAGATGGTAATAAAGTATTATTAGGACATAGAGCTAAAAATAAAAAAGATACTGGTGGAATATTCGAAGTAGATTGTTGGACTTTACCAGGTGGGAAACAAGAATATAATGAAACTTTTTTTGAAGGGGCACAGAGAGAGGTAAAAGAAGAAACTAACTTAGATATAGGTGAACTAGAATTGTTTGGCGCAGCAGATGACATTCAGCCAGATAGACATTATATAACAATGCATGTAATTGCTAGAAAACATAGTGGTGAATTAAAAGTAATGGAGCCTACTAAAGAAGACGAATGGAAATGGTTCGATTTGGATAATTTGCCCGAAAGATTGTATTCACCAAGTAAAAAAATTATAGAAAATTATTTAAAAAAAGCAATGCTAAATTAAAAGATTAATAATTTTAAATATGAGAAGTTATTTATAAAATGCTAGGGAGATACATTAATGAATTTCGAATTGTTTGAAGTACAAGAAAAGGACAAGGATAAAATTTTTAATTTAATGGAATTATATACTTATGAGTTAAGCTTTTATGAAGATGAAACAACACATTTTGAATTACAGGAAAATGGATTATATAGAATAAGTAAATACATAAACTTGTATTGGCTAGAAAATGAAAGAGATCCATACATTTTAAAATGTGATGGTAAAATAGCAGGTTTTGTTTTAGAAAGATTTAACGAAGATGGAATGAATGAAATAGCAGAATTTTTTGTTTTAAATAAATATAGAAAGCACGGAGCAGGAACGTTCATGGCAAATGAAATGTTTAAAAAATATAAAGGAAAATGGGAAATAAGAACTTTGCTAAAAAACAAACAAGCTCAAGAATTTTGGAGAAAAGTTGTTAAATCTGTGAGTCGTGGAAAGTATGAAGAATGCTTTATAAGAGATAATACTAGATATGCATTTTATTTTGAAAATTAAAAAATAGAAAAAGACATATACAATTAGAAATGTATATGTCATTAAATATGGTCGAGGTGACAGGGATCGAACCTGCGACCTCATGGTCCCAAACCACGCGCTCTACCAACTGAGCCACACCTCGATATAAATTAAATAGATAAAACATTAGATTAATGGTGAGCCAGGAGGGATTCGAACCCCCGACCCACGGCTTAGAAGGCCGTTGCTCTATCCAACTGAGCTACTGACCCATTAATAAAATATATGTTAATAAAATAAGTTTTTATGCTTATAATATATAAAACATATATAAAATGTGTCATCTACTTAGAACACTAATTATCATAGCACAGAAAGACACCTTTTGTCAAGCAAAACATAAAACTTTTTGAAAAAACATTAATCTAAAACTAAGTTCCATTGGAAAAGTATCTGAAAAATAGTTTTGCTAAAAAAATATCAAAATTAAATCATATTTAAATATTGTAAACTTACAAATAAATTTATATAATAAAAAGTAGAAGAGTTTATAGGTAAAACAAACTTAAAAACCTAAATTTAATAAAGGAAATCAATCAAAAAATTATTAGATTGATTATAAAAATAATGAGAAAAAAGATTAAAATAAAGAAAATATTAATACTAGCCTTAATAATAATTGGTATTATAATAGCAATAGTAAGTATTGTAAACAAAAAAGACAATACACAAAATGCTTTAGCGCAAGAGTCTACTGAAACAGAAACAATAAATAGTCCCAAATTAAAAGAACAAAGAAAATATGAAGAAATAACAATAACAAATGTAGAAATCCAAAAGAATGAAAATCAAAATTACATTTTAATAGATGTAAAAAATGAAAATAGTTATAGTACAGAGGCTAAAAATATCACTATATTTTTATTAGATAGTCAAGAAAATGAATTAGCTTCTATACCTGCAATGATACCAACATTAGATTCAGAAGAAACAATTCAAATTAGTGCATCCACAATAAAAAATATAGACAATAGCTATGATTATAGAATTGAATAAAAATATTAGTACAAAAATTGAAAAAGTTAATAAAATAAAAACTGGAATTAAGAAATCTACTTAAATCCAGTTTTTTATTAATGAAAAAATCCAGCTTTTCCTATTCAATAAAAGCGTTTCGATTAGAAAAAGGCAGCATCCAAAAATCATTGTAATAGTTTAATTTCCTCTAGCAATTATTTGATTATGAGGACTATATCTATCTCTAGAAAGCAATGTACGAGAAACTTCTTTTCCATTTAATTTTAAAATTTTATATGCTTCAGATGTAGCACCATTAGAACCAGATTGAACAACTCTTGTTTGCCCTTTTGCTAATGATGAATCTGTTGTATAAACAGTAGAATATGGAACTGTACCAGTTCTGTAAGATACTAATTCTACTTCGTATTCAACATCTTCTTTCAAACCATAAACACTGATTGTCAATCTCTTATTTGAAGTAGTTGCCACAATTTTTACAGGATAACTTCTACTATTTTTAAATTTAAAATCAGGTGAACCCCAAGAAACAGTAGCGTCCAATCCTATTGGAACATAACCAACTGTAAATGTATGATTTACTCTATTAGTTATTTCTAAATTAGCTTTAAGTACACTATTGTAAAGCGTACTAGATACTTGGCAAATACCTCCACCGTAATCTGTTGTTACTTGGCCATTTGAATAAACAGTTGCAGTTTTAAAACCAGCTGCCGCTGTACGTTTTCCAACAGTACCATTAAATGAGAATTCTTCACCAGGCATTAATACAGTACCATTTATTTTTGATGCAGCGAGTGCTATGTTAGTAGAACGGTTAGCATTGCTTGAAGCATAACTTGTTGAATAAGTAGAAAGTAAATCAGGGAATGCTTCTCTACCAATATCATTTGTAGAAACATTAGGATATAATGTTTTTAAAGGTATTGCATAAGTTTCACTTGGAGTAGCAATCATTGCTTTTGCTTCATCAACAGAAATGTCAAAGTCAAGACCATTTGATGATGGATAAACTGCGTATGGGTCTGTTGTAAAATAAGCATCAGTAGCTTCTTTGTATATCTCACTATGTATTTTATCTATATCGATTGCATCAGGAGATACCTCTTTAACTGGTATTTCTATTGAATCGGTATTGTAAGTTATAGCAGTTAATTTTTCAACAATCAAATTTTTCAATTCATCAGCAATAATAACATTTCCGGTTTTTCCAGCAGTAATAACTAAATTATTACCATCAATTGTGTAAGAATATTGCTTCAAACCATCTTCAAAGTTAGAATTCATTTGTTCAATTATTGAATTGCATAAATCATCATTATAGGCAAAATCAACACTCAAATCTACTTTGTTGATTAATTTATTAATAATATCAAAATTATTTTGAAAAATATTGCCATTTCTACCATAAGAATAAGCTTCTGTTACAGCCTTCGATATATCATAGCTACATTCTAATTGACTTGGAAGAACATTATATAAAATCTCGTTATGACTAAATACTAAATTAGTTTCCAGTCTAGAATTTAAACTTTCAGAAATCTTAGCTGTAGCTTCCTCTTGAGTTAGATTAGAAACATCTATACCAAGAATAGAAACACCAGATATAATCTTATCACTATTAACATTAAGAAGTGCAAAAATTGTGGATAATATACCTAAAATGATAAGAAAAACAATAACACAAATAGAAATAACAATCCATTTTGTATTTTTTTTCTTTGGAGTTTTCTCAAAAGTTGTATCACTATTATTCTCAATTATTTGCTTTGCCTCTTCAAAAACTTCCTCTGTATCAGTAGAAGAAGTATCAGAATTATATAATATAGCATTCATAATAAAGTTTAACCCTTTCTAGAATTCATGCGCATATTTTAACACAAAGCAAATTTGGAGTCAAAAATACTTTGCGTAAAATAGATATATTATTATAATATATTAAACAATAAATAAAATTATTTGTAAATATTAAATGAATAAATATTCGAAATAAAATAGGGTTACAATTTATATATTAATTCTTTGCAAAAGCTCCAATATACATTTTTAAGCATTTTAGACAGGACAAATTGTAATAAAAATGTAATATAGAATAGCTTGACTAAAAATCCGAATAAATATAAAATGGATATGATTAAAACAAAAGCAGATAAAAGAAAAAGCAAGAAACAAAAATAAATAAATACAAAAGAAAGGAGAATTCTAATGGAAAACGAAAAGACAAGTTTGAATATTAGAAGAATAAAGAGGCAGGCCAAGCGGAATAACACTAATAGCATTAGTAGTAACAATAATAGTGCTACTAATATTAGCAGGAGTAGCGATAAGCCTAACGATAGGACAAAATGGAATATTTGCAAGAGCAGAGCAAGCTGTGAATATATATGAAAAAGCAACAGCAAATGAACAGAGTGAATTAGATAAGGTAACTGAAATAATTGATGGATATTTGCCAAGTGACAAACTAACAATAGGAAGCGTATATCAAGATAGTATGATAGGTCAATCAATAAATTATAGTGCAAATGGACAAAACGACTGGATAATACTGGGAAAAGACAGTGGCGGAAATGTGTTAATAACAACATCTAAACCAATAACTGAAACACTATATACACCGAGAGAAAATACAATGTCATCTTGGCTATTTTATGAAGAAGATATAAATGCTTTATGCTCAGCATATAGTGGAACCGTGCAAGACCAACAAGTAACTGCTAGAGGAATAACAATGGAAGACATTAATTATGCAGTAGGATTTGTAAATCCAGGACCAGAATTTGAAGAATATACATTTGGAAATGAATATAATTGGGAAGAAAATAAGGTAAATTATTCGTATCTAAGTAGAGAAGTAGAAGATTACGTAGTAAATCCAATTGAAAAACAAGAAGACGGAACATATCCAAGCTCAACATTTATAAGTAATGCATATGAATATAGTTATACAAGTGAAGGATATACTTATGATGGTGTGAACTGGAGTGGATCACTTTATGACAGCCACCTAACAAGAAAAGAAAATATGAAATACATTATGGGAGATTTAGAAAATGAAGAAGTATTAGGTCCATATGCAGTAGCATCTATTATGGTTGAAGTAAACCAGGAACGTGCTTACTACTATTTTTGCACTGTAGATGTAGTCGAAGTTGGCTATGGAGCTCAATTTTGCGGTTGTGGGGAGTATGGCAGATTTAGTATGCTTGGTGAGTATGAACCTCTACCAGTCCGCCCAGTAGCCGTTCTACCATCTGGACTAGAAGTAGAAGCACAAGGAGATGGAACATATAGATTAAAATAGTGTCTTCTACAGAATCAACTGGACACTTAGGTGGAGACAAAAGGGCTCCACCTAAGCAAAGCATATAAAATAAGAGCTTGTCAAGAATACAGTGTAAATTTTTTTACTAATTGGAAACGCTTTAGACGTTAAGTAGGAATTTTTTTAGATATTAAAGGCATATCTTATGCCTTTTGGAGAAGAGCGTATAAAGTATGGTATGTAAATTCTGCATACCATATTTTTTATGGAATTTTGAATTTTACCTTTATTTTTTGATATACTATTGATATAATAAGAAAAAATCAAGGAGGAGCGTATGAACGATTTATTAAAAAACAAAAAATCTGGATGGGAAGAAGTAAGCGAAGATGAAAAAAACGCCATATTTACTTTTTCTGACGAATATATGAAATTTTTAAACAGTGCAAAAACTGAAAGAGAAATTATAAGAGCAACTGAAGCATTAGCTAGACAAAATGGGTTTAAAAGCCTAGAAGAATATTCAGAACTTTATCCAGGAGATAAAGTTTACTTCATAAACAGAGAAAAAAACATATACTTAGCTGTAATAGGCACAGAATCTATGGAAACTGGAATTAATATAGTTGGAGCACATGCAGATTCACCAAGGCTAGATTTAAAACCAAATCCTTTATACCAAGAGGGAAACTTAGCTTATTTAAAAACTCACTATTATGGTGGAATAAAAAAATATCAATGGACAGCTATTCCACTTGCAATTCATGGAGTTATTATTAAAGAAAATGGTGAAAAACTTTATGTATCACTTGGCGAAAATGATGATGAACCTGTATTTACAATAACAGACCTTTTACCACACTTAGCAAAAGAACAACAACAAAAGAAATTATCTGAAGCTATTAATGCTGAAAAACTTTCTGTACTAGTTGGAAGTATTCCAGATACATCAGAAGAAAAAGAACAAGTTAAAAATAATATTCTTAAATTATTAAATAAAAAATATGGAATTAATGAAGAAGATTTTATTAGTTCAGAATTAGAAGTAGTACCAGCATTTAAATGCAGAACCTTAGGATTTGATGAAAGCTTAATTGCTGGATATGGTCAAGATGACAAAGTATGCGTATATACATCATTAAGAGCTATATTAAATGTAGAAAGACCAAGAAGAACAGCAGTATGCTTATTCTCAGATAAAGAAGAAATAGGAAGCATGGGAAATACAGGTATGGAATCTCATGTGTTTGATACTTTCATCGCAGAATTATTAAATAAAACAAGAATAAATAGACCTAATTTACTAGACAAAGTATTTTGCAATTCAAAAATGCTTTCAGCAGATGTTGACGCAGGAGCAGACCCATTATATATCTCAGTATCAGATACAAATAATGCAGGATATTTAGGAAAAGGAATCAGCTTAAATAAATATACAGGCTCAGGCGGAAAATATAACTCATCTGATGCAAATGCAGAATACGTAGCAGAAATAAGAAGATTATTCAACGCTAATAAAATAAAATTTCAAGTAGCAGAGCTTGGAAAAACAGATGTTGGCGGTGGCGGAACAATCGCATATATATTAGCTAATAAAGGAGTTGATGTAATCGATTGTGGTGTTCCAGTACTTTCAATGCACGCACCATATGAAGTAACATGCAAATATGATGTTTATACAGCATATAGAGCATATGAATGTTTCTTTAAAATGTAAATTTTATGTGAAAAAACCTTATAATTATTGAAATATAAGGAATATAATGTTAATATTAAACAAAAAACAAGGATTTGCTAAAATAAAGCAAATCCTTAAAACAAGACCTAAAGGAGGAACTAGTAGTGATAGAAGTTAAACATGTCACAAAAAAGTATGGTAATTTTACAGCAGTAGATGATATAAGTTTTACCATAAAAGATGATGAAATTGTTGGACTTTTAGGACCTAACGGTGCAGGAAAAAGTACAACAATGAATATGCTAACTGGTTACATAGAGCAAACAAGCGGGAAAATCATAGTAAACGATTATGACATTGAAAAAGATGCTAACAAAGTAAAAAAACAAATTGGATATATGCCAGAGAATACACCACTTTATTATGATTTAACTGTTAGAGAATTTATAAACTATATGGCAGACTTAAAATACGTAAAGAGAAAAGAAAAGAAGGAACGCGTAGATAAGGTAATTGAAGAAGTTGGACTAGGAAATGTGCAGAAAAAGTTAATCAAAAACTTATCAAGAGGATATAAGCAAAGAGTAAGCTTTGCAGGAGCTCTTATAGGTGACCCTAAAATATTAATACTAGATGAACCAACAGTAGGTCTTGACCCAAAACAAATAACAGAAATAAGAGAATTAATTAGAAAATTAGGAAAAAATCATACTGTTATTATTAGCTCACATATATTATCCGAAATTAGCCAAATATGTGAAAAAGTAATCATAATTAATAAAGGCAAAGTATTAGCAGTAGATACTCCAAGCCATTTAGAAGAACAATTTGAAGAAGAAAATCGTATTTATGTTACAGTGGAAGATGAAAAAAATAAAATAGACGAAGTTTCTAAAAAAATTAAACAATTAAAATCAATAGAGTTCATAAAAGAAAAAAAAGATGGAACAAAACAATATTTGCTAACAGCTGCTCAATCTACTGATTTAAGAAAAGAAGTAATTAATTTATTCCCTAAAAATGACATAAATATTTTAGAATTAAAGAAATCAGAAATAACATTAGAAGATGCATTCTTAAAATTAATTAGTGATAAAGAAAAAGAAGTGCAAGAAAAAGCTAAGAAAGAGGAAGCAGAAAAAGCTAAAAGAGAAGAAGAGCTTAAGGCGATGTCTAAAAAAGAAAGAAAAGAAGCAATAAAGCAAGACAAAATAGAATCAAAACAAAAGGAAAAAGAAGAATTTAATAAACAATGGGAAGAAAATAGAAAAAGAGAAAAAGAAGAAAAGGAAAGAGTTAAAGAAGTTAAAAGAAAAATAAAAGAAGAAAAAACAAAAGGAGGTAAAAAATAATGTGGGCAATTATAAAAAAAGAATTTAAATCATATTTTCTATCTCCAGTTGGATACATATATATAGGTGTTTTCTTATTAATGTGTAGTATATTTTTCTACCTAGATGTATTCGCATACTTAAGTACTGATTTTCCATACATGTTTGGCTCAGCAGCAACAATACTAACATTTATAGTTCCTTTACTTACTATGAGAATGTTTTCAGAAGAAAGAAAAAACGGAACAGAACAATTATTACTAACATCTCCAAGAAGTGTCACATCAATAGTATTAGGAAAGTTTATTGCAGCAGCACTAGTAGTTGTAGTATCAGTATTACTTACACTAATATATTTTGGAATACTATGTTACTTTGGAGAGCCACAATTAGGAAAAGCACTGGTAGCTATACTAGGATTCGCACTTTTAGCAATAGCTTATGTATCATTTGGTATGTTTGCTTCAAGCTTAACAGAAAATCAAATAGTTGCAGCTGTTATAACAATAGCAGTATTTATACTATTATGGTTCTTACCAAGTTTCAGTAATATATTTATAGATTTCTCATTAATGGAAGCATTTTATGGCTCTTTCTACTTGGGAACAATATCAATAGAAAACTTAGTACTATTATTATCTTTCTCAGCACTATTTGTAATATTAACTATTATGGTGCTACAAAGAAGAAAAAGCGTTAAGTAGAAGGGAGGTATATAGATGAGAAAATTAATTGAAATAATCAAGAAAAAATGGATAAGAGATGGTATTCTTACTATTGCTCTAGTTTTAATACTTGTCGCAATATTTATTTTAATAAATTTATTGTTTAACAATTTAAATATAACACCATTAGATTTTACAAAAGAAAAACTATATACTTTATCAGACGAATCAAAAGAACAAATTTCACAAGTTACACAAAACGTAACAATATATTTCTTTGGATATGATGAAGAAAGTACAACAGTAACCCTTGCAAAACAATATCATGATGTAAATGATAAAATAACAATCCAAATAATTGATACATCAGAAAGACCAGATTTGGCAGCACAATATAATGTAAGTACAACTAGCCAATTAGTAGCAGTTCAAGCAACAGAAAGATATAAAATAATTGATAGCAGTGAAATGTATACATATGATAGTAGTACTTATCAAACAATAGATATAACAGAACAAAAACTTACAAACGCAATTCTAGATGTAACAATAGCTCAAAAGCCTCAAATATATTTCTTAACAGGACATGGCGAATATGGTATTGATTCATCATCACCAATGGGAACACTTGCAACATATATAGAGAATGATGTAAACGATGTAAACACAATAGATTTACTTACATCAGATATGCCTGAAACATGTGATGTTTTAGTAATTGCAAACCCAACTAGTGATTTTACAGATTTAGAAACAGAAAAAATTCAAAATTATATAAATGCTGGTGGAAAAATAGTTTGGATGCAAGACCCTTATGTATTTACTTCAAATTGGACTGAAGAAACCACATATCCAAATATAACTAAAATATTATCACAATTTGGTATAAGTTTTTCAAGTGGAGTTATATGTGAAGAATCAACAGAAAACATGATAGCAGGAACACCTGACTTAATAATACCTCAAATGACATATAATGGAATAGTAAAAGACTTATACACAGATGGAACAATAGCTTTATTAGATTCTGGAAAAATCAATACAGTATCTGATGAAGAGCTAGAAGCTTTAGGAGTTACAGCTAGCCCATTCTTACAATCAACAGAAAGCTCTTTCTATAGAGAAGATATAAATTCAGATATATCACAAAAACTAGATTCTGATGAAGAAGGACCATTTGTGCTAGCAGAAATTCTAACTAAGAAAATAGATGATGACACAGAATCAACATTGGTTGCATATTCAAATGCATTATTTGCTACAAATTATACTGTACAAATATCTGGAAGTATAGGAACACCAATTTCTATAAGACAAAATAAAGACATAATATTAAATACAATTGCATATCTTTCAGATAGAGAAGATTCTATAAGAATTAGAAAAGATACAGGATTAGTATCATTTGAAGCAATTACAGAAAAAGAAAATAGAATAGTTCTTTGGATTATATTTACAATTCCAATAATCATAATTATTGCAGGAATAGTAATATCAATAGTCAGAAAGAGAAAAAAATAAATAAATAATAATAAAGCCCAAGTTATTAGACAGAAGTTTAGTAATGAGGGCTAATTTTTTGAATATAGGAATTAAATATACTTTACAAACATATTAAAGTAGTATAAAATATAACAAAAAACTAAAGGAAGTAAAATGAAGAAAAAGGTAATATTAATAATAGGTCTAATTATAGGCATAGTAATAATTACAATAATATCATTATATATTGCAAATGAAGATGTACGAAATTGGATGGATGAATATATTTTTAGAAAAAATATTGAAGAAGAAGATTTACCAACAATACAACTAGAAAACGAAAATTCAAATATATTTGCTTATGATAATCATATAGTAATACTACAAAATAATGAACTTACAATATATAATACATCAGGAAAAGAAGAAACTACAATAAATGTATCAATCAATAATCCAATATTTAGTTCAAGCGGAAGATATTTATTGATAGGAGATAAAGGAAGTCAAAATTTATATTTAATATACAATACAAGCCTTCAGTGGCAAAAAACAATGGAAGGTAATATTTCCAATATTACAGTAAATAAAAATGGAGCTGTTGGTGTAGTACTTACAGGAACCACATATAAATCAGTAATTGTAATGTATGGAATAACTGGAGACGAAGAATTTAAAACATACTTATCTTCAACAATAGCAACTAATTTGGCAATATCAGATAATAACCAATATTTGAGTTTTGCTGAATCAAATACTTCAGGAACAATCATTACATCAGTAGTAAAAACTATTTCTATTGAAAAAGCCAAAACAGCACCATCAGAAGCAATAGTTTATACATATAATCCAGAAAATAATAGCTTAATTATAAGCATACAATATGATGATAATAACTTGATTTGCCAGTATGATAATTCAGTTTATAGATTGTCAGAGGGCAATTCAGAAAAAATAGTTGAAATAGATGACAAAACTTTATTTTTAGATATTGAAATGGCAAATTATATTTGTAGAATACAAGAAAATTCAACAGGAATATTAAGTAGTGAATATGAAGCAAAAATTATCAATTCAAGAAATTCAAGTGAAAGTACATATTTGTTAGAACAAATGCCTAAAGACTTATATTGTAGTGATAGCATAGTTGCAGTAAATTTAGGAAATGAAGTAGTATTCTTAAATCATAACGCATGGTTAATAAAACATTTCTCATCAAGACAAAGTTATAGGAATATAGTTTTAGGAGATAGTATAGCAGGAATTATTTACAGAGACAGAGTAGAAATAATAAGTTTATAATGTTTATAAAATATAAGGTTTATAGGTAAATCCTTAAAAAACCTAAATATAAGCAAAGGAGATTATGATATAAAATATATCGTATAAAATGTTATGGTAGTAGACTTAATAATTTTAATAATAATGGTATCAGCCATATTTGTAGGGCTAAAAAAAGGATTGATTTCATGTGTAATTGATATTCTTGCAGTTGTTATTGCACTAGTATTAGCAATAGTACTTTGCAGACCAATAACAAATGTAATTGTTGAAAACACAAATTTCGATGAAAATTTAGCACAAACAATATCATCTAACATACCATTAAGTGATACAGACTTCACTGTTGAAGCAGACTCAAGCTTACCAGAAGGAGTAAAAGAGTATATTAATGGAATAACAAGCAATGTAAACACATCAAAAGAAGAAGCATTTAATGCTATTGGAAGAGAACTTGCAGGGGGAATAATTTCATTTATTGTATTTATAGCAATATTTATTATTGTAAGAATAGTACTTGCTTTGGTAAAAGTCGTTTCAAAGCTAATAGACAAAATACCATTAATAGGACAAATAAACAAAATTGGTGGAGCAATTTGTGGAGCCATAGAAGGAGCAATAATAATTTATGCAATATTAGCAGTAATTTCAATGATTTCACCATTAATAGCAAATACTAATTTGTTAGAATTAATAAATTCTTCAAATATAGGTTCAATAATGTATAATAATAATTTTATATTAAATTCAATTTATAAAAATTAAAACAAATATAGAAAATAGAAAAAGAAAATATGAATTAAAAAGAGGAGAAGAAAGATGAAAATAGTAGAGCCATGGATAGAAGTAGAAAAAATTGATGGAATAAAAATAATGAAAAGAATAGAAAGAGCTTGTAGAACATGCTATCGTTCAGAGGGGAATATAACAGAGGATAGCTATAAAAATTTATTAAAAAATTGTATAAACAGAGGACATGAATCAGTCTTAGAACATGAAAAAGTAACTATAAGAATGTACTGTGATATAGGAGTATACAAAGACTTAACAAGACATAGATTTGGAAGTTTCTCAATAGAATCAACAAGATATTGTAGCTATGATAAAGATAAATATGGAAATGAAATCAAATGCGTAAATCCAGCTTATATTGAAGATGAAAAAGTGTATGCAGAATGGAAAAAATCAATGGAAGATATGGAAAAACACTATTTAGAAATGAAAAAACTAAACGCATCAACAGATATGTGCAGACTAGTTTTACCACATAGCACAGCAGCAGAAGTAACAATGACAGCAGATATAAGAGAATGGAAACACATATTAGAATTAAGAACATCAAACCATGCTCATCCTGCAATAAGACAATTATTAATACCACTTTTAAAATATTTCCAAAAAGAAATGCCAGAAATATTCGGAAATGTAGAGTATGACAAAGAATTTAAAGAAGAATGGTATGCAGAATTTAGAATTGCACCAGAAGTATAAAAGATTTTCAGTTGGGGACGGACCTTTTTTTAAATTTTCAAAAAAGGTCCGTCCCCAATTTAAAATGTCGAAAAAGAATCTTAATAAAATATTAAGATGTTTTTTATGTGAAAAAATCCTAAAAATCTTGATATTATAATTCATATTTGATATACTAAGGGCAGACTAAAATTTTAGGAGTGATATAAATAAATGAGTAATAATAAAAAATCTAAAGAAAAAAAGCAAAAGAAAAAAGGCCGTAAAATTGTCGGCAAAGTTTTATTAATTATATTATTAATCATCATAGTAGTAGCAGGAGTATTTATATATAAAGTATATCAAAATGGTGGAGGGTTAACAGGAATTGTAACAACCTTAGTTGGTACAGACCCAGAAAAAGTAAAGAGTTTGCCAGACTTCTATTGCTTGTTACTTGGTAAAAGTGAGGCAATGACAGATACTATAATGGTGGCAAAATATAGCCCAAGTACAGGAGATGCGGCACTTTTATCAATACCTAGAGATAGCTTTGTTGGAAGTAATCCAAATACAGCAACAGCATCAGATAAAATTAACTCAAAATATCAAATAAGTCCACAAAGAACAATCGATGCAGTAAATGATTTAACAGGATTAAATATTAAATATTATATAACTGTTGATACTAAAGCATTAAGAGACCTAGTAGATGCCATTGGAGGAGTATACTTTGATGTGCCAATAAAGATGGATTATGATGATAGTTCTCAAGATTTATATATACACTTAGAACCAGGATATCAACTATTAGATGGTCAAAAGGCAGAGTGGCTAGTAAGATTTAGACACAACAACAATGGAACATCATATTCATATGAATATGGAGACAATGACTTAGGAAGAATGAGAACACAAAGAGAATTCTTAATGGCAGTTGCAAAACAAACTCTTAAATTGGAAAATATTACAAAAATAAATGATATTTTAAATGTAATAGAACAAGAAGTTGAAACAAATATAGATTTTGATACCATGATGGAATATGCACCAGCATTATTAAATATAAATGCTGACAACATAAAAACAGATATGCTTCCAGGTGTTGCACAATATTGTAATGGTGTAGCAGTTTATTTAGTAGATGAAGATGAGGCAAAGCAAGTAGTAAATAATTTGTTTCTAACATCTTTAGGAACAGAAGAAACACAAGGAAATACTATTGCAAACGAAGCTAATTCAAATGAAATATCATCAGGAGCAACAGTAACAGAAGATTTAACAATAGAAGTTCTTAACGGTACTGGAAGTGATAGTAAATTAGATAGAGCCATACAACAACTTGAAGCCCAAGGATATACAGTAGCTAAAGAAGGAAATACAAATGTTACAGAAGCAACAACAATTATAAATAGAACTAATAACAGTGCAGATACTGAAAGTTCACTTATAGCATTACTTGGAACTGGTAGTAGCATAATGGGAGAAGACAATGCTAATGTAGATTTCACAATAATCCTTGGAAGAGATTACTAAAATAATACTAATGTATTTATGTAGACAAAATAAAAAATATTGAAAAAATAAAAAAATTGAAATTATTAATATTGACAAATATAAAAAAATGATATAATATTATATAAACTATTTATATAGCTAAAATTAAATATTGAGGGGCAATTAAATCATAAAGATTTATTGCCCCAATATTTTTATTCAAAATATTTAATTCATTATAAATTATTTTTTCTTTATAGAAATAACTGTAACTAAAATTAGCAATACCATAAATATAGCTAAAAGAGCTAAGATAATATTCATAACACTTGAACTATATACATCATGAGAAGCTATTAAATCACTACTGTAACTTACCCCATCAATTGTATATGTAATTGTTCCTACAACTTGACCCTTGGCAATAGGTGCTAATATGTTATTAAATTGCACAATTGGTGTAACGTCAACAACCTCATCAGTAAAAACAACACAATTTAAAGTATTAACTGCTGTAACATCAAGTTTTTTCGTATCTTCAGTACCATTTAAAATATCAATAGTTCTTACAACATCACCTTCTGTAACAAGATTTACCGATTTATAATTATCAAATCCATAATTAAATAAATTTATACAATCAGCTTCTCTTGTAGCAGTACCATCAGATAAACGCTCGCCCTTTAAAATAACACAAATTAAATCAATTCCATCTTTACTAGCAGTTGCAATAATGCAATATCCCGCTGCATCAGTATATCCAGTTTTTAAACCATTTGCATACTCATAATAATATCTATGAGTATTTCTTAATAAAGCATTAGTTGAAGTATATGTAGGATGATTTTCATTCTTTGGTAAATTGTATGAGGCCTTAGAACCAATAGATTTTATTATGGCATTTTCATAAGCATATTTACCAATTAAGGCTAAGTCATAAGCAGTAGAATAATGATTATCATTATATATTCCATTAGGATTAACAAAATTAGTATTTGTACAACCAATTTCTTTTGCCTTATCATTCATCATAGTAGAAAACTCTGCAATACTGTTATCAAAAGCATCTCTGCTAGTTTGAGTAGTTTCAAAAACATAATCAGGATTATCTAGGTTAGCAATATATTCTGCCAAAACATAAGCAGCATCATTAGCTGATGCAATCATTGTAACATTCAAAAGTTCTTCAACTGTATAAACTTCTCCGGGAGTAATGTATCCCAAAGAATAAGAATATGGTACGGCGTTTACAGCCCAATAGCTAACAGTAACTTCTGCATTCAAATCACAATTTTCAACAGTTAAAATTGCTGTCATAACTTTAGTGGTACTTGCAGGATACATCTGCTTAGTAGAATTTTTCTCATAAAGAACTTTACCTTGTGAAGCATCCATTAAGATTGCTGCTTCGGAATTTACAGTAGGACTACTACTTGCATAACTCGAAGTTCCCAAAGATAAAAATAAGCTAAAAACAAAAGTAAAAACAATACAAAAATATATAAACTTTAAACTCTTTAAAACCTTCATTCTTTCTCCTTTAAACATACAAAAAATATAATATCAATAAATAAAAAAGAAATCAATAGAAGAAATGGGAAAATTTATAAAAATTGAACATATGAGCTAAGCTTTAAAGTTCAGAAAGGACTAGTGTTTACTATGAAAGAAATAATATTAAATTTAAGCAAAAAACAAAAAATTATTTTATCAATAGTTATTAGTATAATATTCGTGTTGGTATTGATATATGTGTACCAAAATTTATATGAAGAAGATGCTGAGATAATACTAACAAATGAAACAAACGAATTAAGCTCAGAAATGAATGAAAACTCAAATGAAGACAGTACGAACCTAAATAGCAAGGAAACAGAAGAAACTGTTGTTGTTCACGTAATAGGCGAAGTAAATAATCCGGGAGTAGTAACCCTGCCAGAAGGCTCAAGAATAATAGACGCAATAAATATGGCAGGAGGAAAAACGGAAGAGGCTGACTTATCTAAAATAAATTTGGCATACATAGTAGAAGACGGAACGCAAATATATATACCTAGAATTAACGAAGATTTAAACCAAGTGAACCTTATTTCGGATGGAGCAGGGGTAGGAGTAGTAATTACTGACTCAAACGTTGAAGAAAATGAGGTAGATTCAAAAGTGAACATAAATACAGCAAGTAAAGAAAAACTAGAAACTTTGCCCGGAGTAGGAGAAACAACAGCTCAAAAAATAATAGATTACAGAGAAGCTAATGGAAAATTTAAAACAATAGAAGATATAAAAAATGTAAGTGGAATAGGAGATGCCAAATATGAAAGCTTGAAAGATAAAATAACAGTGTGAAAAAATAAAAAATTTTTTGAAACTTTTTTAAAAGTAAATCGTTATTATAAATAGAGGGAGGCAAAATGTGGATGAGATATATGACAAATATTCTTCTATAATATACAAATATTTACTAGGATTAACAAAAAATCAAGAATTATCCGAAGAACTTTTACAAGAAACATTTTACAGTGCAATACTGCACTATAATAAATTAAAAGAAACTGACAAAATATTAAATTGGCTATATATAATCGCAAAAAACAAATGGAAAGACTATTTAAAGAAAGAAAAACGAATTAGAAAAATTCCACTTGATGAGAATTTAATTGAAGAATATTCTTTTGAAAATGAAATAGAAATGAACGATGATAAAAAGAGATTATATGAAAAGATTAATAAACTAAATTCTATATCAAAAAAGATTATACTTATGAAAATAAATACAGAGCTGACTTTTAAAGAAATCGGAGAAATTTTAGGAAAGGATGAATCTTGGGCAAAAACTATATATTATAGAGCAAGCATTAAATTGAAGGAGGAATTAAAAAGTGGTTAAAAAAGAATGTAGCTTGGTTCAAAATTTATTAAATGACTATATTAATAACTCTGTGTCTGATGATGCAGAAGAGGTTATTAAGGAACACTTAGAAGAATGCAAAGACTGTAGTTCTATTTATATGCAAATGAAAAATGACAATGCTCAAAGCAAAGAACAAGAGGTAAAAAGACATAAAGAATATTTAAAGAAGTTTAACAAAAAATTATCACTTTTGAAAAAGATAATTATTATTTTATTAATTATTATTTTGATAATTTTTGTGCAATTTGCTATTAAATTAATTCACAATAATTATATTTTAGATGGCGTATATAAAAAATTAGAAAGTATGAAAAATATGAACGAATATTACGCTAAAAGAGAAGAAATACTTTTATATGATTATACATCTGATTTTTCTAGCAGTTGCAACATAACTGAATATTATTATAAGAATGGAAAATATAAAATGGTTTGCTATTCAAAAAACGAGTATGAAAATAGATATGAAGTATATGGACAAGAAGGTAGCAATGAAGAAATATATGTACATTATGATAGTAAGAAGATTGAGTATAGAGAAAATGATGATTTATTAGTGCATCAAAAAGGACAAGTATTAGAAAGCATTTACTACAACATAAGTCAGTGGTATATACCACAGTATAAATTATTAGACTTATTTGGAACCTATGAAACAAAAGTATATAATGGAAGAGAATGTTATGTTATTAGAAAAAATAGTACAGATTCAAAATCATCAAATTATAATGAATGTTGGATAGATAAAGAAACTATGATAAATGTTAGAAATGTGATGAATACGCAAAACGAAAATACACAGCAATATAGAGATTCTAAAATATATATAGAAGAAAAAGAAATATCGGACACAGACGTAGAATTGCCAAGTGATTTAGATGGGTTTGATAGTATTGGTTCATAATAGGATTTATAAGTAAAGAGAACTTAAGGTTCTCTTTATTTTTGACTTTAAAAATATTAAGAAAAAATAAATAATTTATAAATAAAAAATAAATAAACACGTGTTAAAATAAAAAACGAAAGGGAGGTTAAAAATGGAAACAATATTAAAATGTGAAAGCTTATGCAAAACATTTGGTAAAAAGCAAATTCTAAAAAACGTTTCCTTAGAAGTAAAAGAAGGAGACATATTAGGCTTTATAGGGCCAAATGGAGCTGGGAAAACCACAACAATAAAATTAATATTAGGACTTCAAAGTATAACAAGTGGAAAAGTTAGTATTAATGGATATGATATTGAAAGAAACTTTACAAATGCAATAAAAAAAGTCGGAGCAATAGTAGAAAATCCAGATATGTATATGTATTTATCAGGATATCAAAACCTAAAACTTGTAGCAAATTTATATAAAAATATAGGAACAGAAAGAATAGATGAAGTAGTAAAACTAGTAAAGTTAGAAAAAAGAATAAATGATAAGGTATCAAAATATTCATTAGGAATGAGGCAAAGATTAGGAATTGCACAAGCAATTCTGCATAAACCTAATTTACTAATATTAGATGAACCTACAAATGGATTAGACCCAGAGGGTATCAAAGAAATGAGAGAGTTACTGGTAAATCTCGCAGAAAAAGAAAAAATGGCAATTCTAATATCTAGCCACAACTTAGCAGAATTAGATAACTTCTGTACAAAAGTTTGTATAATAAAAAATGGAGAAGTAATAGAAACAAGTGAAATTTCTAAAATAAAACATGAAGCAAGTAATGAAGTAGAAATATTTGAAGTAGATAATGCAGATAAAGCAGAAACAATATTAAGTATGGACTTAAGAAATAATAAAATATTAGGGCTAGAAGTAAAAGACAGCAAAATACTAAAAGTTAATATTTCAAAAGAAGAAGTGCCATATATAATAAGTAAATTAGTAGAAAACAATATAAAAATTTTCGAAGTAAAACAGGAAGAGAAAACACTTGAAGAGGCATTCTTTGAAAAGACAGGGGGTAATATAATTGAGTAATTTAATAAAAAATGAATTGACCAAAATTTTTAAAAAGAAAACAATTTATATAACAATGCTCTTAATATTTTTACTAATGATATTCATAAATTGTATTAACAAATATTCAAATTCATCAACATATTCTGCATATATGTATAGCGAAAGCTACATAAACAGCATAAAAGAAGAACTTTCTAATTTGAATCCAGAAAAACCTAGTGATGTCACATTATATATAAATTTAAAATCAGAATTAGATTTATCTAATTTAATGGAAAAATACAAAGATTCAGATTGGAAATTAAGTATCATAAACGACAGAATTTCTCCATATATCACAGAAATAAACACATACACATATGGCGCAGAAAAAAGTGAAAAGCAAGCGAGAAAAGCAACTGAAGAAATGGAAAGTATTATAGCAAAATTAGATGAAAATGACTGGAAATACTTTGCAAATGAAGATTTACAAAATGCAAATAATAAAATAGAAGAATTAAATAAGCAAAAAGCACAAACACAAGATACAGAAATAATAAAAGGATTAAATAATGAAATAGAAAATGCAAAAGTAGAAAAAGAAATTGCAGAATATAGATTGGAAAAAAACATACCATATGGAGTGGATTACCTAAATATAGCATTAACAAGATATCAAACATCATCAGGAACTTTAATCTCATATGATTTAGAAAATAAAGAATTAGACTTTGAAGAACAGAAAGAATATAATGATGCTTTAACTACTAGAGAAGAAAGCAAATATATAATAGAAACAGGAACAGATATAAATAAATCAGATAGTTTAAAAGGAAGCTTACAGTACTTTTATTCTCAATACGGAGTATTTATAATTGTTGTAATTATAATGATTGCAGGAACAATTGTAAGTGAAGAATGGAGTAAAGGCACAATAAAACTATTGTTGGTAAAACCATATACTAGAACTCAAATACTATTATCAAAATTCTTAACAGTACTTATAATAAGTGCATTTGTAATAGTATCTACAATCTTAATGCAAATATTAGTGGGTGGAATATTATTTGGATTTGAAAGCCTATTTGAACCTGTTGTTGTATACAACTTAAGTACAAATGTAATACAAGAAATAAATATACTTGCTTACTTAGGAATACAAACATTAACACAATTACCAATAATAATATTGCTAGCAACATTAGCATTTGCAATAAGCACTATATTCTCAAACAGTGCTCTAGCAATAACAGTATCACTTTTAGGATATATGGGCGCATCAATAATAAATCAACTAGCAATAGCATATAACTTAACATTTATGAAATATTTCGTTACAATGAACTGGGATTTAAGCCAGTACTTATTCGGCGGACTACCATATATGGAAGGAATGAATTTAATAACATCTATAATTATATGCGTAGTATATCTACTAATAATGTTAATACCAACATTTATAATATTTAAAAAGAGAAATATAAAAAATATATAGAATTCCCCTTATAATAAGAAAATCAGAAATCGAAATGATTTCTGATTCTTTTTAACAATAAAATTTAACATCGTCTGTATTATCAATATGATAAAATTCTTTCCATTTAGAGATAATTAAAAAGTAATGTTTCGATACTATATCTAATAATTTATTCAAATCATTTTGAGGAATTTGACTTTTATTATTTGCTAATATGCAACCACCAGATTGAGTTATCCAGACCTTAGTAGAATTTTTAGTTGGATTTCCTTTAGAAATATGTATGTGGATTGGTTCATTATTTTCATTTGACCAAAAATAAATCTTATATCCGAAAACTTTCAAAAATACTAGGCAAGTTTAAGACCTCCTTCTTTAGCATATTTATAAAATAAATCAGAACTATTTTTAACTACTTGTTTGAAAAATTCAATTTCATCATTACTATAATTTCCTTCCCAAACGGTAACTTCGTATGTAGGTAATTTTATTCTAACGGAATCAAATCCATTTGAGGTAGGTCTTTCAAAATGAACGTCAATGCATTCAAAACCATTATCATCTGTATAAATATTGGAAAACATTACTTCAGTACCATCTGAATATTTTACATATGGATACATCATAATAGACACACTCCTTATTTTATATAATTAGCAAAATTTATTAATACAGTATTATATAAAAAAAGTCTTACTTCTAGTATTAACACAAAGAAGTAAGACTTTAGATTTGGTTGCGGGGGCAAGACTCGAACTTGCGACCTTTGGGTTATGAGCCCAACGAGCTGCCAACTGCTCCACCCCGCGATGTATTAACAGTATAATTATACATCCATTTAGACTATTTGTCAACATTTTTAAAATTATTATATAATATTATATGCAAAAAGTTCATCTTTATGATAAATTTTAATAAATCAAAGAAAAATTTTTACAATAGATACTAAAAAAAGAGAGCTTCCTCCAATATAGAAGCTCTCACACAGGGGATTATTTACTAGAAAATGAACAAATTCGTATAGGCAACACTTCCTTTCTCTTAACTTAGTTATATTCTACCCATAAATTATGTCTAAAATATGTACAAAATTTGGAGTTTATGCAAATAATTTTTTAATTACCCTAATTGAAAAATTCCAGACAAAATTTTGACACTTTAGTAACTATGTGATATAACATAGACTTAAAGAAGAGCGAAATTTATCTAACAAAATAAAACCAAGAGATATACTAAAAAAGAGGGAAACATGGGAAAGAAACTAATTATAACAGAAAAGCCATCAGTAGCAATGGAATTTTCAAAAGCATTAAAAATAAATACAACAAGAAAAAATGGATATCTAGAATCAGAAAACTGGATAATTACATGGTGCGTAGGACATTTAGTTACCATGAGTTATCCAGAAAAATATGATGAAAAATTAAAATTTTGGAGATTAGACACTTTGCCATTTATCCCAAAAGAATGGAAGTATGAGATAATTCCAGCAGTTGAAAATCAGTTTAACATAGTAAAAGGGTTATTACAAAGAGAAGATGTAGAAGTTATATATAATGCAGGAGACTCTGGAAGAGAAGGAGAATATATACAAAGATTAGTTTTTATGATGGCTAAGCCAAACCCAAAAGCAGAAATAAAAAGAGTATGGATAGATTCTCAAACAGAAGAAGAAATTAAAAGAGGAATTGATGAGGCAAAACCAGAATCCGAATATGATAGTTTATCTGATAGCGCTTATTTAAGAGCAAAAGAAGATTATCTTATAGGAATAAATTTTTCAAGAATGCTCTCTATAATATATGGTAGAAGGTTAGCAAAAGAAATAAATGAAGAGAAAGCCTCTATATCAGTTGGAAGAGTTATGACTTGCGTATTGGGTATGATAGTTGAAAGAGAAAGAGAAATACGTAATTTTGTCAAAGTACCTTTTTACAAAATAAATGGAGACTTTACTAAATTTGGAGCTGAATGGAAAGTAACAGAAACATCAAGCGTTTACCAAACTCCAAAGTTATATAATGATAATGGCTTCAAAAAGAAAGAAGATGCAGAAAACTTTATAAAATCTTTAGATGGGAAAGAAGCGGTTGTAGAAGAAGTAAAAAAATCAAAGCAAAAAGAAAATGCACCACTTTTATTTAACTTAGCAGAAATCCAAAATGAATGTACAAAAAGATTTAAAATAAAGCCAGACGAAACACTTGAAATAATACAAAATCTTTATGAAAAAAAGCTTGTAACATATCCTAGAACAGACGCAAGAGTGCTTTCAACAGCAGTTGCGAAAGTAATTAATCAAAACTTAAATGGAATTGCTTCGGGTTATAAAGACGAAGAAGTTCAAGGCTATATAAAACAAATGAAAGAAGAAAAATTTTCTACAAATTTGGTAAAAACAAAATATGTTAATGATAGCAAAATAACAGACCATTATGCAATAATTCCAACAGGAAAAGGATATGAAAATCTAAACTCTTTGCCAGATTTGCAAAAAGAAATATACAGAGTAATTGTAAAAAGATTTTTAGCAATATTTTATCCACCAGCAGAATTTAATAAAATGAGCATTACAGTAAATGTTGGCGGAGAAAAGTTTTATGCTAATACTAAAGTTTGCACAAAGCAAGGATATCTAACAGTATTAAAAAAATCCACAACAGATGAACAAAATGTGGAAAACATAGATGTAAAAAAAGGCGAAAAGTTAGATGTTAAAGAATATACAATAAAAGAATCTGAAACAACACCTCCAAGTAGATATAATTCAGGCTCTATAATTCTAGCAATGGAGAATGCAGGAAAGCTTATAGAAGATGAAGAATTAAGAGAACAAATAAAAGGTGCGGGAATTGGCACAAGTGCAACTAGAGCAGAAATAATTAAAAAATTAGAAAAAATAAAATATATTCAAATAAATACAAAAACGCAGATAATTACGCCGACTCAAAAAGGAGAATATATTTATGATATTGTAAAAATGTCAATGCCAGATATGCTAAATCCAAAACTAACAGCTAGCTGGGAAAAAGGATTAGATATGGTTGCTAAAAAAGAAATCAAAGGAGATATATTTATGCAAAAATTAGAGGATTACATAAATAGCAAATTTGATAAATTAGTAATAAGAAAATAGGAAAAATTAAAACAAAAATAAAAAAATTTGGGACTACTAATTCTACAAATCACTACGGATACGAGCATTTACCAATATATGACACTTTACAAATTATAATATTTATGATATAAAGTTTAAGAAAAAATTAAGAATATTTTTGGAGGGTGATTAAAATTAGTAATTTGAAAAAAGTTGTAATTGGTTTTAGGAAAATCGTAAAAGTTTTAATAATACTAGTTATAGCAGCAGTACTAATATTAGGAATAATTAAAGTAACATACAAGCAAACATACAGTGTAAGCTTAAATGGAGAAATAATTGGATATACCCAAGATAAAATAGCATTACAAAAAAGAATTAATGACTACATAAACACAGGGGATGGAGATAATGTAGCATTTGTTGAAGTAAAAGAGATGCCGGAGTACTCAGCATGTCTTTTAAAAAATGGTATTGAGACAAATGATGATGAAATATTTAACATTGTTACATCTTCTGGTACTCCATATTATAAGTATTATGCAATAACAGAAGATGAAGAAGAAAAGGCATATGTAAAAACATTTGCAGATGCTGAATCAGCAGTTAATCAATTAAAAGAGAAAAAAAGTACAAACTCAGAAAAACTAGGAATTGTTGAAAAATACTCTACATCACAAACAGAATATAAAACAGTAGAAACTTGTGTCTCAGAGTTATATAAGGAAAAGAAAGTTGTAGTAGCAACAGTGCCAAAAGCTACATATACAGGACCAAGTGTACCAACAAGTTTAGGAATATCATTAGTAAAACCAGTATCAGGAACAATCAGCTCAAGATTTGGTATAAGGTCAAGAGATAACCATAAAGGGTTAGACATAGCAGCACCAAAAGGAACAGCAATTAAAGCTGCTGCGTCAGGAACAGTTATATTTTCTGGATTTGGTGCAAATGGAAATGGTTATTCAGGATATGGATACACTGTAGCAATAAAATCTAATAGCTCAGTAACAATTCTTTATGCACATTGTAGTGCATTATATGTAAAAGCTGGACAAACAGTATCACAAGGACAAGTTATAGCAGCAGTTGGCTCAACAGGTATATCAACAGGTAACCACTTACATTTTGAAATAAGAGTAAATGGCAAAGCGGTAGACCCACAAAATTACATATATAATTAAAAATAACGAGTAGCAATTAATGCTACTCTATTTTTGTAAATCTAATAATTAAATTGGTTAGCCATTTTCTGAATTTCGCTCATATCTGCTGGGTCAGCAGGTTTATAATATCCTTTAGATTTGGCTACTTTAAAAAGTTCGTATTGAAAACTTTCACTTCCATCTCTTAACTGTTGAAGTGTTTGTCTCAATTGCATATTTTCTGTTTCAGAAATTGCAGTTTGATAACTAGAAAGACTAGCTTTTGTATTTTCTAAAACATCATTAACCATTGTTTTCTCGTCCATAAAAAACTCCTTTCATAAAAATAATTTAAAAAATGAACAAAAAGAAAAAACAAAAAAATTTAATCAAAAAAGTTTCACTTTTTAGTTTTCTAAAAATGTCATAAGTGTTTGTTTAGTATTTAAACTATCTTGAGCAGCTTTGGTAAAAAGCTGTTTTATTTGTGGGTCAACGGCTGTACTTGCATATTGATTTAATTTTGCATAGCAAGTATCAGAAGAACCAATAAAATGTCTTAAGTTTTGTAATTCTACTTTACTTAAATTAGCCATAAATATCCTTCCTTTCTTCTAAATATATTTTTATTTTTTGCAATTTTTAAAAATTTATTCAAAATTTAAATTGCTTTTCAACTTCGCTCTCTGTCATGATTCGAAAACATATTGTAATTTTTAAAAATTAACAAAAGCAATTTACTTTTAATATTATATAAAAATTTGTAAATCGAGAAAGGAGGAAATTTTTGAAAAAACTGCTAACTATAATTTTAATGATAATAATTGTAATTCAAATTTCAATTTCAAAAGTCGAAGCCATTGAACCTGCATCTAGTGAAATATATGAAGGCATTGATGTTAGCAATTGGCAAGGAAATATTGATTTTGCAGAAGTAGCCAATAGTGGAATACAAGTTGTATACATAAAAGCAACGCAAGGAACGACATATGTTTCACCAACATTTGAGCAAAGTTACCAAAATGCAAAAGCAAATGGGCTTAAAATAGGACTTTATCACTATGTAACAGCGAGAAGCGAAGAAGAGGCAAGGCTAGAGGCACAGTTTTTTGCTTCAAAAATTGCTGGCAAAGAAATAGATTGTAGACTGGCAATGGATTTTGAGGAGTTTGGAAACTTAAACAATGAAGAAATAAATGCAATTGGATTAGCTTTTATTAGAAAATTAGAGGAGCTTACACAAAAGCCAGTAGTTATTTATAGTAATACATATACAGCAAGAACTATTTGGAATGGAGAAATATTAAATTATCCACTTTGGGTGGCAGAGTATGGAGTAAGTAGTCCTCAAGATAACGGAAAATGGAGTACTTATATTGGGTGGCAATATACAGATACAGGAGAAGTTAGTGGAATAAATGGATATGTAGATAGAAATAAATTTGCCAAGGAAATTTTTATAAATGGAAGTAATCAGCCAAGTGAAATTCTACCAGAAGTGGAAGAACCTACTGGAAATTATAGAACAATAACAATAGTAAGTGGAGATACTCTTTCACAAATAGCAAGAATTTATGGCACAACAGTGCAAGAACTAGTGAGAATAAATAACATACAAAATCCAAATCTTATATATGCTGGCGAAACCTTAAAAGTACCAGTAACAACATCTGGAGGAGATGACCCATTAGAAGAAATTGTGTATGTAGTTAAAAGAGGTGACACTTTAAGTAGAATAGCATTAAACTATGGAACAACAGTATCACAAATTGTACGAGAAAACAATATATCAAATCCTAATTTAATATATCCGGGTCAAAGATTGGTAGTAAAAACACAAGGTATGGAAACAGAACTAGGACATAGCTGTTATAAAGTTGTAAGGGGAGACACTTTATATTCAATTGCTAGAAGATATAATACAACAATAGCAAATATAGTAATGCTAAATAGAATTCAAAATCCAAATTTAATTTATCCGGGTGAGTGTTTGAGATTGAGAAGATAAACTGTAACCATTTAAACAAAATTAACATAGCATAAAATATAAAAATATAATGTGGAGGAATGCAAAGATGGCAAAAATTAAAGTGTATAATAATGACACAAATAGGATGGAAACATATTACAGAGGAGAAAGAGAGGCTATGCCATATGTTACAAATAGAACACTAACAGTAGGAGAATTTAGAGGTTCAAGCAATAGTCCAACACTATGGACAGAAAAAAGATGTATGCAGGCATGGAATAGTCAACGATATGCATTTGGTGGACCTATACCAGTTGGCTATGCATTTAAAAGACCATGGGAAGGTGGCCACAGCAATTTTTCACAGCACTATGCAGGCTTAGCTTTCGACGCAGGCCAAACTTTAAGTGTTGCAAGAAGAGCACAATTGTATACCAGTGCACTAAATTCAAATGTATGGTCATATGTAGAGCCAAAAAGTTTAACACCAACATGGGTGCATTTTGATAAGAGAAGGGGAACACCAGCTTGTTCAACAGGTGGATTTCCGACTATAAGAAGTAATTCAAGAGGCTCATATGTACTTATAGCGCAAGATTGTTTGAATACATTAGGATACAAAACAGGAGGATTAGATGGAGTTTTTGGCTCTCAAACATTAAATGCAGTTAGAAGCTATCAAAGAGTAAGTGGGTTAACTGTTGATGGTATAGTAGGTTGCAATACTTGGAGAGCAATGCTAGAAGCGGTAATTGGCACAGGAAGAACATCAACGACAATTGATTAAAAAATGTAACTATTTATAAGAAAGAAATTAAAAAATATTCAAAAAACACCTTGACAAGCCCTCACAAAAAGAAGTATAATAATAAAAGTATATAATTGTACGGAAATAAAATCTAGAGGGCTAATAGATGATAAATTCGTTAAACATCAAATAATTTAAATTAGTAAAGAAGGGTAAAATCGGCTTAATCTGTCGGTTTACCTTTCTTTTGCCTTCTATAATTTTATTTATGTAAATTGCTTAAAAAGAGGAATTGAATATACAGGGCATATAAGTATTTTGACTAGAGAGCAGGAGCTAGAATACTTGTAAAGTGGTATGTTGCAAGAAGGACTTTTTAAGCAAAATGTATGTATGCAAAACAAACAAGTCTGCTTAAATTTATTTAGGGGGGATTAACTTTGGTAAAAGTTAAAGACGTAAAACACGAAAAAACCACAAGAAAATCTTTTTCAAAAATAGGCGATTTTATTGAAATGCCTAATTTAATTAAAGTTCAAAAAGATTCTTATGATTGGTTTATTAACGAAGGATTAGGAGAAGTTTTAAAAGACATTTCTCCAATAGTAGACTACTCAGAAAACTTAGTGCTAGAATTCCTAGACTATCGTATGGATGAACACCCAAAATATACAGTAGAAGAAGCAAAAGAGAGAGATGCTACATATTCGACAAAACTACATGTAAAAGTAAGATTATTCAATCGTGAAACTGGAGAAATAAAAGAACAAGAAATCTATCTTGGCGATTTCCCACTTATGACAGATACAGGAACATTTGTTATAAATGGTGCAGAAAGAGTTGTAGTCAGCCAGTTAGTTCGTTCTCCAAGCTGTTATTATGCATACACAATGGATACAAAAACAGGTAAAAAACTATTTACTTCAACAGTTATGCCTTTAAGAGGTGCATGGTTAGAATACGAAACAGATAATAATGATGTATTTTATGTTAGAGTAGATAGAACAAGAAAAATACCTGTAACTACATTATTAAGAGCAATTGGAATAGAGAAAGATGAACAAATATTAGCCCTATTTGGTGAAGAACCTCTATTAAAATCAACATTAGAAAAAGACCCAATCAAAAAATCTGATGAAGCTCTTATAGAAATCTACAAAAAATTAAGACCAGGTGAATTACCAACAGTAGATGCAGCAAGAACATTATTTGATAGACTATTCTTTGATCCAAAGAGATATGACTTGGCAAAGGTAGGTAGACACAAATTTAATGGAAAATTAAACTTAGCTGAAAGAATTACTGGAGGAGTAGCATTTGAAACAATTTCAGATAGTGAAACTGGTGAAATCTTTGTAGAAAAAGATAATGTAATTTCAGCAGAAGTTGCAAAACAAATCCAAAACTCAGGAATAAATGTAGTAAACCTAAAAGTAGGAGATGCTAAAGTTACAGTTATAGGTAATGGCACAGTAGATATCAATAATTTTGTAACAGTAGATTTAAGTGATTTACACATAAAAGAATTAGTAAATTACCAAGTACTAAAATCTATACTAGATACAACAGAAGAATCTAAATTACATGATGCTATAAAAGAAAGAATGTCAGAGTTAGTACCAAAAAATATTACTAACGAAGATATAATTTCATCAATAAGCTATTTATTAAATTTATATCATGGACTAGGAAAAATAGATGATATAGACCATTTAGGAAATAGACGTATAAGATGTGTTGGTGAATTATTACAAAACCAATTTAGAATTGGTTTAGCAAGATTAGAAAGAACAGTTCGTGAAAGAATGACTGTTCAAGACCTAGACTCAATTACACCACAAGCATTAATCAATACAAAACCAATATCATCATCAATTAGAGAATTCTTTGGAAGCTCACAATTATCACAATTCATGGATCAAACAAACCCACTTTCTGAGCTTACACATAAAAGAAGAATTTCAGCATTAGGACCTGGAGGTTTAACTAGAGAAAGAGCAGGTTTCGAGGTTAGAGATATTCACTATACTCACTATGGTAGACTATGCCCAGTTGAATCACCAGAAGGACCAAACATTGGTCTTATATCAGCACTTTCTTCATTTGCAAGAATAAACGAATATGGATTTATAGAAGCCCCATATAGAAAAGTAGATAAAGAAACAGGAAAATTAACTGACCATGTAGACTATTTATCTGCTGATCAAGAAGATAAATACATCATAGCTCAAGCCTCAGAACCAGTAGATAGTGAAGGAAAATTTATAAATGATCGAATAAAAGTAAGACAAGTAACTGAAATTAAAGAAGTTCCAAAGAATATGGTAGACTATGTTGAAATATCTCCAAAAGAACTTGTATCAGTTGCAGCCGCAATGATTCCATTCTTAGAGCATGATGACGTAAAACGTTCTCTAATGGGTTCAAACATGCAACGTCAAGCTGTACCTCTAATAAAACCAGAAGCTCCAATAGTTGGAACAGGTATGGAATATAGAGCAGCAAAAGACTCTGGAATAACAGTTGTTGCTAAAGAAGACGGTATAGTAGAAAAAGTTACCGGTGATGAAATTCAAGTTAGAAATAAAAATAATGAATTAGATAGATATAAACTATTAAAATTCAAGAGAACAAATGGTGGTACATGTATAAATCAAAGACCAATAGTCGCTGTTGGCGAAAAGGTTAAAAAAGGCGAAACAATTGCAGATGGACCATCAACAGAAAACGGAGAAATGGCACTTGGAAGAAACGTACTTATAGCTTTCTCAACATGGGAAGGTTATAACTTCGAGGATGCTGTTCTTATCAGTGAAAGACTAGTAAAAGAAGATGTATACACATCAATCCATATTGAAGAATATGATTGTGAATGTCGTGATACAAAACTTGGACCAGAAGAAATCACTAGAGATATACCAAACGTTGGTGAAGATAGCTTAAAAGACTTAGACGAAGATGGTATCATAAGAATAGGTGCAGAAGTTAGACCAGGTGACATATTAGTAGGTAAGGTTACTCCAAAAGGAGAAACAGAACTTACAGCAGAAGAAAGATTATTAAGAGCAATCTTTGGCGAAAAATCAAGAGAAGTTAGAGATACATCTCTAAGAGTACCTCATGGTGAAGCCGGAACAATAGTTGATGTAAAAATATTTACTAGAGAAAACTCAGACGAATTAGGACCTGGTGTAAATCAAGTAATCAGATGTTACATTGCTACAAAGAGAAAAATATCAGTTGGTGATAAAATGTCTGGACGTCATGGTAACAAAGGTGTTATTTCAAGAATATTACCAGAAGAAGATATGCCATTCTTACCAGATGGAACACCAGTAGATATAGTATTAAACCCAATGGGTGTACCTTCTCGTATGAACTTAGGACAGGTGCTTGAAGTTCACTTAGGTATGGCTGCAAGAGCCCTTGGATGGAAAGTTGAAACACCAGTATTTGATGGTGCTAAAGACAAAGAAATTGAAGAGCTACTTGAAGAAGCAGGACTATCTAAAGATGGAAAAACAACAATCTATGATGGTAGAACAGGTGATGCATTTGACCATCCAGTAACAGTTGGTGTTATGTATATGTTAAAACTACACCACTTAGTAGATGACAAAATTCATGCTCGTTCAACTGGACCATACTCATTAGTTACTCAACAACCTCTAGGTGGTAAAGCACAATTCGGTGGACAGAGATTTGGTGAAATGGAAGTTTGGGCACTAGAAGCTTATGGTGCAGCTTACACATTACAAGAAATGATTACAACAAAATCAGATGATATTGTAGGACGTGTAAAGACCTATGAAGCAATAGTAAAAGGCGAAGACATTCCAAAACCAGGAGTACCAGAAGGATTCAAAGTTTTAGTAAAAGAATTACAATCATTAGGACTAGACATTAGACTATATTCAGATAAAAACACTGAAATAGAGTTAAAAGAAGATATAGATGATGGAGTAGACTTTAATGTTGTAAATGACTCAAAACCACAAGAGGAAACAGTCCTTGATGAAAACGAATTACAAGACGGATATACAGAAACAGACGAAGAATCTGAAGATAATGACAGCATATTTGATGATTTGTCAGATGAATCAGATGATGGATTAATATCAGAAGGCTATTTAGACGAAGATTTAGGTGATAGCTATGACGATTCATATGATGATGGAAATTATGATGAATAATTCAATAATATTAATTAATATTTCAATTAATTTGAATTAAAAGCAGATATTAATAAATTATTAAGAGAAAACTTAATTTAATAGCTTTTAAATTTGCAAAGCATAGCAAAATTAACTGAGCAGCGGTGTAAATGCTTTGCAAAGTACAAAGCACCCAAATAAAATAAAGGGAGGCCAAATAAGTGGACGAATTAGAATCTTTAAGCAAGATTAAAATAGGATTAGCATCAGATGAAAAAATAAGAGAATGGTCTAAAGGCGAAGTAAAAAAACCAGAAACCATTAATTATAGAACACTTAAGCCAGAAAAAGATGGTCTATTTTGCGAGAGAATATTTGGACCAGTAAAAGACTGGGAATGCCACTGTGGAAAATATAAAAGAATCAGATACAAAGGAGTTGTATGTGATAGATGTGGTGTTGAAGTAACAAAATCTAAAGTAAGAAGAGAAAGAATGGGACATATTGAGCTTGCAGCTCCAGTAGCACATATTTGGTATTTTAAAGGTATACCAAATAGAATAGCTTTAATGCTTGATGTATCACCAAGAGCCGTAGAAAAAGTTGTATATTTTGCATCTTATATCGTAACAGATAAAGGTACTTCAAACTTAGATAAAGGACAAATTCTAAGTGAAAAAGAATACCATGATGCAGAAGAAAAATATGGAGAAGGTTCTTTTAAAGCAGAAATGGGAGCAGAAGCTTTAAGAAAACTTCTTGAAGAAATTGATGTAGAAGCGCTTTCTGCAAAATTAAAGAAAGAACTAGTTAAAGCAAGCGAACAAAAAAAGGCCAAAATAATAAAAAGACTAGATACAGTAGAAGCATTCAGACAATCAGGAAATAGACCAGAATGGATGGTTATGAATGTAATACCAGTTATACCACCAGATTTAAGACCAATGGTTCAATTAGATGGTGGAAGATTTGCTACATCAGACTTAAACGACTTATATAGAAGAGTTATAAACAGAAATAACAGATTAAAAAGATTATTAGAATTAGG
>CAKNJR010000012.1 GCA_930986425.1 uncultured Clostridium sp. | reverse complement strand
CCACCTTGAATAGCTGCACCAATAGCAACACATTCATCTGGGTTTATTCCTTTGTCTGGTTCTTTTCCTGTAATCTTTTTAACCATTTCTTGTACACAAGGTACTCTTGTTGAACCACCAACTAATAATACTTTATGAAGTTTATCAGCTGTTATTCCTGCATCTTTTAATGCATTTTCAACTGGTACTCTTGTAGCTTCAACTAGGTCACTTATAAGTTCTTCAAATTTTGCTCTTGAAAGTGTAACATCTAAGTGTTTTGGTCCTGTTGCGTCTGCTGTGATAAATGGCAAGTTGATTTGTGTTTGTTGCATTCCTGAAAGCTCTATTTTAGCTTTTTCAGCTGCTTCTTTTAATCTTTGCATTGCCATTTTATCTGTGCTTAAGTCAATTCCTTGGCTCTTTTTGAATTCAGATACTAAATAATCTATAATTCTTTGGTCGAAGTCGTCTCCACCTAAGTGTGTATTACCATTTGTAGCTAAAACTTCAAATACACCATCACCAATATCTAGTATAGAAACATCGAATGTTCCACCACCTAAGTCGAATACCATTATTTTTTGGTCTTGGTCTTCTTTATCCATACCAAAAGCTAAAGCTGCTGCTGTTGGTTCATTTATAATTCTAAGTACATCAAGTCCAGCTATTTTACCAGCATCTTTTGTTGCTTGTCTTTGTGAGTCATTGAAGTATGCAGGTACTGTTATAACTGCTTGTGTAACTTTTTGTCCTAGATAGCTTTCAGCATCTGTTTTTAATTTTTGTAAAATCATTGCTGATATTTCTTGTGGTGAGAATTCATCACCATCTATTTTTACTTTTTCTGCTGTTCCCATTTTTCTTTTTATTGAAATTATTGTATGTTCTGGGTTTGTAACAGCTTGTCTTTTTGCTATTTGTCCAACTAATCTTTCACCATCTTTTGAAAATGCAACTACTGATGGAGTTGTTCTATTTCCTTCTGAGTTTGGTATAACAACTGGTTCTCCACCTTCCATAACTGCAACACATGAGTTTGTTGTTCCTAAGTCAATTCCTATAATTTTTCCCATAATAATTTTCCTCCCTTTATTTAGGCTTTTGCCTATTTATTATAGTTATTTTTTCTTTAATATTTTTTCTTTTGAGTTCTTTATGCAAATTTAAAATATAATTTTATAATTTGATTTTCAAAAATATAAAACGATTTCAAATTTTGCTTTATATAATTGTAAAAAGTTAATAACTAATTTTTTAATTCTTGTCGAATTAATTCTTTGTAAAATACTTATTTTTAGTTTGCTACAACTACTAATGAATGTCTTAATACTCTATCGCCTATCATGTAGCCTTTTCTGAATTCTTCTTTTATTTCTTTTTCTCCAAGCTTTTCATCTTGTACAAGACTTACCGCTTCATGAAGTGAAGGGTCAAATTTCTTTCCTACTGTTTCTATTTCTGTAACGCCATTTGCTTTTAGTACATCTTTAAATTGGTTTACAACCATTTCAATACCATTTTTGTATTGTTCATCTTTTGTTTCTGTTTTAGCTGCTTTTTCTAAATTGTCTAAAACAGGTAACAAAGATGTTATTACATCTCCCATTACAGAATTATATAGTCCAGTTCTTTCTTTGTCACTTCTTTTCTTGAAGTTTTCAAATTCGGCCATTAGTCTTTTAATTCTATCATCTTTATCTTCTAAATCTTCTTTCTGCTTAGCCAATTTTTCCTTAAGTAATTTTAATTCATCGTTTTCATTAACTTCATTTTCAACATTTTGATTGTTTTCAATATTTGAATTCTTTTCTATATTTTCTTCCACTTCTATCCCTCTTTTCCACTGCCAAGTTCTTTATTTAATTCTTTACTAATATATTTCATAACTGAAATAACTTTTGAATAATCCATTCTTGTTGGTCCTATAATTCCTATTGTTCCTAAGTCTTTTCCACCAACTTTATTTTTGAAAGTTACTACGCTAAAATCTTTAAGTCCATTTACTTCATTACCGATATATACATTGAAATCTTCACTGTTTTCAAGTAAGTCTAATATCAAGTTTTTGCTATCAAGTAAGTTCATAAATTTTCTTGCAAATTCTGTACTTTCAAATTCTGGATTTTCAAATGCTTTATTAGCACCTTTTAAATAGATTTTTTCTTCATCATTTATAGCTTTACTTATTTGGCTTATTATTGGCTTGATTACATCAATTCTGTAATTCATTTCTCTCATTATGTATTCTTCCATTGGTTTGTCAATTGTTGCCAATAATTGACCTTTAAGTTTATTATTAAATATAAGATTTAATGTGTTTACTTGTTCCTGTGTAATATCTTCTTCAAATTTAATAATTGTTTCTTTAATAGTACCTGTGTCTGTAAGTATTACTGCCATAAGCATTCTACTACCTAATAATACAAATTTAATTTCTTCGATTTTTTGTCTATTAGTACTTGGTCCAATTGCAACAGTTGTGTAATGAGTAACTTCTGAAATAGTGTTTGTAGCAATTCTTGTGAGTTCTTCCATTTGGTCAACTTTATTTTGTAATCTTGAATTAATGTATTTTATTTCATCAATGTTTAAGTCCTTATCATTTAAAAGTTTATCTACATAAAATCTGTATCCTTTATTTGATGGTACTCTTCCACTTGATGTATGTGTTTTTTCAAGATATCCTATTTTTTCTAATTCTGCCATTTCATTTCTTACTGTGGCACTACTACAATCTAAACCATACTTTTGTATAAGGCTTGTAGAACTAACCGGCTCTATTGTATCAATATATTCATTTACAATAGCTTGAAGTATTCGTTTTTTTCTATCATCTAACTCCAATTTATTCACCTTCTTATTAGCACTCTTATTGTTTGTTTGCTAACTGCATATATATTATATCCATTTTTAGCAAAAGTCAATAGAGATTGCTAATTATTTTTGTGAATTTTTTGTGAATGAATCTATATGTCAACTTTTTACTGTAAACTAGGCATTTTCGTTACTTTCCATAATCATTTTTCAGCATTATGTTTATGTGTAAAACTTGAATGTTGTATCCCGCTGTTTTTAGTTATCCACAGAGTTATCCACATTATCCACAGGTTGTTTTTTGAATTATTTTTGCTTTTTATGTCGAGTTATGTCGAGTTTTTATCTCTTTATTAGATAAAAAATGCAACCTCTTATTTTTATGAGGTTGCTAATAATTATTATATTAAATTTTCTATACTTTTTGTAATGATTTTTCTAATTTTTCAATATCTGCATCTTTTAATCCTGTACATTTCTTTATCTCGTCTTTCTGGTATTTTTCTTTTAGCATGTTTATAGCTACTTGACTACTTCCTTCCTTTCTACCCTCTTTTCTACCTTCTTTTCTTTCATTCATTAGCCTTTTTAGTATAGTTTCTCTAAGCATATTATCCTTACCTCCTTTCTTTCTTAATTTTTCAATAGTTTCTTTCACTTCTTTATCGTTAATTATATTGGCAAATACTTCTTTTAAATAATTATCGATTATTAATTGCTCGTCTTTATCTTTGACAGCTTTATATATTTGTATTATTAGATTACTTACATTTCCTATTTCTTTACTTGTCAGCCTATCTAGTATTACTATTTTAGCTAATGCCCCATCCATTTTTAATAATTTTTCATTACTATAAATACTCATATCTATTACTATATATTTGCCTATTTGATGATTATAATTATTTATACATTCTTTTATCTCTATATATCTTTTAGCATTCCATTTTTTCTTTCCTGTATAAAACACTATTGCAATTACTGTTGGGTATTCATAATTTTTATTTTTTATTTTTTCTTTATCTATTGTTTGTCTTAGTGTTTCCAAGGTATATTCTTCCGTTCTATATGGCATTGAATAATCAATTTTTGATTGATGTTCTAGTATTAAATATATTTTTTGATTATTTAGTTTTATAATCATATCTGATTCTCTATTTCTTTGTTTCTTTGTTACAAACCTTGAATTTACATATTGTATTTCTTCTTTTTTTATTTTTTCTTTAAAGTCTATTTCTCTGTTTAAAAGTATAGTTAATTCTTTTTTATTTAGTAAAACGCCTCTTACTGTTGTATCATGTATATTTCTTACAGGCTTACTTTCTTTACTTTTCTTCAAATTTTCTTTCAATCTTGCCTCCTTAATTATAGCATTTTCACTTTTTTTCGTCAACGATTCCTGTGAATTAATTTACTCTTTAAATTTTAAAATTAATTTTGGGTATTCTTAGATTTAAATTAAGAAATTAATTATAATGAATTTCAATTATTAATACTGAAATAAGTTTATGATATAAAGTATATTATGTTTTTTATAATATGTAAATACTATTTTGTACTTTTTTTCAAAAATCGTTCGACATTTTTAGACAAAAAATTGTTATTGGCTAAGTAAATAAATTAAAGGACCCCCTTCTAAAAACAGCAATTAAAACATAAACAATTGATTATATTTTGCTATTTTCAAAAGGTGTCCTCACAAGCTTTTATTATTCCTTTTCAAAAGTTTCTCCATTATCTTTTGATATAAATTCTTCAACAGTTTTATATGAAGATTCATCACTAGCATATCCTACAGCTATTTTTATGTGTATTTCGCCATTTTCTATTGTAGGCAATAAATAATAATCGCAGTCTGGATTTGTTGCAAGTTCCAATTTTTCAAAAGTATTTCCGCCATCTTTTGTAATATATAAATAGCTGACTTCTCCCATTCTATCTGGCATTGTTATAAATCCTACATTTTCACTTGCAAATATCATCTCAGTTCCTGACTTAAATACAGTGGAATATCCATCACTTATTCCTGTAAATACTTCTTGCCAGCTTATTCCTCCGTCAGTTGTTTTGTATATAGCTCCTGTTGCTGCGCCCATTGTTTCATCAGTAAATTCTAAAATGTATCCTACTTTTGCTGTTGGAAAATTAATTGATTTTATAGTTCCGCTAAAAGGTAGCTTTTCTGTTTGCCAGTTTTGTCCTTTATCTTCTGAAAAAACAATATATTTTCCATAATTAGCTTCGTAATAGAATACTATCTTTTCATCTGATATTTGATATTGTCCTTCATTGTAGGATTCAATTTTCGAAAAGTTTCCTGGAACGACAACCGTTTTTTCACCATCATAGCTAAAATATAATAACCCATTTCTTATTGCATATTGCTTAGCAGCTAAATTCACATAATTATAATTAGATAAGTCATTTGTTTTTGGAGTAGTACAGTAAAGTTCTTCCTTTTTTGTTTTATCAGTAGATATTTCAGAGATAATTATCGTTCCTTCATCTTTTATTATTCCAGTATCCTCATCAAGCTCTGCATTATTATCTAATGCTATAATAAATTTAGGAACTTTATTTGAATATAAAATAATAGCCTCTTCTCTTACTGATACACAATCTTCTATTTCAAAAGTATATATATCATCATTTAATATAACTCGAATATTTTTACTATCTACATATAATCTTGTAGTTTTATTGCTATAATTAACACTTTGCCAATTTCCGATTAGAGCCTCATCAAATGGTCTATATGATGATTTATAATTATCTTCATCTAAAGTAATTACATATTCTTTTAATTCATCATCATTATTTGTGTATGTTATGCTAAATATATCTCTTGAAATCCATTGTACTTTCACGTTATTTGCTGGCTCTACTAAATTTTGCATCTGTCTTGCAAATATTACTATAGCATTTTTATAAATTTTAACTTCATTTGTTTCTTTATCCTGTTTTACTATAAATTGATACTGCAAATTATTAGAATAACTTATAAATGTTTTATTTCTAAATCCATATATGCTCATGAAAATAATATTAATTAATGAAATAATGACAAAAACAGATGTTGTTATAATCTTTACTTTTTTATTCTTAAAAGTAAATAGCAAAAATAAGAACATACTTATTAAAATAATTTCATTAACTATGTAAAACAAGCTATCTATAATATATTCGAAACCATATTGATAAGATAAATAAAAATACGCACATTGTAGTATTACAAAAATGGCAAATACAATTATAGATATTATTTTTGTAATTTTTTTTGCCTTTTCTATCTTTGCTTTTCTTTTTTCTTCTTTATTATTAGCTTTTTCTAATGCTTCTTTAACAGCTTTTTCAATATCTATTTTTTCTTTTATATTGCTATTTTCATTTTCTTTATTTTCAGGTTTTATTCTTCCACCATTAAGCAATTCTTCAATTGATACATTAAATTCTTTTGAGAGAATATTTAACATTGTTATATCTGGGAAACTAAGTCCTCTTTCCCATTTAGATATTGCTTTGTCTGTAATATTAATTTCTTTTGCCAATTCTTTTTGCGTTAAGTTTTTTTCTTTTCTCAATTCTTTAATAAAATTTCCGAATTTTTCATTATCCATAATTTTTTATTAATGTTTTTAAACATTATCCTTTCTCTATTTTTCTTATGCTATCTTATGACTAGATAATACCATTATTAAAGATTTTTTTCAATCGACTGTTGGTAGAATTGCAAAAAGCCCAGCGTTTTACGCCAGGCTTTCTGCTTTTTAGATTAACCATCTAATGTTTAAGTGGGCAAGAGGCTTTTTAAAGAACCCTCCAAAAAGGGGCAATTGCCCATTTCGAAAATCATATACGTTATATATCCAGATTTCCTTCCTTTCTTGTAAAAATCTTAGAAAAGGTATTGCATCTTGCTTGTATCTGTTTAGCGGTTCGCCAACAGGTTCAAAGTTTGCTACATACCATTTTGCCAGATTGCTGTCGCGATAGAGAACAAAATAATAGCTTGCAAGTTGGTCTTCGCAGTAAAGGCTCTCGTCCATGTACACACCTAAATATGCACTTAAGTTGTCCATCTTTAGAATGTGTAGCATGGTCATTGCTTGCTCGAGACTTCCACCTTTTTGCTGTACATAACAAAAATGTGGGACATTCTTTGCTTTTATTAAGCCTTTTTGGATTTTTTTGCCTACTTCATCTTCTCCTTTCAAGCTGTATTTTGTTCTTGTTGTCGCTATTTTGAATGCTTTAGAAAAGCTGTTTTTCTGGTTAAGCATATGGTCTTCTCCCTTTTTCTGCAATTCGTGTTAAATCATGTTTATATTATAATACATTTTTTGCCTAAATGATAGCTTTTTTACTTATGTTTTTAAATAAAATCTTTTTTGTATAGTTTAATAAAAATCAATAGTCACAGTTAGAATCCGTGTTTCATCATTAAAATAAAAAGATGATACCCTACAATAAAGGTATCACCTTAATTTTATTATTGAGTTGATATTAGTATAAAAGCAACCCTAAAAAAATTCGTTCCAATTTATAATTTTCCAATCATTTTGATTTGCCACAATGGCAAATGCAATAATTACTTCAATAACTACAATAAGCGGAATTAACCTTTTAAAAACTTTACTATCTCTTCTGTAACTAAACATTTGTGAAGCAATAACTATTCCGATTCCTCCGCCCAAGATAGAAATTAATATATATATATAATTAAGATTCTTTTCTTTAATTTTTAAGTTAAAGGCTATATCTACATATATTAATATCATTGAAACAATATTTATAAATATTAAATATCCAATTATAAAACTTAACATTTTTCAATCCTTAAATTTTATTTAGGTTTTATGGATGAACCTATAAACCATATAACTACGCGAATAAACTCATTTGATTGCTTTCACTCATTCCTTTTAAACATCTTGCATTTTGTAAAAGTTCAATACCACTTTTTCCAAGTTTTGCTCTTAATTTCAAATCACTTATTGACATAAATTCGCCGTCTTTTCTAGCTTCTTCTATTCCTTGTGCTGCAACTGTTCCAAATCCAGGAATGCTATTAAGAGGAGGTCTTATTCCTTCATCTTCCATTCTAAACCTGGTTGCACTTGATTCATATAAATCGATTGGTAAGAAGCTTATTCCTCTTTCATACATTTCATTTACTATTTCCAAAGTTTCATACATTGCACCATCTTTTTGAGTAGCATTTTGTCCTAAAAGCTCTATTCTTTTCATTTCATTTTTTACTTTTTCTTTTCCATGGCACATTATGTCACTATCAAAAGCATCTGCTCTAATAGAGAAATATGCACAGTAGTAAGCTTTAGGAATATGTACTTTAAACCAAGCTATTCTAAATGCATTTGTAACATAGGCTGCTGCATGGGCTTTAGGGAATAGGTATTTTATTTTATTACATGAATCTATATACCATTTTGGAACATTATTTTCTTCCATTGTTGCTTTAAATTTAGCCCATTTTTCTGGTTCTTTTGCAACTTTTCCTTTACGTACAAGCTCCATTATTTTGAATGCTGTATTTGGCTCTAGACCTTGTTTTATTAAATAAAGCATTATATCATCACGAGTACATATAACTTCACTTAATGTTGCTGTTCCATTGTTTATTAATTCTTGTGCATTTCCTAGCCAAACGTCAGTACCATGAGATAAACCAGAAATTCTAAGTAATTCCTCAAATGTTGTTGGCTTTGTATCTTTAAGCATTCCTCTAACAAATTTTGTTCCTGATTCAGGAATTCCATATGTACCAACTTCTGAATGTATTTGCTCTGGTGTAACTCCTAAAGCTTTTGTTGATGAATATATTGACATTGTAGCTTTATCATCTAGTGGTACTTTTGTTGGGTCAAATCCTGTTAAATCATAAAGCATACGAATAACTGTTGGGTCATCATGACCTAGTATATCTAGTTTTAGTAAGTTTTGGTCTATTGAGTGGTAGTCAAAGTGTGTTGTGATTATATCTGATTCTGGGTCATCTGCTGGATGCTGTACTGGTGTAAATTCATATATTTCTCTACCTTTTGGTACAACTATAATTCCACCAGGGTGCTGCCCAGTAGTTCTTTTTATACCTGTACAGCCCTTTGCAACTCTACCAACTTCTGCATTACTTACTGGTATGCCTCTTTCTTCATAGTATTTTTTAACATATCCAAAGGCTGTTTTATCTGCAACTGTACCTACTGTACCAGCTTTAAAAGTAGTTCCTTTGCCAAATATAACTTCTGTATATTTATGTGCTTTTGCCTGATATTCTCCTGAGAAGTTTAAGTCGATATCTGGCTCTTTATCTCCATTAAATCCAAGGAATGTTTCGAAAGGTATGTCCATTCCGTCTTTATCTAATGGATGTCCACATTTAGGACAAATTTTATCTGGTAAGTCAAATCCATTTTTTACGCCATAATCTGTAAAGTCTGAATATTTACATTTTGGGCATCTATAATGTGGTGGAAGTGAGTTTACTTCTGTTATACCGGTCATATTAGCAACAAATGAAGAACCAACAGAACCTCTTGAACCAACTATGTAGCCATCTTCATTAGACTTCCAAACCAGTTTTTGAGCAATTATGTACATAACGGAGAATCCATTTTTTATAATAGAATCAAGCTCTTTATCTAGTCTTGATTGTACTATTTCTGGAAGTGGGTCTCCATATAATTCATGTGCTCTGTCATATGCTATGTTTTTAATAGTTTCCTCACAGCCCGGAATGTGTGGAGGACATTTCTCTGGTGAAATTGGACTTATTCTTTCACACATATCTGAAATTTTATTAGTATTTGTTACAACTACTTCATATGCCTTTTCTTTTCCTAGATAAGAAAATTCTTCTAGCATTTCTTCAGTTGTTCTTAGGTATAAAGGTGCTTGCATATCTGCATCATCATAACCTTGTCCAGCTTGCAAAATTCTTCTATATATTTCATCTTGTGGGTCCATAAAGTGAACATCGCAAGTTGCACAAACTGGTTTATCTAGTTTTTCGCCTAAGTCAACTATTTTTCTAACAATATTTTTTAAATCTTCATCACTTTGAAGTGTACCATTTCTAACTAAATACTCGTCATTTCCTATTGGTTGAATTTCTAGATAATCATAATCTCTAGCTATTTGCTCAATATCTTCATCAGATTTTCCATTAAGTATTGCTTGATAAAGTTCTCCTTGGTCACAGGCAGAGCCTAATATTAAACCTTCTGAATATTTTTTAAATAATGATTTTAGTATTAGTGGTCTTTTGTAAAAATAATCAACATGAGATATTGAAACTAATCTATATAAGTTTCTTAATCCAACATAATCTTTTGCTAAGATAATTGCATGGTAACTCTTAAGCTTTTTGAAATTTGCCTTTCCTTCTTCTTCTTTGTCCATTTCTTCTAATGTTTTTATGCCTTTATCTTTAAGCATTTTTAACATTACATTAAATACTTTTACTGTTGTATCAACATCATCTAAAGCTCTATGTGCAACTTCTACTTTAATTCCTAAATTTTCAGCTATTATTCCTAATTTATACTTTTTGTAATCTGGGAATAAATCTTTTGCTAAGCGAAGTGTATCTAAATATGTATTGTCAAATTTTAATCCCATTCTGTCACAATTGTATTTTATAAAGCTTGTGTCAAAATCCGCATTGTGAGCAACTAGTACTGAATCTCCAAAAAACTTCAATACTTTAGGCATTATTTCTTCTATTGTAGGTGCATCTTTAACCATTTCATCTGTAATATGAGTTATTTCTTGAACTCTCATAGGTATTGGCTTTTCAGGGTTTACAAATGTTTCAAAACTGTCTATTACTTCTCCATTTCTAACCTTCATGATACCTATTTCAGTGATTTTTTCAGTTCTAAAAGATATACCTGTTGTCTCTAAGTCAAATACGCAATATGTAGTATCATCCAGAGTTTGTCCTTTACTTCTTGTTACTATTGGGTCTTTATCTGGTACTAAGTAAGCTTCAACACCATATATAACTTTTATATCTTTATTATCATATCCTAGCATTTTGTGAGCATCTGGGAAAGATTGAACAACACCGTGGTCTGTTATGGCAATTGATTTCATTCCCCATTTCATAGCTCTTTTTATCAAATCTTTAACCGGTGTTACAGCATCCATTTGACTCATTTGAGTATGCATGTGAAGTTCAACTCTTTTTACTTCAGCATTATCCATTCTTTGAGTCTTTTTTAGTGGTTCTCCTTCAATTACTGTATTTGCAATAATTGTAATTTCTTTAGCAAAATTATCAAAAGCTGCTCTTCCTCCTAGTCGTACGCCATTTCCTACTTTTAATTTTGATGACACACGTTTTTTCTTTTCTGGAAGAACAAATATCTTACAAGTTATTGTGCTTGTACCATCATATACATCAAATGAAAATAGGAATTTTCCTGATTTTTTAAGCTCTGTTGGGTCTGGCACATTTACTATTTCTCCTGCTATTTGTACATCAGATGTGTCAACTGAAATATCTTCAACCTTCATTAATGGCTCTTTTATATTTCCGTTTCTACCATAGATTAATGGTGAATCCTCTTCTTCTGGCTGTGGAGCTGGCTCACTTTGTGGTGGAACATTTCCATTAGTAGTGTTATTAAATCCTCCATTGCCAGAATTTCCTTGGTTATGCCCATTTCCGTCTTGGTTATTGTTAGGATTTTTCCTACTTCCACTAGAACTTGATTCATTTCCTCCGGCATTATTTTTGGTGCCTGATGATGATTGATTATTAGCTTTTTCGCTGTTTTCGGCTTGAAGAATTTTAGTTTCTTCTACATATTTTTTAATTAAATCTTCGTTCTTTTCTTGGAAAAGTTTTTCATATTCATTGCAATTTTCCTCAATGAAATTAACTTTATAACCTACTCCATAAATATCTTTTATAAAATTAGATATTTTTGTATTCATTCCTTGCTTTTCTAGAATGTCTTTTCCTTTGACTTTTATATGTATATTTAAAGTATTTGAATTGCTATTGGAATCATCATTTTCAAGTTCACTATTTCTTAGGAAAGCTCTTGCCATAGGATTTTTACTTGAAAAATATGAAAGTATATTGGGCCATTCTTTGTAAACTGGTGGATTTCCTTCTTTTACTTTGCCTATGTTATCAAATTGTACTTCGTCAGATTGTTCATCATTGATTTGTTCATTTCCATCGTCTGCTTTATCTTTTAGATGAATTTTTAAATCTACACCTGATACATTAAATCGTTTTATTGCATATTTTTCAAAATTGCTTATTTCATTTATATCTATGTAATTATTTGTTTTTAGAAACATTTCAAGTTTATTAGTTTTTCTGTATAAGTTTACATTTTCTATTTCTGCATCAGAAAAAGAAAAACTATTAGAACTATAATCTACAAATACGTTTTTAATTTTTTTTACTTCTGTATTTACTTGATTCATTTTTTGCCCCCAAAAGTTTTTTATTTTCCCTTTTTCCTATATTTTTTTAATTGGCTGAAAATTACACAATTCTCAATATGTCATTATATGCTATAAACACTGAAAATACTATTAGTATAAAAAATCCTGCTGATTGAATTTTTAATTCAGTTTCTTGTTTTAGTGGTTTTCTTCTTATAGCTTCAAGTATTAATAATACAGCCTTTCCGCCATCTAGTGGTACAAATGGTAATAAGTTAGTTATTCCAAGAGAAATAGATACAACTGCTAATAAGTAAACAAATTGTACTACACCTGATGTTTGTGATACCATTTGAGATATTCCAACTGGTCCCATCATATCATTTATTGATACATTTCCCGAGAAGAGTTGTACTATGCTATCAAACATTGCATATATAAGAGTTCCTGTGCTAGATAAAGCATATGAGATTGAATTTATAAAATTTGGTTCTACTGCAATCATATATCTGCACATTATTAAAATCATGTATGCTAATAGTCCAAATATAATATTTACAGATGCTCCAGCGACAACTATTGCAAATCTTTTTGGTATGCTTGCTTTACTAAAAGAGCCTTCTTTGTCAGAATGCTCTTCTTCTCCTTCCATGTTGACAAAACCTCCACAAGGTATAAGTCTAAGTTCATATTTTGTCTCTTTTCCCTGTTTCGACCATATTTTAGGTCCAAAACCAATAGAAAATTCATTAACTCTAACCTTGCACAATTTTGCAACTATAAAATGTCCACCTTCATGGATAATAATTAAAAAACCTAATAAAAATATTATTTTTATTGCAGCTATAATAAAACCCAAAATCGTCCTCCAAATTTATTAAACCTTATGGCTTAATATAAGTTCAATAGCTAGCTTATTTCAAGGTATTAATTTATAATATGCTAAAAAATATAAAAGCAAATGGAAGAACAAATATTATACTATCTATTCTATCTAACATTCCTCCATGACCTGGGATAAGTTCGCTAAAGTCTTTGATTTCACAATATCTTTTTATACTCGATGCAGCTAAATCTCCTATTTGGCCAACAATACTTAGTAATGCCATAATACATCCTATTAATAAATAATTTATTCCTACTCCCCATAAAGTATTACACAAAACAGCAAAAATTATACCAAGTAAAATAGCGCCAACTACTCCGGCAACTGCTCCCTCAACTGTTTTATTTGGACTTATTTTTGTAAGTTTATGTTTTCCAAAATGTCTTCCTATAAAGTAAGCAAATACGTCGCTTCCCCATGAAGCAATTAGTACAAACCAAATTAAAATTCTTCCATTTAGTCCGTCATCTAATTCCATGTCTCTTACTAGAGATAAGTATATTAACATCAGTGGAATATAGTATATTCCAAGCATTGTAATGCCAATATCTTTTATCGTTTTTTTGCCTTTAGCCAAGACTAATTCTGCAAATAGTATAACTAGTGAAATTGGTATAACTGCAACTAGGATATTTGTAAGTAGTCTATCATCAACAAAATGTGTAAAAGCAATTAATATACACCATATATATCCTAAATACTGAGATGGATTTCCTTTATCAGTAGATTTAAAACAGTGAAAGTACTCGTACATACTTATACATGCTATAATTGCAGTAAAAATATCCATTACAATAGTATTTGCAAATATTAGTATAACTGCAAGAATAGGTAATGCAATTACACCTGTTATAGTTCTTTTTATTGTCTTTGCTCTTTTTTCTTTTTCCATTTAAAAAATTCCTTCCGTCTTTATTGGATATTATTTATTTTCCTACTCTTCTATGTCTTTTTGAAAATTCCTCTATTGCTACATCTATATCATTTGTTGTAAAATCTGGCCAGTATTTATCTAAAAACATAAATTCAGAATAAGTAATTTGCCAAGGTAAGAAATTGCTTGTTCTTAATTCTCCACTTGTGCGGATTACTAAATCTGGATCAGGTAATCCGGCTGTGTATAAATTATTTGAAATTGTTTCTTCTGTAATATCTTCTATATCAAGATTTCCGTCTTTAACTAATTTAGCAATTTTTTGAGTTGCTTTAACAATTTCATCTCTTCCGCCATAATTAAAAGCAATATTAAATTTAAGCCCTGTATTATTCTTCGTTTTTTCTTCCATTTTAATCATTTTTGCTTTAATTTCTTCTGGCATATTCTTATCTCGATCGCCAATAACTCTTAGTTTTATATTTTCTAAATCAGCTGTTTTTAGAAATTTGTCTAAATACATATTAAGAAGTAGTAAGATTGCTCCTACTTCTTCTTTAGTTCTTTTCCAGTTTTCTGTTGAAAAAGCATAAACAGTTAGGGCTTCAAGGCCAATTTTATTACAATATTTTGCGACCGTTTCTAAAACTTCTGCACCTTTTTTGTGTCCAAGGCTACCATCTAAATTTTTTGCTTTAGCCCATCTTCTGTTGCCATCCATTATTATTGCTATATGCTTAGGCATAATTTTTTCTTCCATAATTTTATTTCCTTTAATTTTTCAAATTTAAAAATTAGTTTTACTTGCTTTCGCCAAAATAAATATCTTACTGCAATTTAAAACTATTAAACTGACATTATTTCTTTTTCTTTTTTGTCAGCTATTTCATCTATTTTAGCAACATATTTATCTGTTTCTTTTTGAATTTTATCTTCTAAAGATTTTTCTTCATCTTCAGATATTTCTTTATTTTTTAATTTAGCTTTAGCTTCATCCATTTCATCTCTTCTAACATTTCTGGCAGCTACTTTAGCTTCTTCTGCTGTTTTCTTAACATCTTTAACTATTTCTTTTCTTCTTTCCTCTGTTAATTCTGGGAATGATAGTCTTATAACTTGACCATCATTCATTGGATGAATACCTATATCTGCTTTTTCTATGGCTTTTTCTATTTGAGATAATATGCTTCTGTCCCATGGTTGGATAACTATTAATCTTGCCTCAGGTACTGAAACACTTGCTACTTGATTTATTGGTGTTGGTACACCGTAATATTCAACTGACACTCTATTAAGTATAGCTGGATTTGCTCTTCCAGCTCTTATTTCTGAATAATTCATTTCTAAATTATCTATAACCTTTTCCATTCTTTCTTGCATACTTTCTAAACTCATATAATCCTCCTAAAATTTATATTAACTCTATTATTTTATGTCTTTTGTAACTTATATAATTTAAATAATGTAATTATATATTTTCCTTAAAATTTATAACTGTAATTAATCAACAAATGTTCCTATGTTTTCACCTTTTACTGCTCTTATAATATTTTCTGCATCACTCATTGCGAATACCACAAGTGGTATGTGATTATCTTTGCAAAGTGAGATTGCAGTAGAGTCCATAACTTTCAAATCTTTTTCTAAAATTTCTTGATATGTAACATGGTCTAATTTCTTGGCTTGCTTGTCTATTTTGGGGTCTGCTGTGTAAACTCCATCAATTGTTTTTGCAACTAATATTGCATCTACTCCCATTTCTGCTGCTCTTAAGGCTGCTGTTGTATCTGTTGAGAAAAATGGATGTCCTGTTCCACATGCGAAAATTACTATTCGATTTTTTTCTAAATGTCTTTCTGCTCTTCTTTGAATAAATGGTTCTGCTATTTGCCTCATCTCTATTGCTGTTTGTAATCTAGCCTCAATTCCTCTTTTTTCTATGGCGTCTTGAAGTGCTAAACCGTTCATTACAGTTGCTAACATTCCCATGTAATCTGCTGTTGTTTTAACCATTCCTTCACCATATTTGCCTCTCCAAAAGTTTCCTCCACCTACAACTATTGAGATTTTTACTCCCATATCATGAACTTTTTTTATTGCATCACATATTTGATTCATTGTTTCAGGTGAAATACCAACTTTTGCATCTCCTGCTAGTGCTTCTCCACTTAATTTCAATAATATTTTTTTGTATTTTACTCCTTCCAAAGCGTCTCTCCTTTGCTGTGCCTAAGCTCGGCACTTATGTAAATTTGTTTTTTCATATTTCACGTGTATTCTATCATATATGGGGAAAAACTTAAATAGATTTGAAGAAAATTTTTAATAAAAAGATTATTTATATAAAAATATCTCCTAGCTATGCTAGAAGATATTTTTATGCTGACCTTGGTAGGAATGCCATAGTTTTCTACATTTCTAGTTAAACCTATTTCTTATGGTATGTTAGAGATGGAAATTAGTATTAATTTGCATATTTTTTACAAGATGTTAAACCGCTGGCAATTGCATCTGCTTTCGTTGTTGGTTTAGAATTCTTTTCTCCACAATTTGATAAATAATGTATTATAGCTATTAATATTTTTTGTGCTATTTCATCTTGATTATCTGATGATATTCCTATAATGGTTAGTAATATGCATATTCCAATTATAATTAATGGTTTCTTATATTTTTTCATTATTCTTTTCATTTTTTTATTCGTTTTTTGCTATAATTATATGAGGAGTCATATTCAAATCTATTATTAATTGAGCCCATTCAATTAACTTTGTTTTAAACATTGGAGAATTAATTGACAACAAGTCTTTCTTTTTTAGTAAATCACTACTATCTGCTAATAGTACTAATGCTATACTATTAATATTTTTGAATTCTTTTTTGTCTGTTAGTTCTATCCATTTTCTTACTCCTAATTCAGATTGGTCAATACAATATTTGAAGTCTGCTATTGACCCCCTTTTTACATGGATTAGTTCTCCTTTACTTTTATCAAACAAATCACATATTTCAATACCATCGAATTTAGTTCTATCATATACTACATATCCTAATTCTTCGGCTATTCTAATGTTGTATTCGTATTCTCCATAATTTATTTTTTCATTAAATTTTTCTGGATGCAATTTTCTAAATTGTTTATTTTTATTTTTATTTAAGTCAAATTTATTATCAAATTCTATTATTAAACTTTTATGCTTTATTAAATTTGCTATTTCTAAATTTATGTTTTCTATAAAAGATCTATTTAGTTCAACCCATCTCCCCTTAGATAAGCTATACATCTTGTCCTCAACTTCTATGCGAGTATCTATATACTCAAGAATGGGATAAGGCTTTCCGTTTTCTATAACAATTACTTTTGTTATATCACTTATATTATTTTCTAGCATAAATTTCTTTATGTCTTCTGCTTCTAAAGTGTCCTTAGGCTCTGTTCTTTTTCTACCAGTTCTTAGCTGAAAATTAGATAAGTAATTATTAATATCTAATTTAATATCATCCCCCTGATATCCATTGATCACAAAGTTGCTTAATTTTTCATTTAAATTTGTTATTAATTCTTTATCCTTAGATTCACTTAAAAACTTTACTCTTGGGATATCCAAATTATCTTCCTTATATTTTTCTCTAATTTTATCGACATAATAAATTATTTGGATTATGTCTTTCAAGCTCTTATTTTCTCTTTTGTAATCCACCTGCATATTTCCTTGGAAAATCACATTCTTTTTAATTAAATTAAATAACTCTCTCACATAGGTATGTCCTTTTTTCTCTATAATCTCTCCTTCTAACTTTTCAATAGATTCTCCGGCTCTCGGATTAAAATTTGCGTTAAAAAAAGCTAATGTGGCTCTATTTTTTATAGTTGACGCATATTTCATCGATTGTTTTCTTAAAGAATTGCTATTTAAAATCTTCGAAGCCATATCTAATCCAAACTCCCAATCTATATAACTCAATATTCCTGTAATTTCTCTTCCAAATTCAATAGCATACTTCAATTCATCATTATATATTAGCATAACTCCATATGAAGATATAAAATCTTTACTATCATTTTCTAATTCTTCGCCTAAAATATTTTCCATATCTCGAATCCATGTTATTTGAATTTCATTACTCCTATTATAAACATAAAAGAAAACATTATATTCTTTTTGTTCATACTGTGTCTTTTTTTCTAATTCTTCAAAATTTTCAGATTTTCTTGCACTTTCTTTAACAATAGATTTTATTAAATCTATATCCACGTCATCTTTAATTCTTAATATTTTTAAAATCATATACACTCTCGCTTTCTCATGCAAATTATTATATACCATTTATTTCCATTTGTCAATCTTTGTCGAATTATGTCGTTTTATGTGCCAAAAAATAAGATAATCCATATCGAATTATCTTATTTCTCATGTAACATATTATACCAGCTATTCATATTTTTATTTATATTCCCATATGCATTTATTTAAAACATTCTTCTTTTCTTAATCTTCTTAGGCATCTCTATTTCTATATTCTGATTATTTAGAATACATCTAGGATTAATTTCGCTTAGCTCTTTAAATTTATCTCTTCCTATTTTTTTCTTAAATTCTCTTTTTATATCATCCATTCTTGTATATATACTTCCTGCTCTATGATTATCTGTTCCTAAGAAATGCACTGCATTGCTGTCTAATAATTTAAATAAAGTTTCTTTTGCTGTCATACCATATCTACCGATTATACTTCCATAATTAGATTGCAAAAGAGCGCCTTCTTCAACCCATTTTATTGCTATACCTGGCTCATCTTGTATTAATTCATATCTTTCTGGGTGAGCTATTATAGGAACTAAGTTCATTTTTATCAATTTGATAATTACTTCATCTGTATACATTACTTTTGCTCTAAGTGGCAATTCAAATAATATATATTTACTATTTGCAAGTGTAGGAACTATTCCTTCTTTTATTAAATTAGGTAGTTCATTTGATATATATCCCTCAGCTCCATTATGAATGGTTATGTCAATTCTTTCTTCTTTTACCTTTTGCATTATTGCTTCAATTATAAATTCTCTATCTGTTTTATTAAATTCATATTCTCCTTCTATATAATGTGAAGTTGCAAAAATATTAGAAAAGCCTGCCTCGCAGGCTTCATTTATTATTTTAAATGTTTCTTCAATATCTTTTGAGCCATCATCTATGCTTGGTAATATATGAGAATGAACGTCTATCATTTATTGTATATCCTTTCAATTATCAATATTTACAGTTTGAAATACTATTAATTATTTATATTTTTTTATACTCTCTAGTATTTCCTTTGCTTTATCTGATGGTACTTCTACTTTTGACTTAAATTTTGTATTTCTTATTTCATCTTCTATTTGTCTTTGTGTGTCTTCTATTCTGTCATTAATATATTTATTAACATTTTCTTCCTGTTTTGCTTCTGGTTTTCTTTCCACTTTTGTCTCAGTTTTTACTTTATTTACTTTTTCAGATAATTTCTCTGCTTTCAAGTCAATGCTACTTTCTATCTCTTCATCAGCTTTGCTTCTATACTTTTCGTAATTCTTACTTGCACGTTTTGTATTCTTTTCTACTTTTAATGCTGGCGTATTTGAGCTTGCATAGTAATATTTTTCTTCATATTTTTTATTTGAAATTTCCACTCTATTTAATACTACTCCTGCTATATTTCCACCAACTCTTTTTATACGTTTTTTTGCTTCTTTTAAGTCATCTATTTTTGTATATTTATAGCTTGTAACTAAAATTGTGCTTTCTACTAATCTAGATATGATTGTTGAATCAGTAACTAGCAAACATGGTGCTCCATCAAATAAAACTACATCAAAATTTTTAGTTACTTCATCTATTAATTCTACTATCTTATCTGACATTAATAACTCAGATGGATTTGGTGGTATATTTCCTGCGGGTAATAAATATAAATTTTCTACTTCTGTTGGTTTAACACAGTCCATTCCATCTATTTTTTGTCTTCTACCCATTTCATTTATTTCAGAAAGGTAATTAGATAGTCCTGGAACATTATTTATTTGAAAAATTTTATGTTGTCTTGGTTTTCTCATATCTGCATCAATAATTAAAGTTTTACTTCCAGATTGTGCAAATGTTGTAGCCAAATTTGCAGATATCCAGCTTTTTCCTTCTGCTTGTACAGTACTTGTAATAAGAATGGTTTGACAATCTGCCGACCTATTCATAAATTGAATATTAGTTCTTAATGCTCTAAATACCTCTGATATTGGGGATTTTGGGTCTGATTGAGTGATTATTTCCTTTTTCATTTATCTTTTCCTCCCTCTACCAAATTCATAAACTGGTATTTCTGCAATAACATTTATTCCTATTGCTTTTTCTATATCATTACTATTTTTTACAGTGTTATCTAAAAGATTTGCTAGTACTACATAGATTATAGCTACTACTATTCCACCTGCAAGGAATATCAACAAATCTTTTACATGATTTATATTACTAGGTGCTGTTGGAACTTGAGCATCATCTAATGGTTTTATATTTTCCATGTCATATATTTCAGCAACTCTTTCAGTAAAAACTTGTCTTAGTTCATTTGCTATTCTTGCAGCTAAACTTGCATCTGCATTTTCTACCGAAATTTGAATTATTTGTGTGTTTGTTGCAGATGTAACACTTATTTGATTTTTTAATTCTCCAGCTGATATATTTAATCCCAAATTGCTTATTACAGTGTTAACTACTGAGTCGCTAGTTGCAATCCCTCTATATGTAGATAGTAGTGAGTTGTTTAATGTTACTTCACTTTGTGTAACTCCTCCATTTTGACCATCTGATGTCTCTGTATTATTTGCCAATATTGCTGTTGATGTTGCTGTATATACTGGATTTACAAAATACATTGTATATATATATCCTAATATTAAAGATATTAGGACTATTATAATCATTCCAATTTTTCTTTCCCAGAACGATTGTATTATACTTTTTAAATCTATTTCCTCTTCCATTTATTAACCCCTCTTAATTATTAGTCATAAAATTTCTTATATCTTATAAAAGCTATTATTCCAATCATTAATACTAATGCTATCACACCGAATATTACATAGCTTGTTCCTGTTTGTGGTAATTTATCTTTGGCAACAGTTAAATCTTCTACTTTTTCTATGGTATTAGGCTCTTCTTTACCATCATCACTATTACCATTGTTATTTGAATTATTATTATTTTCCTGATTGTTATTTTCATTATTATTGCCTTGATTATTGTTTTGACTGTCATCTGTTGGATTATTTTCGTTATCTGTTGGTGGTTCTGTTGTTCCCGAATTTTCATTATCACCTGGATTTTCTGTTCCTGTTCCAGGAGTTTCAGTGTTATCATCACTTCCACTTTGGTCATTTACTGTTACTCTAGCTGTTAAATTCATGTTTTCAACATTAACATTTTCATTACCTTCGCCATCATCACCATTTGTTAGGTTAAATGAGTTGACATTTATTTCTGTGCTAAATGTAGTTGCACTGTCTTTTATTGTTAATGTAATTTTAGCTATTTCATCACCGTCTGTTACACTTGCAGTGTCAAGTAAAATTACTCCTGATTGATTCATACTTGCAGACCAACCATTTAGTCCTTCAATACTGACTTTTTCAAATATTGTTTCGTCATACTCTAATGTTCCTTGTCCAGCCATTGGCCAAGTTGTTTCTACATTATTAAAATCTGTTAAACTTAATGTTACATATACTTCTTTATCTGTAATGGCTTTTGATGCATCTGGTGTAATTCTTACTGTTAGTGAACCATTTGCAGCTTTTGTTATTGAAGTTAACGAGATAACTAATAGTAGTATAATTAAACTTACAATAAATTTTAAATTTACCTTTTTCATATGCTTGCTCCTTTAATTCAATATTATTTTCCTTATACCAACTAGGTCTTTTATATCTAAACTATTATCTTGATTTGTATCTGCTGCCATTTCTTCTAAATTATCATATGTAGAATATTCTAATAAGTATTTTCTAAAGCTTACTAAATCATGTATTCCACAATCTCCATCTTTATTTATATCACCGCTAACTATTAATGTATATTCTTTGTTATCATAAGTTAGGATGTCTCCTGTCGAAATTACCTCTTTGCTTAGATTTAGTTCTTTTCCATTATGCGTTATTTTATAATTAGATATATTAAGCTCATTACTTAATGTTTCAGCTAAAGTATTCTTTGAAATATTACTAATATATCCGTTTTCTATTTTATATTCTTTATTTATGTTGGCAATTGTAATTGCAACTGTGAATTTGACACCTTTTATTTCTAATTCAAAATTAAATGTACCATTTTCGTAAAATGTATATGTATTACTTTCTCCATTATTTATTATTGTGGTATTGTTTCCAACAATTAATGTTGCAGTAATATTTTCATTTGTTGGTTCATCTATGTCTTGATTAAATTCAACTCGTATTTTAGATTTTTCATCTTCGACAAATTTATTTATCTTATTGTCAATTATATTATCTACTATGTTTGTAATATATATTATTCTGTTTTTATTAAGTAGATTTTCATATATATTATCTGTTGTTATATAATTGTTGTAAATGTTCTTTGAAGTTGTTATTATACTTTCTAGACTAGCTATATCTAAGTCTAAGTTGTTATTATATTTGTCAATTGTGTCATTTATTTTGTTTTTTACAGTTTCTATTTCAACATTATCTTCTGTAATGTAATATGAGTATATTTCTTTATATTGTTCTGATAATTTGTCTAGTTCTTCTATCAATTCAATTATTATGTTTTCAGCTATATCTAGTGATTTATTGTTATAATACTCATCTACTATTTTTCCTATAAATTTGTATAGACACTCATGACTATATGATACATTATCCACAGTTATTGTGTCAACATTTTTTGTTAAATTATCTATGGCATTTTTTAGTTCTTCGTATGAAGCTTCAATCTCTGCATTTTGTAGTATTACAGCATAATCTTCTTGATTTATTATTGTTTCTAATTCAGTTAATACTGCTTCTTTCCATTGACTATTTCTGTATTTGATATCAAAGTTATCATAGTATGCTTTGATTTCTTCATAGTCATTTGAATTTAATATATTTGGATTTGATATTTCATTGATTTCTGCGTCTGATAAGTAGTTGAAGGTGGAGTTTAAATCTAATCCTTGGCTATGTAAATATTCTAAATCCTGATATTTATTTACATCTAAAAAATAATTGGTATTATCAGTAATATAATACAAATTATTATTTGAATGAATGCATTTTGAATACATATCTTCTGCTGCATTTACTCCTTTGTAGTATAATGCTCTACTATTATATATTTTGTTATTTGTGTATTCAAATTTTGTCTCTGGATATGGTAAAATCCAAGTAACTAAATTTGCAGGTTGGAATTTGTCAGGTCTTGTTTCATATCCAAAACCTTGTCCTTGATTAATAATAATATTGTTATTTACTTTATTATTTTCAAATTCACAATTATCTATATTTAAAGAATTATGGCAAAATATTTCTATTGGATATGTGCAATTAATAAATATATTATTTTGGCATATACTATTATAAAATCCGCTTTTTACAGAATCTCCCTGTAATGTATATCCTGCGTCATATATATTTCTAAATATGCAATTTTCAACCACTGTATTATTTGATGCATTCCAAAATTCTATTCCATTACCATATCGATTTCCATCATCATTAATATATGAACCTCCTATATTTTGTATAACGCAGTTCTTAATATAGACATTAAAAGTCGCTCCTGCTATTCCATGTGCGCCGGTATTTTCGACAATCAATCCATCTAGTATTGTATTATTAGTTATTTTTATTAAATCATTTCTCAATGTAATTTTTATATGCCCATATTCATCTATAGGATTGTTTTGGCACTTTACATATAACCAATTATCTTTAACACAAAAGTCATTTTCCTCATTTAGAGACGAAATATCTTTTTTCTTATTTCCATAGATAACTCCATTTTCGCCTTGTAAAGTACCAACATTATATTTGTCCCAACTAGGGTCTATAAGTCCAGTGAAATTTTTTTCATTAGTTAAATCTAACTTATACAGAAGATCTTCCTCTTTTTCCCATGCATTCAAATTTTGTAATACCATTGCACCTGAAATAATAGGTTTTTCCAATTTTTCATCACCATAGCTTCCAATGTAGAACATATTATTTTCATTCGCATCAACATCGAACTTTACTACTCCATAAAAGGTTTCTCCTCTTTTAAATAGAACTCTATCTCCTCCATAATATGTCTTAGTATTTGCCATTTCTAGTGACATAGGCTCATTTATGCTTGTTCCTTCCGTTGAAGTCCCTTCTATTGATACATAATATGTTATTCCTTCATTATTTTCACTTCTACTAATCAAATCAGCTTGTCTTATAATTTCTCTTAATTGCGTCTCTGAACTATTTTTATAATTATTATTCGATTTAAAGAAGTATAAACTGAGTATATATATAACTAATAATATTGATATTATAATAAATAACTTTGCTTTTATCTTTTTTCTTGGTAACATTTTCTCTCCATTTTTCTATATTTTATATAATATCATTTTTATATTTTATTAATATTACAAATATATTAATATTTTGTAATATTAGCATATTTCATTTACACTTTCCAAAGCCCTATCTATAACCTTATCCATATCATAATATTTATATTCTCCTAATCTACCACAGAAAATAACTTTATTATTTTGATTTGCAAGTTTTTTATATTTTTCATATAATTGATTATTTTTTTCATCATTTACAGGGTAATATGGTTCTTTAATTTTGTCCCATTTATCTGGATATTCTCTAGTAATAATTGTCTTTTCCCTGTTCTTTATTTTTTCAAAATGCTTATGCTCTATTATTCTTGTATATGGAACTTCGTATTCTGTATAATTTACTACTGCATTGCCTTGATAATTATCTTTATCTAATACTTCTGTTTCAAATCTTAAACTTCTATACTCAAGTTCACCAAAGCAATAATCATAATATTTATCAATTTGTCCAGTATAAATAATTTTATCTGCAATATTTTCTAATTCTTTTCTATACTCTAGAAAATCTATATTCAATCTTACTTCTATCCCGTCTAGCATTTTTTCTATAATTTGAGTATATCCTCCTATTGGAATACCTTGATAATCATCATTAAAATAATTATTGTCATATATAAATCTTACAGGCAGTCTCTTAATAATAAAAGATGGTAATTCTGTTGCCTTTTTTCCCCATTGTTTTTCTGTGTAACCTTTTACAAGCTTTTCATATATTGTTTTTCCAACTAAACTAATAGCTTGTTCTTCTAAATTTTGTGGTTCAGTGATTCCTGCTTCTTTTTTTTCTTGTTCTATTTTTGTTTTTGCTTCATCTGGTGTTATTACTCCCCATAGTTTATTAAACGTATTCATATTAAATGGCATATTATATAATTCATTTTTATATCTAGCTACTGGAGAATTCGTATATCGATTAAATTCTGCAAATTGATTAATATAATCCCAGACTTTTCTATTACTAGTGTGGAAGATATGTGCACCATATTTATGTACATTAATGTTTTCTATATTTTCAGTATAAATATTTCCTCCTATATGTGAACGTTTTTCTACTACCAAGCATTTTTTTCCTTTTTTAGTTGCCTCATAAGCAAATATTGCTCCAAATAAACCTGCTCCAACTATTAAATAGTCATATTTCATATTCAAAATCCTTTCTCATAATAGTAATATTTCTATTTTTTAATATAATGTTTTATACTTCTTAAAAAATAATATACTTTTGATTCTCTAAATATATCTTTTAATTTTTTTTGATTATTCATGGCTCTCTTATATCCATATTTTATAAAATCTTCTCTAATTTTTATATTCTCATTTATTTTATCACTGGGTTTATTTAGTTGTCCGTTTCCTTTTCTAGCTTCTTCAATAGTCCTTTCCTCTAAGACCATCTCATTCTTTGTACTATTAAATAACTGCATACCTTTTGAAGTATTTATAAGTATTAAATTAATCCCGCTTCTTTTCATCATCATATATCTTTGCCGTTTTTTCTAATCCCCAAAAGTCTCCTATAGTTATATCTGAAATCCTTTCAATTCTAGCATATTTACAATTATAGCAATTCTCTCTAAAGATTGTCCCTTTTAAAAATTCTCTGCAATATGGGACTCCATCGCTGTATTCATCATATATTAATTTATTATTTTCATTATATATGCTCAACTTATATCCAGATGAATTTCTAAAAGTTATTTTTTTTATACTTTTTTCTTTAAGTTTAAGCAATTTAATTTGCTCATGAAGAAATTTCTGTGTTGGAGCACCATGACATATTAAGTCAATTAAATATAAATTATCATAAGATTTTATTAAAAATTCTTTTAGTCCTGATACTTGACAAGGCGTACCAATAAATAATACTTTCTTTCCTTTTTCTAAATCTTCCTTTACCTTTAGATAATTATTGTTGATATAGCAATGTACATATTTTGACCCCTTAACCCTTTTTAATTGCTCTTTATTTGTAATTCTAATAAAGTTAAATTTTCCTTCACAATTAATATTATCTGCTCCATAAATTACACCATTATCATTTAATATTGATGTATAAAAAAGTGTGGCTGCACCTCCTGAGGTACTTTCTTCTCTAATTTTTCCATTTTTACTATACATTGCAAATGCCTTTTGCGGAGTATTATATTTAATTTCTTTTAGCTGTGGACAAACCTTTTGGCACAATTTACAGTTAACACATTTTTCTTTAATAATCTCTGGATAAGTTGCTCCAAACTCGTCTTCTTTCATTTCTATTGCATTATGTGGACATATATTATAACAAGCGAAGCAACCTGTACATTTTTCTTTTTCACATATCATTACCTTATTCTCCTATTTCCAGTGCATCTTTTAGATATAATTCTGCTTTTCTAATTTCTTTTTTTATGTTTTCTCTATATGGTGAAAAATCTATTGTATTTATATTGTTTAATTTTTCTCTATAATTATGAACATCTATAGCTTGATTTTCTAGTTTGGCTAATTCTAATAAGTCTTTTATTCTTAAATCTTCCATTCCGTTAATTGATAAGAACTTTTTTTCAAATAAAATAGAAAATACTGTTCCATGAAAAGAAGATGATATCACTAAATCTGCATTTTTTATTAAGTTAATAAATTGAACTGGTCCAACATCTAGTTTCATTTTAAAATTATATTTATATAGATATTTTGCAGGTAATTTTGTGATAATTACTGGTAATTTTAAATTTTCTGAAATATATTTCACCATTTGCCAATCTTCTTCTTTATTCTTTAGGTCATAGAATAGAATATATTTTCCTAATTTTGTTTTTTCATCATCTGTTGGAATTAGTGTATTCCACTCATCTTTTGTTAATAACAATGTTGGATCAATATTTATTAATGAATCTAATCCTGTTATTTCTTTTATTTTATCAGCAGTACTTTTTTCTCTAACTGAAATATTAGAATATTTCTCTATATCTTGTTTTATTCTTTTCCTCTCTTCATCTGAAAACTTATAATTAATCGGTCCAATGCTAGCTGCATAAGAAATTCTTTTTCCTTTCTTTACAAATTCAAGGTAGTTAGCCCAATCAAAATCGTATGCTCTTAAATTCCAAACTTGGTCACTTCCGCTTATGTAATAATCATAATCAAATTTTGCTTTATTCAATTCCTCTAAACTAGAATATTCATCAGTAACGTTAAGCTTATTAATAATAAAATCTTCAAAATATTCTTGCTTTTTCATAAATTCTTTTTTTCTATAAAGGAACATTATCCTTTTTACCTTGTTTTTCAAGCCTGGCAATTCAAAAATGTTTTTATACATATTTTTTTGTATAGGCGTTCTAAGATTTATTATTGAATATTGACAATTTGGTATCATCATTTTAACTTTTTCTTGAAGTGCAAAAGCCTGTAAATTAGAGCCATAATTATATGAAGCATGATAAGTTATTGTTGCTATTTTTTTACCCATTTTTTATCTCCTATCCTTTATTTTTTCTTTTAGTTGTCTCAAAATATTTAATACAAATTTTTCTTTTAGTATTATTAATATTAAACCATAAGTTGCAATTCCGGATAATACTTGTATTATTAATGATATAATTTCATTTAATGGTATTACACTCACTATTTTACATACAATAAACATTATGATCGATGCAATTATATAATTTATAGCAAGCTTAAATATTTTTTTAAATTCAAATTCTTTTCTTACAATTATTATTTGAACTAAAGTAACCGTAAATTCTGCAACTACTGTTCCTATTGATGCTCCTAGTGCTCCGTAATTCCATATTAGGCATCCATTGATACAAATGTTGACAATTGAGCCTATTACAACGGAAATTGTATATTCTTTTTGCCTTTTTGTAGGCAATAAGTATTGTGTTCCTATTACATTGCTCATTCCAATGAATAGAAGGATTGGAGAAATTACACTCATTAAAATTGCAACTTTATCATATCCTGGTCCAAAGAATATTGGAACGAAATCTTCAGCAACAGCAATAATGCCAAAAATCATAGGAAAAGCTAGTAAAAATACAAAGTTAAATGATTTTTCCATATATGATTTTACTTCATTCTTTTTATTGTTAGCAAAGAAGTTTGCAATTCTAGGCAACATCACAGTTCCAAGAGAAGTGATTACTGTTAATAGCATATTTATAATTTTCTGACCTTGTTCATAATATCCCACTTCTGATTTATCTTCATAGATAGCTCCTATCATAGTCTTGTCCAATAAAGTATACACTTGTATTGCTATCTGTGGTATAAACAAACTTATTGTTGGTTTAAGATGTCTAAAAATTTTTAAACTTTGTATCTCTACTTTGCATACATATTTAGGTAAGTATAGCCATAAAGATAAATTTCCTAAAATAACAGACAATACATATATCCAAAAATACAAATTCAAATCATCTGGTGTTTTTACTAATGTGAAAATTGCTATAATGCTCAAAATTTTTATTACTAAATTTCTTAGTACAATTTTTTTAAAGTCCTCTACACCTTTAAAAAACCAGCTAATGTCAAAGCATTTTCCAATTAACTCAATTAACAATATTTTATAGAAAACCTGGTATTCTCCATTACTTGCAAATGTAAAATAAAAAATAAAAATGGATATTGACATCGTAACAGCTCTTAGAATTGTAATTTCCCAGAATGTCCTACTATAATTCTTTTTATCATCTTGATAATAAGCAATTTCTCTTTGTGCATATAAGTCAACCCCCAAAGACCCAAATGTAATAAAGTATGCTGAAATTGAAAGAGCATAACTATAAATACCTATGCTTTCAGCACCTAATACTCTTGATATATATGGTGCTGTTAGTAAAGGTAATATTATTAATAGAATTTGATAAGTAACATTATATAAATAATTTTTCTTTACACTTTTCTTTTCCATTTTCTGCTCCTAATTTTATTTACCTCTTTTGTTAAATGTCCATCCAGGATAATAAACTTTACTTTTTCCTAAATTACCAGTTTTAGCATCCTTAACTGCATCATTTATTAATTTATAATTTTGCATTTTATAATGCAATATTTTTTTTACTATTTGTTTAAATTTAATTTTTATTAGTTCAAAATAATAATATTTTTGGGAGATTGTTTTATAATAAATTAGTTTATTTCTTATATAATAGTATATTTTCCAGTCTTGTGCATTTCCATTTTTTACATTATGCTCAACTACTATATTGGGAACAACAAGTATATCTCCATATTTTTTCATTCTATATGAATGTTCTGTGTCATCATAATAAATAAAGTAATCCTTATTAGTTAATCCTGCTTTCTTTAATATATCTTTATTAAGTATAGCCCCTACATATGAAAATCTGTCGATTTCAAAGAATTCTTTTTTATAATCTGCTTCTTTTGTTGGAAAAGTTTTTATTTGCGTTAAATTATATTTAACTGTTTTTCTATGAAAGTAATCGATTTTGCCATTATTAATTACTTTAGCACAGAAAGCAGAAAGTTTCTCTTTATTGTCAAATTTTTTTAAAAATTCTTCTGCTTTTTCGATAGCATTTTCTTTCGGATAAGCATCATCATCTGAAACCCATATCCAGTCAGCATCTAATTCAATAGCTTTTTTTAAGCCATTATAGAATCCACCACTTCCTCCTGTATTTTCTTTTAAATTAATAACAAATTTATTATATGCGCTCTTATTTTTTTTCCAGTCATTTAAATATTCTAGCGTGCCATCATTACTAGCATTGTTTACAACCAATATATATGCTTGCTTTTTAGTTTGATTTTCGAATTTTTTCAATGCTATTTTTAATTTTTCCAATCTATTATACGTAACAATTACTACACCTATTTTGTCTTTCATGGTTATCTCCTTTTATTCTTCCATCAAATATATTTTTTCTAGTTTTTTGGCTGAACTGATTATATTATATCCACTATCTTCGAATTTTTGTTTGATTATATTTTCATTTATTATCTTTTTATTGTTTATGTCGTAGTTTATTTTAAGAGCCCATTCTTTTGCTGTATTTTTCGAATTAAAAAAATCCACTAATCCTGTAATATTAGCCTCTCGACTAACTGCATTTGAGACATAACAATTTAATCCACTTGCTTGAGCTTCTAATAAAGAAACTGGTAGTCCTTCAAATTTTGATGGAAGTATAAAATAATCCATCGCTTGATAAAATTCTTTTATATTATCCTTTGCTCCTATTAATATAACGCTCCCTTCAAGATGATTCTCTTTTATCTTATTGATAACTTTTTCTTTTAAATCTCCATCACCTATATATAATAATACAATATTGCTATTTATTTTATGTAATTCATTAAATATATCTATAAGAAATAATGAATTTTTTTGATAATTCATTCTTCCAACATGTCCTATTACTATATTGTTATTTATGTTAAACTGCTTTCTTATCTTCTTCCTTATCTCTACATTAGGTTTAAATTCTTTCACATTTATTCCATTCTTTATTACTTCAAAATCTTTGTTATTAAACATCCATCTTCCAGCTTCATAAGAGCAAGCCAATAAGTGGGTAGATATTTTATCTAAACGTCTCTTTTCCAATATTTCATAAGCCTTATCTTTAATACTCATTTTTGTCATGTAGTTAGTATTATGTGAATGAATTATTCTAATTGGCAATCCTTGTTTGTAAGCTACTTCTACGACTTTAAACATTGGATTTATTGTATTAGCATGGAAGTGCACTCCTACTATGTCTTGATGTTCTTTGAAAAAGCTTTTCAAACTTTTTCTACCTTCTATAAATAATTCTTTTCTTCTGTAGTATTCTCTATAAATATGTCCTCCTAAAGCAATTATTTCATCTTCATATGCTACATTTTTTAAATTGTGGTCAACAAGAAAATCAAATTGAACTTTGCTTCTATCTATATTTCTATATATATTCATTATAAAATTTTCTACTCCACCCGGATTTGAAGACATCCCTATTTGTAAAATACGTATCATTATTCCTCCTTAATTAGATTTTCCATTGATTCATCTATATTCTTTATCGTATTTTCTATTGAAAACCTTTTTGACGTTTTAATAGCATTTTTTGAAATTTCAGTTGCCCTTTTCGGTTTATTTTTTATTATTTCAATTACATTTATTATTTTTTTTGCTAATTCTTCAGTAGTTTGTTCTTTTGCTATAAAGCCATTTATATTATCATGTATTATTTCTACTAAGCCACCTTTATTAAATGTAATAGGAATACACCCCCTAGCCATCGCTTCAATAACAGATATTCCAAAAGCTTCTTCACATATAGATGGGTAAACAAATATATCTGTTTCATTAAGTACTGGAATTACATTTTCCATTCTTCCTGTAAATTCTATACAATTATCTAGATTTAAGTATTCAACTTCCTTTCTTAGTTCTTCTTTTTCTTCACCTTCACCTGTAATTGTCAATTTTATATCTTTTATTTTTTTATGAACTTCATTAAAAGCTTCTATTAATAAATTTAAGCCTTTAACTTTTGTTAATCTTCCTACAAATGTTATGTTTATCCTATTATAGTTCTTCTTTTTACTATAATTTTCAAAAAATTCCTTTGGGATTCCATTATATATAACTTCTTGCTTCGTTTGTATTTTAAAATTGTTGTTAAAACTTTCCTTTACTGCCTCTGAAACAAATATGATCAAATTCGATTTATTTAATGTTCTTTCTGTTATTTTTTTTGCTATATATTTTTTTAAAATATTGCCACAATTTTCATAAGCGTATTCATCAAAGCTACTATGTCTATATCTAATAAACTTAACATTTTTTAGTATATGCATTAATAATAAATACACTATCTCACAAAAAATCCCTTCATGATGAAGTATGACTATTTCTATTTTTTCACTTTTACAATACTCTTCTAGTCTTCTTACTATCTTAAAAATATTTTTCTTCAATTCTGCCGTTGAAAATATTTTTGCATTTTTTCTTTTTAGCTCTTCATATATTTCTCCTTTCTTTTGAAGAAAGCATATTCTATTATCCTGTTTTGAATTTAAAACTATATTTTTGCATAAGACTTCAATTCCTCCTGCTTGTCCTGTTTCCAACAAATTTAAAATCTTCATTTCTTCTCCTTTTTTCTTAATTATTCATGTTATTGTTTGATTGATTTAATTCTAATCCTAGTATTAATGCTAAAGGTATAGATATTGGATTTACAAATGTAGCTTCAGCAACACTTGAAATTACTAAATATACTAAAGCAATGATTTTTGATATATATATATTCTTACCATTTTCATATGATTTTTGAATATTAATAAAAATCATTGTAAGGCAAACAATATAAATAGCTGTTCCTAAAAATCCAAATTGTCCCATTATCATAGGCCAAAATGTGTCCGACAAATAATATGCTCTGCCTCGCATTATTCCGTCTACTTTGTTTATTCCATATATTTCATATACAGGCGAATAGTTTTCTCCTGAAGTGTAAGAACCATACGTTCCAAATCCTGTACCAATAGGACAATAGTCGTTAGCAATTGTTACAGATGTCTCCATTAGCACTCTTCTTGGAGAACCTTCTATATCAATAAAGTAATATTCTATTTGTGACCATGCTACCATAATAGCTATTATTCCAACAATCATCAACTTGATTAAAGATATTTTTTTATTTCTAATATTGATGTAACTAACTAACAATATTATTACAATAGATGCTGCAATTGCTTTAGATCTTAGGGTCGTAATTAATAAAATTAAACATATTATTATATATTTATTTATTATTTTATTTGAAAATAGAATAATATTCGCTATTAATGCTATACATACAGCGGCTAAATACGTAGGATGTTCATAAAACAGCTTGTTCGACATTATTCCATATCTGACTTCGCTAGGGTATAATTTAAAAATATAATTTAATATCGTAAAAATAGATAATATAATTACAATTATCTTCATAGAATTATAAATAAGTTTTCTATTAATCTTGATATCGATTTTGGAAGATATGGTCTTTGCTGATAAATACACAAAGAAAAATTTCATAACTAGAAACCAGTCTTTGGCAGCACTTCCTATGTCTTGATATTTATATGTGAAATTTGAATAAAAACCAATTATAGTTAGCAATATTAAAGATATAATTATAATTATATCACTTTTTTTTATTTTTTTATTCTTTATTAAATTTCCAATATAATACAATATTCCAATCAGAGCTATCATTTCATCGGTATATTGAAAAATACTTACATACTTTTGTAAAAAATTTTGAAAAATTAGTACATATACAATAATAATATAAATTATAGCATATTTCTTTTCAAGTTTATTTCCTACCATTATATTCTTTATCTCCTTTTTCTTATGCTTTTATTGTATAATGTTTCCGATTCTTTTACATTTTTTTCCCAACTATATTTTCTTATGACATAATTTGATATTTCTTCTTTTTTCCTATTACTATTGTTCAACATTTTTTCCATTACTTCTTTCAAATCTTTTACATTTGCCTTTTTAAAGCTGAATCCATATCCATTAACCACATTAATATTTTCTTCTATATTGCTTACTAAACATTCACATCCATAGCTCATAGCTTCTAATAAGGATAAAGGCATTCCTTCAATATCGCTTGGCAAACAGTATAAATAGCAATTACTATAAAGTTCTTCAAGTAATTTTCCTTGTACAAATCCAGTCATTATTATATTGGGGTTATCTTTTATCATTGCTTTTATTTTTTTTAGATAATTGTTTGAATGACTTGCTCCTCCTGCAATAACCAGTTTTTTATCAGTTTCTATCTGCTTATATGCATCAATTAAATAATGCAATCCCTTCTCCGGTACTATTCTTGCTAAAAATAAAATATAACTATCTTTTTCAAGTCCATACTTTTCCTTTATAATTTCAGGTTCTCTTATAGTTGCTTTATTGACTCCGTTTGGAATAAAATTAGTACTTCTATTATATGATTCTTTAAAATATTTTTGAACATCTTTTGACAATACAATTATCTCATCAGCATATTTTGCAGCAATCTTTTCCCCGAATTTTATATATTTTGCACCTAAGCCGTTCCATTTTGAACGTTGCCAATCCAATCCATGTATCGTTGCAATAGTGTATATTCTAAAAAAATGTGGTAGCCATAACATTGCACATGGACCTTCCGCATGATAATGTATAACATCATAATGTCCAAATAGAGCTCTAATCGTGGCTAAAATACTATATAGAAGTGCATCAATACCTTTCTTATTTATTGTTGGTATTGTTATTATTCTTACGCCTTTATACTCTTTTAGCTTCTTTTTTTCTTTATCTGCTTTTTTGTCTTGAACATTTTTTCCTTTTCTATTATAGACATCTACTTGATAACCATCTTTTACAAGTCTCGTAGCCAATTCTTCAACTACGACTTCTACGCCACCTTCTCTAGATGGTATACGTTTATGCCCTATCATTGCTATTTTCATAATTTTATTCCTATCTTTTATTATATTTTATTGCTTTTGTTATTTTCATGTCTATGTAATTCATAATACAAGCCAAAATAATAGTTAACAATAATGATGTTACTATATAGCAACCTGAAGAGATATTTAATCCAATTAAAATTTTCATTATTATTTCATGTAATAAGTATATTTCAAAACTAATATTTCCTAAAAAAGTTAATATTTTATTATTTAGTTTTACTTTTTTGAATAGGCAAATTAGGAAGCCAACAATAGAAATTCCTAATAAAATTTTAAAAATATAATTTAATATTATAATATTTTTTAGTCTAATATAAACAGTTCCTAAAATCAAACTTATTATACATAAAGAGAGTACCTTTTTTAAATATGACTTATTAAAATAATTGTTTATTCTTTCTTCTAAGTTATAAAAAATTATTCCATAAGCGAATCCCAAACATTCTACAAACCACCCTATTTGAAAAACGTATGATACTATTGAAATAACTAAAGTTGCTCCTATCATTATAAAGTCCGCTTTTTTATTGTCTATATTTTTGTAAATTATATAAAATAATAAATAGAAAATTATTAGCTCTCCTATAAACGAAAAACTATCGATTCCAATTATAGCCCAAATATCTATTCCGTCTTCAAATCCAAGTAATTGCCATAATGTGTTTGCAATCACAAATGGTATATATATAGATATAATTCTATTTCTAAAAAAATGCTTTAAGTAATCTTTCTTGTTGTTTATACTATATTTTAGACCATATGCTGATAGTAGAAAGAATATTGTAACACAAATATATCCAAAACTACCGATAGCATCTTGTATAGCGTTTCCATGTTCTTTAGGAACATGGACTAAAAAAACGATAATGCAACATATTCCTTTTATTACTTTGGATTGTTCTTTTTCAAAGAAACTATTATTTATGTTCTTTCCAATTTTAGCTTTATATAAAATTATTGCTAAAAATATTATTAAAAATACTATCATTGTCAAGTCCATATTATTTCTTCTCCAACTGCTTCTTTATATCTTGATTAACAAATTCCTCACCAGACATTTCTTTTAATATTTCTCTTGAAGTATCAGAAAGTCCATCATTAACAGGACAACTTAAATCACATGTTGAACATTTGTCCAGTTCTTCTTTTGTTACTTTTCCATCCTTGTAATCTTGTACTATCTTATTTTCATACATTGAGTATTTTTTCTTTTTGAAAAATCTAAAGAATTTATGTCTTATAACCCACCAAGCTGGTTTCCAAATGTATTTATGCATTGCAGGGCTTACTGAACCTATCATCCAACATTGTCTATCACAATGTCTAACTTTATTTCTTACTTTTTCTGCTTGCTCACTGTTCCATAGCTCGTCCCAAGTTTGTTCATTAAGATTTCCCATAACTTCTTTTTCTTTTGTTCCGTTACATGGCATTACGTCTCCATATGGGTCTATAAAAAATGTATCAAATGCCATATCACATGGAAGTAATCTCTTTTGTCCAAATATGTAATTTATTAGTCCATGGTTAAAGTAAGCTCTAAACCATTTTTTAGGTTGATTTGAGTTTAATAATTCATTTATTAAGTTTTCAAATTGTTCTGCAACCATTAATCTATCATGAATTATGTTTTTGTTTTCTACGAAGTAGAATGAGTTATGTAAAGAAGCTGTTGCAAATTCCATATTTAGTTCATCTGATAGTTTATATAATGGAACTAAATCTTTAGCATTTGCATCTTGTACTGTCATTCCGAAACCTACATCAGGGTGCTTCATTTCAACTAATTTTTTTAGTGTTGAGTATCCTCTATTGAATCCATCTTGCAAACCTCTTATTTTATTGTTTGTTTCTTCTAATCCTTCAATTGATATTCTAATACCTACATTAGGGAATTCTTTGCATAAGTCTATGATTCTATCAGTAAAAAATCCATTTGTTGATATTACTATTCTATCTGATTTTTTGTATAATTCTCTAACTATATCTTTTAAATCTTCTCTAATAAAAGGCTCTCCACCAGTTATATTTGTAAAATACATCTTTGGCAATTTTTTTATTGTTTCTAAGCTAATTTCTTCATCTGGTTTTGATGGTCTTTTAAATCTACTACACATATTGCATCTTGCATTACATCTGTATGTAACTATAACTGTTCCATTTAGCTTTCTATTTGACATTTTCAATCGCTCCTTTTTATATAATATATAATTTAAATGCTTTTATTTTTCAATTCTTTTATCGTTTTATATGGATAAAAGAAGAAATTTAAGTATTTTGTCTTCTCGCATATCTTTGCAATTATTATTGGAATTGCAATGCTTGCAAATAATCCTATAATAAAGTGAATAAAATAATTACTTATCCCCAGTTGTATTAAGATTATTCTAAATCCTGCTGCAAAAATGGTATGTAATAAATATATTGGAAAAGTATATCTCTTTATATAATCAAATATTTTTAACTTATTAATACTTATAAATATTTTAAAACAAATTAGCGTTCCACTTATTGCAAATATTAAATTAATAATTGCACATATATAGTTATTTATTTTATTTTGAAGTATATAGTATATGATTGCACCTATTATATATCCTATTATCATCATAATATTTCTTAATATGCTACTATCTCGTATTTTATTTCTTGATGCTTCTATTACATCTTTTATTATACTTCCTAAATAAAAGTAAATAGCATTGCCAAAAAATGAATCAACTAAATATATATTTGTACTTATAAAGAGTGATATTATCTTTAAACTTACTAATAAAATAGTAATAGCTGTTTTATTATTTTTTAATATTTTTTCAATTAATGGTTCAAATATGAATATTGATAATAATGCATATAAAAACCAATATGGAGGCATAGGGTTATTTAATATTCCTACTATTTCCTCAATTCCTTTTGGTGAATTAACACTATCTGCAAATATCATGTTTATTATTACATATAGTAAATAAAAAACTATATATGGAATTCCTAAATTTATTACTTTTTTTATTGCAAAACTTTTATATTCTTTCCAAGAAAAATCTTTTTTATTAATTTCATATACATACCCACTCACTGCAAAAAACAGTGGCATATGAAATAAATATATAAACCAATTAATAAAACTCGTAATATTCTCAAAATTATCTATATTACTTTTCTGTAATGATTGAATCAAATGACCTATAACCACTAATATGCAAGCAAATACTTTCAGATGATCAATCCATACAACTCTTTTTTTACTATTTTCCATAGAAACTCTTGATTTTGCTCTCCTTTTTATTTTTAGTTCTTCTTAATTGTTCATACAATGTTATTATTTTACTATAGTAAGCATCTTTCGAAAATTTTTCATTGGCTATTTTTTTTGCATTCTCTCCCATTTTTTTTGCTAGAGCTTCATCATTTAATAATTTTTCTAATTTTTCAATTAATGTTTTTTCATCATTATATATATATCCACACTCATTATTAACGACTAACTCTGGAATTCCCCCTAAGTTACTTCCTATAATAGGTCTCCCAATTGCTAATGTTTCAAGTATAGAGTATGGGCAATTTTCTCTACAAATCGAAGGTACAATAATCACTCTAGCTTTTCTTACATATTCTTTTATTTGATTAGTTTTCAAATATCCTAATAATTTTACATTTTGCTTTAAATTATTTTCTATTATGTATTTTTCTATCTTTTCTTTATCAGGACCTTCTCCAGCAATAAGTAATTTTTTATTTTTTACTTTATTTATTGCATTTAGCAAATTAAAAATTCCTTTTTCTTTTGCTAGCCTTCCGTAGTAAAATGCATAGCCTTCGTCTTCTATCTTGGCGGAGTATTCATCAACATCTATAAAATTATGTAATATTTCCACTCTATCTGCTTTTACTCCATCTTTCACAAGCATAGTTTTGAAGTACTTACTTGGCGTTATTATTTTATCTATTTGTTTTGTGTATATTTTTTTATTTCTATAATATTTTCCTTCAATAGCACCTAATAAACTTTTTAATGAGGAATTTTTTACGCATTTTCCTTTTATACAATTCATGTATTTACCATTTATGCATTTATCACAAATATTCTTTTCATTATCCAACATTACTATTGCTGGGCAAATAGCTTGCAAGTCATGTGCAGTAAAGACAATAGGAATATTCCTCTTCTTTATTGGCTTAATTATAGATGCAGATAATTGTCTTTGAAAATTATTTAAATGAACAATATCTGGTTTAAAGTCATCTAATGCTTTTTCCATTGCTTTTTTATTCTTTTTTGAATAGATTACATCTAGAGCTTTAAATATGTTTTTGCTATTCATATCTGAATTTTCTACAAAATATTCTTTGCAATCAGTCTTTATATTTTTTTCGTCTTGCATTGAAAAAAAAGCAACTTCATGTCCATTTTCTTTTAATAAATTTGCTAAATCAAAATAGTATTTTTCACTTCCACCTTTTAGATAGTGGAACTTATTTACAAGTAATATCTTCATTTTCTGCTCCCGTTTTTACTTTTTATTGATATTTATTATTCAAAATTAAACATATTAGAGTCTTCTAAAGATGCCGGATAATATAACATTATTACTGCATCTATCTTATTTTCAGCTATAAATTGTTTTAAACTTTCTCCATAATATCGCAAATCTAGCACATATGTATTATTCATTGCCAATGACAGATATGGCCAAACTACATTTGCAAAAGAATCTTTTATTATTAGTATATTCTTATCACTGTCATTTGCCAAGTCGTTTTTTACTTTTATTAATGGTGGATTGCCATACCCATAAGCTGCATATACTTCTGTATTATAGTAATCCCTTTTGATTCTTGTCCAGTCAATCGCTGTATCGCTTATACTACCTTCTTTGCATATATTTTTTGATGGTATTTCTACATTTAAATTATTTTTAAATTTAGGAAGTATAATATCAAAATCTTCCAGCTCCACTTTCGCTAGCGTTGCTCTTTTACCTTCTGAGCCTAAAGCTATCTTTGGTATAGTTTTTACTTCATATTTTATTATGTTATACATATCTATATTGATATTAAAATTATACAATTCATTTAATTTATTTGCAACCTTTTTTGTAGCCCATATTCCTGTTTTTGGCTTCCAATGATGGTCAGTTTTGAAAAATATTTCTTCTGATTTTAAATTTTCTTTTATTATTTCTTGTCTTAAGTCTAATACATCAACTTTTTCTTTTGTTAACTTTTTTAGAAAATTATCTGTATTTTCTTTTATATAATCTTTCTTTATATTCAGTGTTCCACCTGTTGTTACATTGTCTGTTTTACTTGGTGCTTGTACATATAATAGGTTTATTCCTTTTTCTTCTAAGTAATTATTAAATTCTATCAATTTTTGCGCTCTTGCGCTATTGTCTTTTTTATTCTTTATTTCAGATATCATTCCATTTCCAATGTTTACTGGTGTTCCTCCATCTTCTAGTCTAATCAAGTCCCATTTAATTGCTGATTTATATTTTTCTTGAAGTTCTATAATTTTATTATATCCTGCTAAATATTTTGAGGAATAGTCCTCTATAGTTTGCTCTTTTTTATCCAACCAGCTTATGTAATCTGCTATTGATTCTATTTTTTCTTCTTTTGTTCCTATATTGTTGTTATATTTATCTATACCATATTTTATTATTACGGAGAAAAATACGATTATTAGTATAAATATAAAAATTCTAGTTGCTACATACAATACTTTTTCATCTTTTTGCATATGTTAGTTCCTCTTTTATTTCTCATTTTAAAAATTAAAATATATAAATGGACTATATGTTGAACTTATGCACATTGATAATGATAATATGAAAATTGCACATAATCCTACTGATTTTACTATATTTATAATTGTTTTGTTTATTTCCTTTTTTTCTATAATTTTTTGTATTGCTTTTGTTACAGGGAAAGATGCTATTATTCCTACCGTAAGTACGAACCACGCTTGTTTTAAATATTCTATGAATGTTACATCTATTATTCCTTTTTTACCTATTGTAAACATCTCGGTTAAGTATTTTATTGCTGATTCTATGCTATCACTTCTGAAAAATACCCATCCTATTATTACAAAAAATAATGTATAAATATGTCCTATTGTTTTGGTAAATTTTTTATTTTTGTGTAGGTTTGTGAGTTTTTCTATTGCAAGTAGTACAAAATATATTAATCCCCATATTACAAAATTCCAGTTTGCTCCATGCCATATTCCTGTAAGTAACCATACTACTAGTAAATTAAATATTAGCCTTGGCTTTTTTACTCTACTTCCGCCAAGAGGTATATATACATAGTTTCTAAACCATAATCCAAGTGTTATGTGCCATTTTCTCCAAAATTCGGTTATTGAACCTGCTGAATATGGATAATCAAAGTTTTCTGGCAAATTAAATCCAAACATTTTTCCTATTCCAATTGCCATATCTGAATATCCTGAAAAGTCAAAATATATTTGCAGTGTATAGCTTATAGCTCCTAGCCATGCTGTTGCAGTTGACATGCTTCCTACCATAAAACAATTATCTGCAATTAATGCTATATAATTTGCTATTATAACTTTTTTTGCTAAACCAATTATAAATCTGATTACACCTTCTGTAAAATCTTTTTGCACATATTTTCTATTGTTTATTTCTTCTTGCATTTGACTATATTTTATTATTGGTCCTTGCGATATTTTCGGAAAAAATGTTATATATAAAGCGATATTTAATAAGCCTTCATTAGTTTTTATTTCTCCTTTATACACATCTATTAAATATGATAATATTGAAAATGTGTAGAAAGATATTCCTAATGGCAAAGTTATGCTTTCTATTGTCAGGTCTTTATTTGTTAATAATGTTAAATTTTCTAATATAAAGTTTAAGTATTTGAATATTATTAAAATTCCAATATTAAGAATTATTCCTATTATTAATACAATTTTGGCATTTTTATTTTCTTCTTTGCATTTGTTTATTAATAGCCCCATGGTATAGTTGATTAATATTGATACGAGCATTACTAATATGTATATTGGCTCTCCATATGCGTAAAATAATAAGCTAGCTATTAATAATATGATGTTTCTTGTTTTATTACTTTTTACTAATTTACAGTAATATATTAGCAATAGTGCTGGCAGAAAGACAAATAAAAATACTGTTGATGAAAATGCCATTTTTTATCCCCTTTTGTTTTTCGATTTATTGTACTCCTGTTTCTTCAATTATTTTATTACTTACTTCTACTATATCTTCTGGTACAACATAATTTGTTTGTCCATATACTTCTTCATGCAATCTTTTCACATTGCTTTCTAATGTAGTTGCTGGTCCGTAGAAATCTCCTCTCATCCAGACACCTTCTGTTGTATATGGCCATCCAAATGAATCTTTAAGTTTTAAGTTTAAAGCCATTGGAATTAATGCTTTTATTTCATCTACTGTAATATTAGTTCTAATTTTAGGTAAAAATGTATCTAATAAATTATTGATTGTTCCTAAGTCTGACTGTTTAATTTTATCTACTACTTTTCCCAGTACTTCTCTCATTCTTTCTGTTCTTTTATAATCTAATCCTGATGTGTATCTTATTCTGCAATATGATACTGCTTGAATTCCATCAAGATGTTGCACACCGGTATGTGTTATATTGCTTGATGTTCTTCCTATCACGCTTGATACATCTTTTATATAATCATTTATATAATTAATTTCTTCACTATCTACATCTATTTCAATTCCACCCACGCTATCTACTAAGTCTGCTATTGCTGTAAAGTCTGCCATTACATATTCTGTTATATTTAAATCTAAGTTTTCATTTATTGTTTTTAATGTATTTTCAACACCATTGTAATAAGCATGGTTTATTTTATCAAATATAACTTCTCCATCTAGTTCCATTTGTACATAGGTATCTCTATATATAGAATACAATTGAACTTCATTTGTTTCTTTATTTATACTTGCTACCATTATACAATCTGTTCTATAATCCGAATCGTATGTATCATATCTTGAGTCTAATCCTAATATTGCTATATTTCTATATTTACTCATCTCTGAATCTTGATTTGCTTCACTTATTCCTAATTCATTCAAATCATTAGTAATTTGTTCTATTTGTAATTTTCCAAGTTTTGAGTTTAAAAATCCATAGACAAGTGCAACTAACACAATTACAATTATTAATATAATCGCAATTACTATTCCAAATATTTTTAATTTTTTATGTTTTTTATTTTTTTCTTCTTTGTTTCTAAATCTGTTGCCTACTTTTTTATCTTTTATTTCTTTGTTCATTTTATTATTAAATTGCTCCATCTTTTTTGAATACTTTTGCAAAAGTTTTGAATAATATTTTTATGTCATTTTTTAGACTACAATTATTTACATATTGCAAATCCATTTTCAATCTATCATTAAATGATGTTTTGCTTCTACCTCTTATTTGCCAGTATCCTGTTATTCCTGGTTTTACTTTTATTATTGAGGAATAATATTCTCCCATATCTTCTTTTTCTCTAGGGAGATATGGCCTAGGTCCTACTAGGCTCATATTACCTAATAATACATTTATTAGTTGTGGAAATTCATCTAAGCTTGTTTCTCTTAATACTTTTCCAACTTTAGTTATTCTTGGGTCTTTTTTTAATTTTTTATATTTTTTAAATTCTTTTCTTGCTTCTTCATTATTTTTTAAATATTCTTTTAATGTATCATCTGCATTCATGCACATTGACCTGAATTTATACATTCTAAATTGTTTTCCATTTTTTCCAATTCTTAATTGTTCATAAAATAGAGGTCCTTGATTTTCTTTTTTTGCAATTCTTATTATTTCTACAACAATCATTAAAGGAATTAGTAGTATTACACCGACTAATCCAGCAAAAATGTCTATTGTCCTTTTTATAAATCGATAAATTATATTTTGCTTTTTTGTAACGACTATAATTGGTTTTATTTCCTCATTTTCTTCGTCTCTAACTAATACAGCTTCATTTTCTGCCATTACTATTATCCCCCCTAATTAATAGCATTAATATATTTTGTCTTTATTCCTTTTATATTTTAGATATCGGCTTTATATAATTACTGAATTCCTGTTCTAGTTACTATTTGCTCACTTATATTTTGTACTGTTTCTGAAGGTGTATAGCCTTGTTGGTCAAATAGTTCTTCATGTAGTTTTGTAACATTTTCTGATAATGTTACTGGCACACCATAATATACTCCGCCTATTGTTGCTCCTTGAGTTTCTTCAGGCCATCCATTGCTTTCTGATATGTTAAGATTTAATAATGCTGGTGCCAATCCAATAATATCATTACTTGATATATTAGTAGATATTTTTGGAAGCATTATGTTCACAAAATTTATTAATTCACTTATGCTTAAAGTTTTTGCTTTATTTAGCATTGCTTCTAATACGTCTCTCATTCTCTCTGTTCTCTTGTAATCTCCTCCTGCTGTATAACGTATTCTTGAATATGCTAAAGCTTGCACTCCATCTAAATTATATGTACCTGCTGTTGTTATATGGCTAGAATTGTGGCCAGTTACTCTATTGTTCTCATCGATATAATTATTTATGTATTTTACCTCATCACTTGTTATTTCCATTCTTATTCCACCTAATGCATCAACAGCATCTACTACAGCATCGAAGTTAACTGTTACATATTCTTCTATATTTAAGTCTAAGTTTGCATTTAATGTACTTACAGCAAGCTCTGCTCCGCCATATGAGTATGCATGTGTAACTTTATCTAAACTTCTTCCTGTAAGCAATAAATATGTATCTCTATAAACAGATACTAATTTTACTTCATTTGTTTTTTTGTTAACTGAAGCAATAATTATACAATCACTTCTATTTCCTCTGCCGTAGTCATCTTCTCTTGAATCGATTCCAAATAATGCTATGTTTCTATAATCACTTAATTCATCAGCAACTGCATCATCTATACTTACTTCGTTTAAGTTTATTGTTTCTTGGTTCATTTCTTCTAACATGCTATATATATATGTATAACCTGCCGCAAAAACAGCTGCAATAATTACTACTAATACCAATATTACTATTAATACTATTTTTAAAGCTTTTCTGCTTTTCTTTGATTTCTTTTTCTCTTTTCCATTTGTATTATTATTTATTCTTGAATTGTTTTCTTTCATTCTTCTTCCAGAAGTACTCATTTTTACCTCCTAATTTATCTTTGTTATGTTTACAAGAAATTATTTTATTAACTCTTGTCGTATTTTATCATTTCGAAGGTAATTTGTAAATATAAAAATGTATTTTGTCAAAAATTGTTTAGAGCATAAGAACAAAAGTGAACTTCGTTCACTCTAGCACTAATTTTTATTAGTGCTTTTTTA